>JACQWC010000246.1 GCA_016209635.1 Candidatus Rokuibacteriota bacterium | reverse complement strand
TACCAGATCATGACGACGATGGCCGCCCAGTTCATCACCGTGGACTTCATCATCACGCACTACGTGAGCCGCGTCGGCGGGCGCGAGCACTACTTCTCCCTGCCGCCGGGCACCATCACCATCGCCGGGTGGCCCGTGGACACCGAGATCAAGGTGTACTACCTGGCTTCGGCCCTGACGATTGTCGGCATGGCGGGGCTGGCCAATCTGCTCCGCTCGCGGGTGGGGCGCGCCTGGATCGCGATCCGCGACAACGACATCGCCGCCGAAGCCATGGGCGTGAACGTCGTGCTCTACAAGCTCCTGGCCTTCTTCGCGGCCGGCGTCCTGGCCGGCGTGGCCGGCGCCGTGTGGATCCCCTCGCTCCTCTTCGTGAGCCCGGAGCACTTCACGCTCTCCTGGAGTCTCTGGCTCGTCGGCGTCGTCCTGATCGGCGGGATCGGCAGCCTGCACGGTGTGGTGTTCGGCTCGATCTTCGTCACCGTGATCCTCGAGCTCCTGAAGCTCGCCGTCATCCCGCTCTCCGAGTTCTACCCCGCGCTGAGCGAGCGGTTCCTGTACGTGAAGGAAGCCGCCTTCGGCCTGGCGATCGTGGTCTTCCTGCTCTACGAGCCCCGAGGACTTGGCTACCGGTGGCAGCAGATCAAGAACTATCTCAACCTCTGGCCGTTCGCGTACTAATGACACAAGGAGGCGCGACATGAAGCGACTGGTGCTCTGGATGCTGGCGCTGGCCCTGGCGCTCCCGGTCTCTGCCGGAAGGGGCTGGGCTCAGGAGATCAAGCTGGGGTCGCTGAACGACCTGACGGGTCCCACCTCCGACGTGGGCAAGGACATCGCCCTGGGGATCCGCGAGGCCGTCCAGTACGTCAACGATACCGGTGGGGTCAACGGCAAGAGGATCCGGCTCTACCTCTACGACTACGGCTACCGGGTGCCGGAAGCGATCACGACCTACAAGCGTTTCCGGGACTTCGACCGGGTCGTCGGGGTGCTGGGCTGGGGCACCGGCGATACGGAGGCCCTGTCCCCGACGGTGGGCAAGGACCGGATCCCGTACCTCTCCCACTCGTTCGCGGCGGCGCTCACCGACCCGAAGAAAGCTCCCTACAACTTCGTGTACGGGACCGATTACTCGTCCAACGCACGCGCGGCCATGACCGCCTGGTTCGACGAGGTCTGGATGAAGGACCCGCGCTTCCGGGAGGCGCGGGCCAAGGGCGAGAAGCCGCGGGTCGTCATGTTCTACGCTTTCCCGACGCCGTACTCGAGCGCTCCTATCAAGGCGCTGAAGAACCACGCGCAGCTCCTCGGCTTCGAGGTCGGCCCGGACCAGGACGTGTCGCTCGTGGCGCTCGACACCAAGAGCCAGGTGCTGGCGACGAAGGCGTTCCGGCCCCACCTGGCCTGGCACGGCAACACCACGATGTCCGTGGCCGCGACCATCCGCGATTCGAACGCCCTCGGGCTGGGCGCCGACCACATCGTCAACAACTGGGGGTACGACGAGAACCTGGTCCGCCTGGCGGGTCCCGCCGCCGAGGGGGTGATGGGGATCGCGGTCACGGCGTTCTACGGCGAGAAGGTGCCGCTCATGGACAAGGTGATCGAGTACGCGAAGAAGATGAACCCGGGCGTGGCCCAGGAGCAGCGGATGATCCGCACTATCCAGTCCTGGGTCCAGGTGCTCATGATGGCGGAGGGCATGCGGCGCGCCGACAGGGCGGGCAAGCTCACCGGTCCCGGGCTCAAGGAAGCGTTCGAGACCTTGAAGGACTGGACCCCCGGCCTCGGGCGGCCCCCCATCACCCTGACGGCCAACGACCACCGGCCCGGCTCGGTGATTCCGATCTACCGCGTCAAGGGCGGGAAGTTCGAGCTGGTGAAGAACGTGGACCTGAGGGCACGGTGGGCCAAGGAGTGGGACGGAGAGTTCTTCGGGTACTAGACCGTGCTCAAGGTCAACAACATCGAGGTGCTGTACCAGGAGGTCATCCTCGCCCTGAAGGGGGTGTCCCTCGAGGTGCCCCCGCACGGCATCGTGGCCCTCCTCGGCGCCAACGGGGCGGGGAAAAGCACCACGCTCAAGGCGATCTCGGGGCTTCTGAAGCACGAGAACGGCCGGGTGGCCGAGGGGTCCATCGAGTTCCTGGGCGAGCGCATCGACCGGAAGTCGGCCGAGGAGATCGCGCGGATGGGGATCATCCAGGTCATCGAGGGGCGCCGGGTCTTCGAGCACCTGACCGTGGAGCAGAACCTCCGGGTCGGGGGGCACCTCCGAGATGATCGTGGGGCCATTTCCGCGGGGCTCGAGATGGTGTTCCACTACTTCCCGCGGCTCATGGAGCGCCGCCGGGTGATCGCCGGGTTTGTGAGCGGCGGCGAGCAGCAGATGACCGTGATCGGCCGGGCACTGATGGCCGGCCCCAAGCTGCTCCTCCTGGACGAGCCGTCCATGGGGCTGGCGCCGCTCCTGATCAAGGAGATTTTCGAGATTCTCACGCGACTCAACCAGAGGGAAGGCATTCCGATCCTGCTGGTGGAGCAGAACGCCAAGCTCGCGCTCTCGGTGGCTCGGTACGCGTACGTGCTCGAGACCGGGCGGGTCGTGATGGACGGTGACTCCGAGAGGATGCGGGAGAACCCAGACATCCGGGATTTCTACCTGGGTCTCACGGACCTGGGGACCCGGAAGAGCTTTAGGGCGATCAAGCACTACAAACGGCGAAAACGGTGGGTGTCCTGAACCTTCCGCTGGCGGGAGGAGGAATCATGAATCGCTTCGTCATGTCGCTCGCAGGGATCCTGATCGCGGCGACCGCGCTGGGCGGCTGCGCGAGCATGGAAGCAGGGATGGACGACGGCATGGGGCAACCCCAGGTCAAGCTGGATCGAGTCGAGCTGGCCAGCTATTTCCCGTATGCCCCACCCCCGGCCCGCGTGCCGCTGGTGCTGGCCTTCGTGTTCAACGTGACGAACCCGACCGGCCAGACGGTGACGCTGGAGGAGCTCCGGTTCGCCTACGCCTTCGAGGCCAAGGGCCAGTACTTCACGCTGAACTCCCCGGCCGTCTATGACATCGTCCGGGTCCCGGCGAAGACTTCCACTGTGGTCCGCGTCGTGAGCGTGCTGGACTCGGCCATTGTCCCGGCCACGCTGGCGGTGACCCAGGGGTTCCGCCTCCAGCAGCTGGGCCTGAAGGGACCGGACGTGGTCAAGGAGTGGTGGGAGAAGATCGGCGACTTCAGCTATGGGATCCGCGTCTCCGAGGGTGTCGCCACCTTCGCCACCGCCAAGGGACCCGCGCTGGTCTCGTTCCAGGACTCGTTCCCGAAGAAGTAGGGGAGCCGGAGGAAGCGTGGCCCAGCTCGAGATCCGCGTCGTGGGGCCCTCCTCTGCCCACCACCGATCCAGCCATTCTCCTTCCCGTGAAACGCGTTTGCTCGCCCCGGCTTCGGCGCTGCCCGTTCGTGCGAGAATTGACCCGGCAAGGCGTCACCGGGCGACTTGACGCCCGACGCCGAGCGGCGTGCGATCGGGAAGGGAGCGGGTGATGGGCGCGCGAATGACGGCAGCGCTTCTGGCAAGCGTGGTCCTCGTTGCGATGTCGGGGGGCGTCGTGGCGGCCAAGGACGAGGCGTGGGTGCCCCCGGGCCTCTCCGACGAGGAGCGGCAGGAGTGGAAGGGCGGGAAGCCCCCCGGGTGGACCCAGGGGGCCAAGCGGGGCTGGCGCGGGAAGGACTGCCCGCCGGGGCTCGCCAAGAAGGGGAAGTGCTCCAAGCAGGAGACCGCCGCGGCGGCGACCGACACGCAGAAGACCCTGGAGAAGCAAGTCGCGGAGGGCATCGAGCGCCTGAAGAAGTGGGGACGGGAGAAAATGAAGCTTTCCCCGGCGGTCGTTGACGCGATGCTGATCGGGTTCGAGGGTGCGGCTCGCTCCGGAGTACCCGTCGCGACTGCCGAGCAGACGGTGATGGCGACCGCCGAGAAGGGGATCGGCGCCTCCGGCATCGAGGTGATCACGCGGGCGCTCGCGTACGGCGCCACCCACGGAGGGAGCCTCGCCGACCTCGAGGCCTTCGTGCGGCAGGGGCTCGCGCGGGGCGTCGCGGCCGACGCGCTCGCGCTGGGAGTCTACCGCCAGGCGGTCGAGGCCCGGAAATAGCTCGTGTGAAGGCGCGGGCGGCGGAGGCCCATCCGAGCCTCCGCCGCGAGCGCGCGACCCACCGGCTCGCTGCTCCGCCTGGACCTCCTTGACCGCCGACCTTCAGTCCGCCTCTCGCACCGACCACGGGATGCTAACATGGTCACGACGTCATGACCATGAGCTCGTGGAGGAGACCATGAAGACGATGCCGGCGGGCGAGTTCAAGGCCAAGTGCCTGCGGGTGATGGAGGACGTCCGGAAGTACCGGACGCCGGTCGTCATCACGAAGAAGGGCAAGCCGGTGGCCAAGCTGGTCCCGCCCGACGAGCCGAAGAAGAGCGTCTTCGGCTGCATGACGGATCGCTTCACGTACATCGGCGACGTAGAATCGCCTGTCCTGCCGCCCATCGAGGAGTGGGACATGTATCGGCTCCCCTGGGCGGCCCACTTCGGCCCGGAGCCTCAGAAGGGCAAGCGCCGGCGGAGGCGCTCGCGCAAGGCGACGCGGTGATTCTCCTCGACACCCACGCCTGGTTCTGGCTCGCCGCGCACCCGCAGCGCCTCTCCGCGCGAGCCAGGGCGGCGATCGGCGCCGCGCTCAGATCGGGAGGTCTCGGGATCGCCTCGGTCAGCCTCGTGGAGATGGCGGCATGGATGGTGCGTGGACGGCTCCTGCCGACGGGATCACCCGAGACGGCCTTGGCCGACTTGGTCCGGACGACTTCGGTGATCATCAAGGAGATCACCCCGACGATCGCGATGCTGGCCGTGCATTTCCCACCCGAGCTCGTTCGTGACCCGGCGGACAGGATCATCGCCGCCACGGCGCGTGCCGAGGGGCTTCCCCTCGTGACTCGGGATGTGCGGCTCAGGCGGAGCCGGCTGGTCGAGACGGTGTGGTGACGACACCCGGCGCCCACGTGGCTACGGGTTCGAGTCGACGCCGAAGCGGGCGCGGAGCTTGACGCCTACCGGCGTGCCGAGGAGGGCTGCGAGACCCCAGAACCAGCCGTGCAGGCTGGTCGAGGCGATTCCGCCGAAGAACGCGCCGATGTTGCACCCAAAGGCGATCCGCGACCCATACCCGAGCAGGAGACCGCCGAGGACTCCTGCGGCCGCACGGCGCGGCCAGATGTGACGCGCGGCGCCGAAGCCTCCCGCGAGCCCCGCACTCAGAGCGGCCCCGAGCACGAGTCCGAGATCCATGACCGACGTGACGTCGGCCAGCACGGGCGCCGCCAGCGCGGCCCGCTGGAAGTCCCCCGTCCAGAAGGGCACCGCCGAGAGATCATAGCCCGCCGCCCCGAGGAGCTTGGCGCCCCAGAGTGAGAAGGCCCACGTGATCGTCCACGGATGGCCTGCCACGACGAGCGTCAGCGTGTTCAGGCAGGCGAGCGCGACCCCCCCTGCCGCGAGGGGCCAAGGTCCGTGAACCAAACGGGCCCAGCCGCGGATCGATGGTCGCGTCAGGTGGCGCCTCCCCAGCCGGCGCTCGATCCACCAGCTCAGCGCCGCGATCAGCCCGAATGCCACCAGCTGGAGGGCGACCGCCTCCGGCCAGCCGGCTGCCTCGCCGAGCGAGACTTCACCCAATGAGGGGGCCGCCCACCAGAAGGGCATGTGGAACGTCGCGATCACGGAGCCCGCGACGAAGCCCACGAGCGTGAAGGCCAGGGCCGTGGTTCCCGCCCCCAGGTGGTAGATCGTGCCCGAGCCGCAGCCGCCACCGAGCTGCATGCCGATGCCGAACAAGAAGGCGCCGACGAGCACCGAGATGCCCGCAGGCGCCAGCGCCTCGCCCGAGGCCGTGCCGGGTCCCCGTCCCGAGGACAAGATGGGAGCGAAGAGAAGGGTGGCCACCGCCAGCATCAGCATCTGGGCTCGGAGGCCCCGGCCGTCGCCGGTGGTGACGAAGGCCCGAAAGGCGGCGGTGAAGCCGAAGGCGGCGTGGGAGAGCACGAGACCGCAGCCCGCCCCGATCAGAAAGAGCGCCCCGTGCCGCATTCCGTAGTCGGCGGCGAGCCAAGCGGCTCCGCCCGCGAGGAGCGCGATCGTGGTCATGACGACGCGCCATTGCACCTGAGGCCGACCGGCATCGGCGGCATGTTTGGCGACCCCCTGGATGGTCGCCGCGGCGTGCCTACTCATCACGCCGCCCGTCAGCGCGGCGCGCGCCAAGAGCGGCCGCCCGGGTAGAGGGTCCGCCAGGACGTGAGGTAGGCCTGCGTCGCGGGCACCGGCTTCAGCTCTTCCCCGGCCAGCGGGCCCGACACGGCCTCACCGCTCACCGCGTTCCAGCGGGTCCGCGTCTCCCGATCCTCTATGCGCCAGCCCCCGTTCTCCGGCGCGAGGCCCTGGAATGTCAGCACCCGGCCGCCCACCTCCCGCCGGAATGCCACCGCGGTGGCGGCCGGCTTGACGTACACGACCAGGAGTGGCCGCCCGGACAGGCTCACGTGGGCGAGCGGCGAGCGCTCGAGCTCGGCGAACGGGAAGCCGACCGCCTCATCCTCGACGAACACGCCCAGCGCATAGTCCGACTCCAGGCGGTGTGGCTGGCTGGCCGCCGCGAGCGACCGCTTGGCCAGCGCGAGCGTATCCGGGTGCGTAGCGCGCCAGAGGGCCCACGTCGTGTGGATCGCGGGAAGCATCCGCAGGCGCGCGCCGGCGAGCGGGCCCGACACGGCGTTGCCGGTGACGTGGCTCCACAGGCTCTCGCTCTCGCGGTCGAACATCAGGAGCGACGAGCGCCAGAGCATCCCGGAGACGCCGAACGTCAGCGGCCGGCCCTGGTGGAGCGGGCGGGCGTACACGACGCCCGTCCAGCACAGCGGTCACCAGGTGACGGCGATCGGGACGTCACCCACGCGGTCGTTGACGATCTCGTGGGCGGAGAGGTAGCCGAGCGGGTACGCGCGGGCCTCGCCGCTCAGCCGGAGCCCCAGCACCGGCTCGTCGGCGGTCATCTGCTGCGAGGCCGCCTCGCCACGGAGGAACGGCGGCGCGTCGATGGCGCGGATCGCGTCGGGCGGCAGCACCACCGAGACCGGTGTGCCGTCGATCGGGCCTGGGACAGCGAGGATCCGCGTGGGCTGCGTGGCTGCAGGCGCCGCGGCGAGCGCGCCGGCGACGACCACGGCGAGCGCCGCCGCCCGCGCCGTCACTTGGCCTGCCTCTTGTAGAACTGGACGAGCCCGACGACGTCCTGCCGGACCAGGCGGCCGATCGGGCCGGAGCTGTACTGGGCCACCGCGATCGTCCTGTCGGGCTGCACGAGGAAGTGCTATTTCTTCGCGCCGCAGGGATTCTTCGGCGCGCACGGATTCTTTGGCGCACACGGATTGGCCGCGCCCTTCGCCTGGCCGGGCTTGAAGTTCTTCTGCACCTGCGCCGTATACGCGGTCAGCGCGGCCAGCTCGCGGGAGTCCCACGGCAGGGGCTTGGCCGCCATCGGCACCACCATGCAGATCTGCACCATCTCGTCCATGCGGATCTGCTTGAGGCCCGCCTTCTCGCCCACCATCTGGACCGCGTGCGGATAGGGCTTGGCGAAGCTCGCCTGGAAGGACGCGTTGCCCTGATGGCAAGTCTGGCAGGACATCCCGTTGGTGCTGAGCCTCTTGTCGTTCCAGAGGCGCTCGCCCTCCTTGACGAGGTCGGCCGCCTTCCCGGAGGCGAGCTTGGTGCCCGCCGGGCGAGTGATGAGCTTGGGGTCCACCTTGCCACCGGCGGCGCACGGGTTCTTGGCGGCACACGGGTTTTTCGCCGCGCACGGGTTGGCCTTCTGGGCCAGGGCATCGGGCGCAACCCCGAGGCTCAGGACGGCGGCGACCGAGAGCGCGGAGACGATCTGTCTGATCACTGGTATACCCCCCATGCTGGAGACGTTAAGAAGCGAGCGTCAACCCTGATCACGTTCTCTCAGTGCCTGGCGGACATCATCAAAGGCGAGAGGCGCCTCGGGCCCAGGGTTCGGCACCGGCCCGCTTCGCCCAAGGCGCGTTGCGCCTCGCCAGGCGAGCCGTCCTATTGCGCGCATCCCCTTCCACACGAGAAGGGCAAGCAGCGTCGAAGGTCAGCACTGCGCTGGGGGCTGCTCTCGAACGTTCATCGTTCACCCACCTCTCTCTTCAGTCGAGGTTCTTCGTCGACGCGCGGCGGCGTGCCCTGTCTGACTTGAACACCCGCCGAGCGCAATCTATTCCTGACCCTCGTCGCTCTGTAAGGGGCCCTTGTGGCGTCAGCAGGTTCTCGTCCCCGTTCCTTGATATGCCACTTGAGAATCTGGAAGTTGGGGCTCAGGTCGAAATCGCGAGGCAGGATCTGAGAATAGTGCCGGCCCTCGGGAAGGATTGGATAGCCGACCCGCTGGAAGGCCTTGGCAATCATGCCCGAGCAGATGACCTGAAGCTCGGTGCAATTCCCGAGGCACGTCCTCAGCGTCCAGGTCTTCAGCGCGCCGAACTTCGCTGGAGAGAGCAACATCAAGGCCAGGTCGAGAAAATTCCGGGCGTCGTACTGCTTGCCGAGATCCGCGATGACGGAGTCGACGACCCGCTCGAGATCGGCCGGAGGAATGCCGGATGGCCGGCAGACCCGGAGGTTGTGCCAGCGGTACTTCGCGACAGGCGCGGCGATCACGCCCTCGTCGGTGAGCGCCTCGATGAGGAGCCGGTCAGCCAGCTCACCGAAGTTGGCCAGGGCCTGGTCGCGCAGTCCGCCGCCTCGGTGGAGCAGCTCGTCCCCGACATAGAGGGCGCTGTGGCTCCACTGGCTCTGGGCGGCGTACTTGACGAGCTGGCTGACACGAAGCCGCCCTTCTACGAGGATGACGTCCCCCTTGCGGAGGTGCCGGTACAACGACCCCATGTCGTTGGGGACTCTGAGCTCGTACCCGGTGACTTCCTGGTTGAGGACATGGGCGACAGCCCGTCTCAGCCGCTCCTTGAGCGGAGTGAGGGGCGACTGGAGGATCGCAGGAAGTCTCATCGGCACCAGGAGGAGCCGGGACCTCACGCGGCCGTTCGGGCAGGTGAGGATGCGGACGGCCCCTGGGCAGCTCCCGCGACCGCGCCGAGCAGGACGCCGTAGATCGCATGACCGATCAGCGAGGCCGTGGCGGCCATCAGGCCTCCCGCGTTGGCGCTGAACAGACCGCCGCCCATCATGGGTGTCACGAGCGCCTGCGATACCAACCACAAGATGAGGCCCCAGATCGTTCCCTTGAGCCACGGCTCGCCGGGCAGGATGCGATAGAGCACGTAGGCGTAGATCAAGGGGAAGATGATGCTCCCGTTGACGAGGTGCATCAGCATGCCCATGGCCCAGCCGCCGAGCAGGCTGCCGAGCATAGCGGCGATGTCCATCGGGCGGCCCAGCATCATGGGGGCGACGAAGTACATCATGAACGTCATCACCACTGTCCCAACAACACCACCGAGGACCGCTCTCCAGGGGATCGCGCGAACTGTATTCATCGCTGTCTCTCCTCTCTTCGCTATCGAGATCGTCGACCCCGCCGACCGGCGGCGTGGCCTGACAACCGTAGGAGGGAGGCGACCGAGTGTCGGGGTTCGCCAAAGTTTCGTGAATCCCCGAACAAACAGGAGCTCTCTTAGCCCTCAAAGGGTAAGATCCGAGCAAATGGAGGCGGACGCGCCGATGCTCCGATGCCGGGATGCGGTAGATCTGCTCGGGGAGTACCTCGAGGGGGGGCTGGACCCGGCAACGACCGAGGCTCTCACCTCCCACCTCGCCGACTGCCAGGAATGCACGGCGTTCCTCAACACGTACCGCGGCGCCGTCAGCACGGCGCGGCGGCTGCGAGAGGAAGATCTCCCACCGCCCCTGCGGGACCGTCTCGTCGCCTTCCTGCGCCAGCGCCTCCGGGCCTGACGGCCTCGGAGGCTCGGCAGTCAGCGACCCGACGCGAGCCGGCGAGTGAGCTGCTGCCGGACGACGAGTCTGGCCCGGTGCAGGCGGGACTTGACCGCCGCTACAGTCAGCCCCAGAGCGGCCGCCACGTCTTCGTTCGTGAGCCCCTCGACGTCGCGCAGGAGGAAGACGGCTCGATACTGCTCTGAAAGTCGGCCGAGGCTCGACTCTATGGCGCCGCGAACCTCCTCGGCCACGGCGGGATCATCGAGCCGAGAGGACCAATCGACCACCGGTGTCGCGTGGCGCCCCTCGTCGTCGAACACCGGGAGAAACGGCTCCAGAGACACTTCCCGGCGCGAGCGTAGGGCTCGCAAGCGTCCGTAGGCCGCGTTCGCCGCGATCCGGTAGAGCCAGCTCGAGAAGGCCGCGTCGCCCCTGAAGGTCTCGATCTTCTGGATGACGCTGAGGAGCACGTCCTGGGTAACCTCCTCCGCGTCTCGCGAGTCGTCCAACATTCGACGGACGACGCGGTGGATCCACCCGCCATAGCGGTCGACGAGGGCCTCGATGGCGGCAGGGTCGCCGCGCCGAAGGCCTTCGACAAGCTCCTCGTCGCCAGCCCTGCTTCTCGCCGTCGGTCTCCCGCAATGACTATCCAGCGCGGCAATTTCCAGGGCGAGGCTCTCGTGATCCCCGGTGCGGCGATCCCGACAGCTTCACTTCTTCCCGGCGCAAGGAGGCTTGCCCGCACAGAGGTTCTTCGCCGCGCAGGGGTCGGCTCCGCCTGCCTGCGCGATGTCGGCGTGGGCGGCCCGGCGCCACCCCGACTTCTCCACATGCGAGGCGGTCACGTCCTGTCCCGCCTTGAGGTCCAAGGAGCGCGATCGTGGTCATGACGGCGCGCCATTGTCCCCGAGGCCGACCCGCATCGGCGGCGTCTCTGGCGACCTCCTGCATGGTCAGCGGGGCGTGTCGCCTCACTTGGCCTGCTTGTTGTAGAACTGGACGAGCCCGACGACGTCCTGCCAGACCAGGCGACCGATTGGGCCCGAGCTGTACTGGGCCACTGCGATCGTCTTGTCGGGCTTCACGAGAAAGCCGGTGGACTGGAGGAAGCCCCGCCGCTCCTCGTAGAAGGCGCCCAGCGTCGCCGCCGTTTCCCTGAGGGGCAACCCATATCCGACCGGGAACGTCAAGGAATGCGCGGCCACGGTCTCCTTGGCCTTCTCGAGCGGGTCAGTCGAGGCGGCTATGATCGTGATGCCGTCCTCTCCTAACCGCGGCTGCGCCTTCTCGAAAGCAGCCAACTGCTGCTGACAGTAGGGTCACCAGTGGGCGCGGTAGACCAGCAGCACCCCCCACGCGCTCCCGAAGGCCTCCGGGGCGGTGATCTGTCCGTGCAGGACCGTGGCCATGGTGAGGTCGGGGAGGGTCTCGCCACTGTCGAGGATACGGGTACCGGCTCTCGCCATGATCGACTCCTTTCGGTCCGGCTGACGCCCGCGGTGACCGTCTACTTCCTCAGCGCGACGTCGCCGTCGCGTAGCGGAGGTTGTGTGGGTACGCGCTCTCCGGGTCCGTGTCGACCCGCATCGTGATGTTGAAGTGATTCCCCCAGATGAAGAGCGCGCCCGCGAAGACCAGCTCGATCAGCTCGTCTTCGCTGAACGCCTGTCTCAGCTCCCCGAAGAAGCCATCGGTCACCGTGTGGGGATCTTCGACCATCCGGTCGATCAGCCTGATGGCGAGCGCCTCGCGTCTGCTGAGCCTCCCTTCATCGATCTTGTGCGCCAGGGTTGCCAGGGCCTCCGCCTTCGTTCGCTGGCTGATGTCGCACACGCCGATGGCCGGCTCCTTGGGCTTCACCTGCTCGCTCACCGGAGCGAGTCGGACGGTCGCTCAGTACGTGCACGCGTTCAGGTGGCCGGTGCGGATGCGCATCATCTCCAGGAGGTACGGCTCGACGAGGCCACCCCCACCGAAGAGATACTCGAACACGGCGGCGGTGCGCTTGAGCAGCTCCGGACGACGGGCGATGAGCCCAAACATCTGGGTGTCGCCGAAGCCGTCCTTCGAGAACTGGATGATGCCGTTGACGGCGGGGTCCGTTGCCTGGCCGAGCTTGAGCGGCGTGAGTCGAGTGGCCATAATTCCCTCCTGTCTTGTGACAACAGGCCTGACTGACAGTATCGCGCGCCGTTCTGCGCGCGCTGCCGACCGTTCTCGGCCAGCGCCCACGGTTTGTCAAGGGTTATTCGGGGTCGGCCCATGCTGCTCGCGTCGCGATCCGTTGACGCGAGGCGAGCCAGCGCAGCGGAACCCGATCAGGACGTGGCGGCTCTGGGCGGGGCGACCGTGACGGAATGCCGGGCGGCAAAGACCGGGCTCGTCATCCCAGGCGCAGCCCTTGACTATCCTGCGTCCGTTCTCGAGAACTGAGGCGGTCCACTGGAACACATTGCCGACCGCATCGAACATGCCGTATGGACTCGCGCCCCCCGGATAGCCGGTGACGGCCGAGGTGCCGTTGGCGCCGCTCGCCGCGCTGTTCGCCCGGCCTGGATCCCACGTGTCTCCCCACGGGAAGACCCATCCGTGATCGCCGCGCGCCGCCTTCTCCCATTCGGCCTCGATGGGGAGCCGCCAGGTCGGTCGACGCCAGCGGCAGTACGCTTCGGCGTCGAAGACGCTCACGAGCACGACGGGATGCTGCATCAGGCGCGGCGGGGGACGGTCGGGTTCCCAGAGGTATCGCGTCACCTCAGTGTCGTAATCGTGGACCAGGAACCCCTGGCGCAGGTAGTCCTCCTTCGAGATCCCCGGAGACCGATGGCCTGTTGCGGCGATGAACTCGGCGTACCGCGCCTGCGTCACCAGGAAGCGATCGATGCAGAACGCGGGGAGGGGAATCTTGTGCCTCGGCGGCTCGGCGTCGAACCACCGTGCCTCGCGAACGGCGGGACTGGAGAGCGTGAGCGCAAGCCGGCGTTCGGCGGCGTCACTGCCCGTCCAGAAACGACCGGCCGCCACGTACACCGTCTCCTCCGGGTCCGGGCATGAGGCGGCCGAGGCCGAAGCGAGCAGCAGCAGCGCTGCGAACATCAATCGGGGGTACCAGCTACCGCCGGGGCCTGACGTTGACCACGAGGCCACGGCGACGGGAGGAAGCCACGGACGACGCGGTGGATCCACCCGCCATAGCGGTCGACGAGTGCCTCGACGGCGGCAGGTTCGCCGCGCCGAAGGCCTTCAACAAGCTCCTGGTCGCCAGCCCTGCCTCTCGCCATCGGTCTCCCGCAATGACTATCCAGCACGGCAGTATCCAGGGCAACGCTTTGTTGATCCCCGGTGAGGCGATCCCGACCCGGCGAGACGTTGCTGCTGCCATCCGCCCGCTCTTCTGAGGAGTCGCGCGGCGGCGACCG
Source organism: Candidatus Rokuibacteriota bacterium (assembly GCA_016209635.1). Lineage (GTDB taxonomy): Bacteria > Methylomirabilota > Methylomirabilia > Rokubacteriales > CSP1-6 > JACQWC01. Next base: position 21,495 of record JACQWC010000246.1, on the reverse strand, counting down.
ATGGCGGTCTCCGCCGCGCGAGCCGCCGGCCTGCCGCTTCACTTCTTCCCGGCGCAGGGATTCTTGCCCGCGCAGGGGTTCTTCGCCGCGCAGGGGTTTTGGGCTGCGCAGGGATTCTTGGCCGCGCAGGGGTTGGCTCCGCCTGTCTGCGCGATGTAGACGTAGGCGGCCCGGCGCGACCCCGACTTCTCCACATACGAGACGGTCACGTCCTGTCCCACCTTGAGGTCCGCCAGGGCCTTTTGCGCAGGCCCCAGGCGCACCTGGGTTCGCTGGTCGAGGCTGAGCGTCAGCGGTCCCTCGGCGGTCTTCACCTGGAGCGAGCCTGGCTGGAGGGCGACGACTTGAGCCTTCGCCATCCTGACGACGGCGGGAACCCGAGCCCCTCCTCCGGCGCAGGGGTTCTTGGCGGCGCAGGGGTTCTGCGCGGCGCAGGGATTCTTGGCTGCGCACGGGTTCGACTTGACGGCGCATGGGTTCTTCGCAGCGCAGGGATTCGCCGTCTGCGCCGCCGCCTGCGTGGTGGACGCCAGGCTCAACAAGGAGGCCACGGACACGATGCCGATGATTCGACGGGTCATTCCAATCACCTCCTCTCGATTGTCGTGTTGGGGAACGTGCTGGCCCGGTCTCGCCGGGCCGGCGCGATCGTTGGCTCGTGGGAATTCGCCCCGAGCAGGATGCGAACGGCGGCGTGCGCCGGTGCCGAGTTCCAGTCGTTGCTCCCCGAGCCGCCTGCGCGGACGACGCCCGCCCGGTCGACCAGAAAGTGCGTCGGCGTGAAGCGGACGCCGTAGCTCCTGGCCACCTCCCCGCTCGCGTCGATGACGACGGGGAAGGTGAGCTTCATCTTGGCCACGTAGCTCTTCACCCTCTCCGCAGGCTCAGAGAGATTGACGCCGATTATCCGAAGCCCTTCGCGTTGCCTGGTCTTCCAGAGGGCCTCCAGGGAGGGAAACTCCCTCCGGCAATGGGGTCACCAGGTCGCCCAGAAGACGAGGATCGTGGCGGGCCCCGGCCCGGCCGAGACCGTGACAAGTTTGCCGTGGAGATCCGGAACCGAGAAGGCCGGCGCCCTGATCCCGCTGTCCATGCGTACGAGCCCCAGCGCCTCGAACGGGTCCGGGGCCTCCGCGGCGGCGGCCGCACCCGGGAGGGCCAGGAGCGTCAGGAGCAGGAGGACGATGCGCCTCACCGGGTCCTTCCGTCGCCGAACGTCTCGCGGACGTAGCGCACCACGCCCCGGATCTCCTCGTCGGACAGGATGTGGCCGTAGGGCTTCATCGTGTCGAACCCCGCGGTCTCGGTCGCGCCCACGCGGCCGTGCTTGATCAGCGCGAGGAGATAGTCGTCCGAGAAACGATCCATGAACAGCGGGTCGTGGTAGTCCGCGGGCGCCGGCTGTGCGTCGCTCACGAAGCGCAGGGGCGCCGGCTGCTCGGGGCTCGCGCGCGGCCCGTCCCCCCGTCCCTCCTTGCCATGACACGGCACGCAGGAGTCGTCGAAGATCTCGCGCATCTCGGCCGATTGGGGCGCTCCCGCCCGGAACGCCCGCTCGAACGCGATCAGTTCCCGGATCTGCGCGTCGTCGAAGAGGTGGCCGAACGAGGGCATGGCCAGGGACTCGAGCGGCGACCCCTTGACTTCCCGCTTGAGCACCGCGAGCTTGCCGTACTTGACGACCTCGAACAGGTACAGGTCCGTCAGACGCGACATGTAGTTCGTGTCCGTGAACACCTGAGGGCGCGGCATCGTGTTGAGCCAGGAGGGGCCCCGGCCGTCCCCCGTCCCCCCGTGGCAGGCGAAGCAGATCTCCTTGTACACGCTTTCGCCGAGCGCGAGGTCCGCCTCGCCAGCCATCTGCGCTCCTCCGACCGAACCCGCCAGCGCGACGGCGATGCAGCCGGTCATCACCCCCCGTGCCCACGCCTGCATTTCCCTCCTCGTATCCGACCGGCGCGTGAAGAAGGGTGGGGCGGCGAGGGTGCGCCGCCCACCCGTACCGCTCCTACCTCATGCCGAGCTTCTTCTCGAGCTCGATCCGCTTCTGTTCCCACTCCTTCATCGCCTTGTACCGCTCCGGAGTGAGCGACGTGACGTACGCCTCCAGGTCGATGTACTGCTGAGAGTTCGGATCCATCGGCTCACGGCCGAGGAAGACCGTGTTTCACATGTCGTTGAGTATCCCGATCGTCGCGACGTATCCGGGACCAGCGATCCGCGGGTAATGGTTGGCCGCTCCGCGGAGGTCCGGGATCGGGATCGGCATCCGGGTCCCGTCGACCATCTGAGCGGTTCCACCGATCGTCCCGCCTCGCGGATGACAGCCCGCGCACCCGAGATCGTTGAACAGCTTGCGGCCCCGCGTCACCGAGGCATCGATGCTGTCGCCCGGTTTCAGCGTCTCCATGTACACGCCGGGCTTGATCTCCTTCTTCTGTTGGGCGAAGGCGGGGCCGACAAGCAGCGCCACCTGCATGACCACGAGGCCCAAGGCCACCGAAATCCTCATCCGACGTCACCTCCTTTCGTTCCGGGAGTGTGCCTCCGCGGCAGAAGTCGCCAGGGGGGCGGGCGCGGCGGCCACCGACACCGCCAGCTCCCGCCAGTGGCGACCGGAGTTCTCGCTGACGAAGAGGAGTCCGCCTGTCCCGGCGTAGATCGTGCCAGGCCGGTGCGGGCTCGAGGCGACGAAGGTGATCGTGAGCGTGAGGATCTCCTCGCCTACCAGCTCCCACGCGGCTCCGCCGGGTCCCCGGCGGTAGACGCCGCCGACCGTTCCCGCGAGGCGCTCGCCCTCGAGCGTCACGAGCAGGGAGAGCACGGTGAGGTTCCGCAAGCCCTCGTTGAAGGAGCGCCAGCGACCGCCGCCGTCCGTGCTCGTGAAGACACCCGCGCCGGCCGTGCCAGCGTAGAGGACCTCGGACCGGCTCGGATCGATCGCCAGCGCTCTCACCCGGAGGTCGGCGAGGCCGCTGCTGGCGGTCCTCCAGCGCCGGCCCTCGTCGTCGCTTCTGACGACGCCGCCGAACCCTGCGGCGAACAGTCGGGCTGGATTGCTCGGGTCGACACGGATGACGCGGAGATCGCGGGGCACCGATCCGAAGCTGCGCGGGGCCCACGTCGCTCCCTGGTCCCAGCTCCAGAGGACCCCTCGATCGGTCGCGGCGTAGAGCACGGTGGGACGCCCGGGAACGACGGCCAGGCTGCGGATGTTCCTGTCCGAAGCCCCGGATCCCGTCCTGCGCCACGTGGCCCCTGCGTCACGGGAGACGAACACGCCCGAGTCGGTTCCCGCGTACAGGACAGCCGGCTCCCGGGGAGCCATGGCGAGGGTCAGCACCGTGAGATCGTCGAGTCCGCTCGACGCGGCGGTCCACCGGCGGCCGCCGTCGAGACTCTTGTAGACGCCGCTCCCGAACGCCGCGAGGTACAGAGTGTCGGGCTGGGCGGGGTGGGGGAGGAGGCCGATGACGACGCCTCCGAACGGCCCGCCGTGCATGACGATGTGGTTCGGGAAGGTCGGCGGGGCAAGCAGGAGCCCCACGATCGAGGCCGCCACGACCGAGCGAAATCCCAGCCGCTGTCGGGGACCAGCCATCTCCACCTTGAACACGGTGCGGCGGCGGGATTATTCCCGCTTCCCGGCGTGGACTTCTCTGACGGCGAGCACCTTCTGACCGCCCGGAGCCTCGTAGAGGTCGCCCTTGATGGTCACGATCCGCTCGAGATGCTCGCGAATCCTGCCGTTCGGGTCGACGAACGGCGCGTCCGCCATCAGCGTGTAGAGCACGTTGGCCTTCTCGTCGAGCAGCGCCATCCTGACCCCGGCCCTGTCGCACCCGATCGCGCACTCGCGATGCTCCTCGCCCCGGAGGCCGCTCCCGAGCATGCAGATGTTGTCGACGATCCTGCCGGTGACCGTGACGGCTCTCGCGCGGGCGGGCTGCGCGTATGCGGCGGGGCTGCCGGAGACCAGCGCCGCGAGGGCCAGACAGACGACCCCGCACCAGGATCCCATGACGACCCTCCTCGGGTCCGGATGATGATCGTGTCTTCACCGGAACCTTGGAGGCCGCCCGTTTATTCCGCGCGGGGCGCCGGGAATCGTCGGCCGACGATCGTGTGTTCTAGTAGCCGAACGATGACGTCCGGCACGAGACCGGGTGCGGTGTGCCGGCGCCGAGGGGTGGCCATGGGCAGGCTTCGCGCGGTACTACCGCCGTTCCTAGCCGTTGCCGTCACCGGCGCGGTCGGAATCGTCCCTGCGCCCGGCTTCGGAGCCGGCTCCCCGCTGGCCGTCCTGCACCGAGCGTCCACTCTGGAGGCTCGCACGGACCGGCTGCTCGTGGTTCTCCATCGCGATCCGTGGCACCTCGAGCTGAGAGATCCCTCGACGAATCGTCTGATCGTGGACGAGTACCCGGCCGAGCCGCGGGGGCGGAGGCGCGTCGGCTCCCTCGGGTTTCTCGTCGGCCGCGACGGCGATCCGGGCGCTGGCGGGAGATGGCACCGGGTGGGCTCGGTGCTGGGCGTCGCTGTCGAGGGCGACGCCATCCACGTCCTCGCCGCCACCGATGATCCGTCGGGCCGGCGGGTCGAGATTCAGGTCCGCTTCCCCTCGTCGGCGACCGTGTCGGTGCGTGTGACTCCACGACCGTCGCGCGGGGTGCTGGAGGTGGCCGAGGGGCTCCGGTCGGCGCCCGACGAGCACTACCTGGGCCTCGGCGCCCGGTACGGTCCGCTCGACGCGCGGCGCAGCGAGGTCCGGAGCCGTGTCCAGGCGCAGCTCGACACGCTCGAGCCCCGGGGCAACCACGTCGCGGTCCCGTTCTTCGTTAGCACTCGCGCCTACGGCGTCGCGGTGCACGGGGCGGACGAAAGCGTGTTCCAGCTCGCGACCGTCCGTCCGGACGCCGCGATCTTCAAGGTCGTGGGCCCGACCCTCGGCTTCACGGTCTTCACCGGGGCGACGCCGCTCGACGTGATCGCCGAGCACGCGAAGACCGCGGGGACCCCGGCACTGCCGCCCCTCTGGGCCTTCGGCGTCTGGAAGACGGTGCTCGGTGGGGAGGAGCGGGTGCTGGCGGAAGCCGAGCGGCTGCGGCGGGAGGGGATTCCCGTCACCGCCCTCTGGTCCTACGACATGGTGGACGAGATCCGACACCTCGGGTGGAGACCCTGGGTCTATCGCGCGATGACGCCCGGCCCGTATCCTGACCTCGCACGCCTGACCCGGCGGCTGCGCGCCCTCGGCTATCGCATGCTCGGCTACATGAGCCCCGAGTTCCCGACGGACTCGACGCTCTTCGGGGTCGGCGCCGCGCGCGGGTACTTCGTCCGCGACGCGCGCGGCCAGCCCTACCTGAAGGACGGCATGCAGGGCCGTCGGGTGGCGCTGCTCGACTTCACGAACCCCGAGGCGGTCCGCTGGTGGCAGGGGCTCGCCGCCTCGACCCTCACCGACCTCGGTCTCGACGGCTGGATGCAGGACGGCGGGGACGACGCGCCGGAGGACGGCGTCTACTTCTCTGGCATCCGCGGCGCCGCGGCCCGGAACGCCTACCCGGGCGCGTACGCGCGGGCGACCCGGGCCGCGGCTCTTCGCGTGCGTCCGGACTACGTGAGCCTCATGCGCGCCGGGTTCACGGGCTCCCAGCGCGACACGCCGGTCGCCTGGCCGTGCGACAACGCCTTCAGCTGGAGCCCGCGGAGCGGGATGCCCGCGGCGCTGCGCGCCGCGCTGAACGGCAGTGTGTCCGGGTTCCCTTTCTGGGCGCCGGACATCGGCGGCTATTACGGATGCGGCGCGGGGACGCGCGAGGACGAGGAGCTGTGGATCCGCTGGGTGCAGCTCGGCGCTCTCCACCCGGTGATGCGCGATCACCTTGGGGACAAGTGCGCCTCCGCGATCGACCTCTGGAGCACGCCCGCCACGCTCGCGGCCTTCCACCGGTACGCCGCCCTGCATCAGCGGCTCGTCCCGTACCTTTACGCGCTCGCGATCCAGGTGGTGGAGACCGGGCGCCCGATGATGCGCCCCGTCGCGCTCTCGAGCCCCGGCGACGCGCGGGCCCACCGCGACGAGTTCACGTACCTGCTTGGCGACGACCTCCTGGTCGCTCCGGTGGTCGAGCCGGGGGCGAGGTGGCGACAGCTCTTCGTCCCCGACGGGGAGTGGATCGACTGGTGGGAGGGCGAGCGGTACCGGGGTCCCGACCTCGTCACCGTCCCGGCACCCGTCGACCGGATCCCCCTGTTCGTCCGCGCTGGCGCCATCCTGCCGCTCGCAGACGGCTCCGGGAGCCTGACGCGTGACGCTCGAGTCGGAGCCCCGGGGCCGTGGCTCCCGTGGCCCGCTGCCGCAACGGGTGGGAGGCTCCGATGCGACGCGTGCTGATCGCGATCACCGCACTGGCGGCGCTCGCGACCTCGTTCTCGCGCGCCGACGCGCAAGCCGTCGGCGAGATTTTCAAGGGCGTGACCACCTCGGTGGTGGTCGTCCGCACGCGCGAGCGGGATGTGAGCATTCAGGGTCCGTCGCAACTGGTTAACGTCTCCGGCCTCGGCTCTGGCGTCCTGATCTCGCCGGACGGTAAGGTCCTCACCGCCGCCCACGTCGTGCAGACGGTTGACGAGATCCGCGTCGAGTTCCTCGGCGGCGAGGTCGTCGGCGCAACGGTGGTCGCCTCCGAACCGGAGGCCGACGTCGCGCTGCTCCAGCTCCAGCGGGTGCCGCCGGGGGCGCTCGTCGCGAGGCTCGGCGACTCGGACAGGGTCGAGGTCGGGGACCAGGTGCTCGTCATCGGGGCGCCCTACGGCATCGGTCACACGCTGACCGTCGGCCACATCAGCGCTCGCCACAAGCCGAACACGGTCTACAGCGGGATGTCGCTGGCGGAGTTCCTCCAGACGGACGCGGCGATCAACCAGGGAAACTCCGGCGGGCCGATGTTCAGCATGGCGGGCGAGGTCATCGGGATCGTCAGCCACATCATCTCGAAGTCGGGCGGGTTCGAGGGACTCGGCTTCGTCGTGACCTCCAACATGGCGCGCCGACTGCTCCTTGAGCGGCGGTCCTTCTGGAGCGGACTGGACGGTTACGTCCTCGCCGGTAACCTCGCCCGGGTCTTCAACCTCCCGCAGCCCGTCGGGCTCCTCGTCCAGCGCGTGGCGGAGCGCTCCCCTTCCGCCCTCATCGGGCTTCGAGGCGGCACGATGAAGGCCACGATCGACGGGCAGAGCCTGACGGTCGGGGGTGACATCGTCCTCGAAGTCCAAGGGATCCCCATCACGGGCAGGACCAGCTACGAGAGCATCCAGGAACGCCTGGGTCGCCTGCACCCGGGGGCGCTGGTGACGATCACGGTGCTCCGTGAGGGCCGACTGCTCGAACTGATCGGACGACTCCCGTAGGGCACGGAGGCGGAGCGTTCCCGGAGAAAGCGCGGGGCTGCCCTGAATGGGACAGCCCCGGGCGGTCCGACATCGGGCCCTCTACTTCTTCACGGCGCAGGGGTTCTTGGCGGCACAGGGGTTCTTGGCGGCGCAGGGGTTCTTAGCGGCACAGGGGTTCTTCGCCGCGCAGGGGTTCTTCGCCGCGCAGGGGTTCTTGGCGGCACAGGGGTTCGCGCCTTTTGCGGCGCATGGGTTCTTCGCGGCACAGGGGTTGGACTGCTGGGCCATCGCCGGCGCGCCCGCTCCCAGCCCCAGCATGCCCGCGACTGCGATGCCGGTGATCACCTGTCGGATCATTCGGTTCACCTCCTTTCTCACCAGACTTGTAGTGCAAACCCGCCAGGACCGGCGCTTATTCCCGGACGACGTTGGGGCGCCGTCTCGAAGGTCGAACCACCCAGCCCGGAATAAGCCGACCGGCCCCGCCGTTCTCCGTGATGAGGGCGGTGTGTATGAGACTGAATTGGCCAGTCGGGGGCGCTCTGGGCATGGGGGGGACGCTCGTCGGCACCGTCCTGCTCCTCTCGACGATCTCGGGGCCGCTTGCGACCCCTCGCCTGGGCGTGCTGAGTGGGATGCAGAGCTTCCTCGCCTGTGTCGTCGGACGGGTCGACGACGGCGCCGTTCCCACCGGATCGGCTGGCGGGGTCGGCAGCGGCGCGGCGGCGCGGCTGGGTCCGGAGGAGGGGGACTCGCCGCTGGCGGTGCCGTCATGTCTCGAGGGAGCCACCCACGTCCAGTGGCTCGAGACGGCGTGGATGGCGCGGTGCTGAGTCAGCGCGCCGCGAGCGCCCGCTCGACGATGGTCTTGAAGATCGGGTCGAGCTCCGCCGCGATGGCCCGGACCTCCGGATGGCGGTACGGGGCGAGCACGACGCCGGGCGGGAGATACGTGACAGTCGCTGTGCCGTCCGGATTCTCGTAGAGGTAAATGCGAATGGGCGCCTCGAAGCCGGCAGTCGGATCGGCGGCGAGCAGGCGGACCGCGAAGTCGTTGCGGAACACCATGAGGATCTGGTTGCCCTTGATGGCGATGCCGCGGGCCTGGGCGCCGCGTTGAGCATTGGCGTGGCAGACGAGCGCCATCTTCTGGTCGGCGATCGCCTGCTCGAGCGCTTCGGCGACGCGCTGGAACGGCGCGCGGGACACGGCAGTCACGCGGCCCCCCTGCGCGTCGGCTGGACTGGCCCACCAGGCCAGCGGGACGATCATGGACGCGAGGACGATGGCTCGGCGCATAGGGACCTCCTTGGTCTCGAAGGCAAACACACGAGTCGGGCTGGACATTCCCCGGCTGCGGGAATAGAAGGTGCCCATAGCGGGTTCTAGATAAAGGGACGCAGCGGAGGGCGCCTGATCCACTGGGGGAAAGTCGCCGGGGGAGACGATGAGTTCGCTGAGGTGGCGCTCGTCCACCTGGACGCGCTCTACCGGACCGCGCTCAGGCTCACGCACAACCGCGCGGACGCCGAGGACGTCGTCCAGGAGACGTTTCTCCGGGGGTTCAGGAGCTTCGATCGGTTCAACCCGGGGACGAACTGCCGGGCCTGGCTCTTCACGATCCTCCGGAACGTGTTCTTGAACCGCATCCGCCGGGAGGGTCGCGAGGTCCCGGAGAGCGAGCCGGCGTGGGATTCGTCTCGGGAGAGCGCGACCGCTCCAGCCGCGGCCAGCGCGAACCCGGAGGAGGAGTTCTTCCAGACGGTGCTGCACGGCGACGTGGACCGGGCCCTGAAGGCGCTGCCGCTTCCGTTCCGGGAGGCCGTGGTCCTCGTGGATCTCGAGGGGCTGAGTTACCGGGAGGCGGCCGAGGTGCTCGGCTGCCCGCTGGGGACGGTGATGTCGCGGCTGTCGAGGGGCCGCCACCTCCTCCGCCAGGCGCTCGCCCGGTTCGCGCGCGAGCACGGCTACATGAAGGAGGGCGAATGAACTGCCGCGAGTTCGAGGCTCATCTCGGTCCCTACGTGGACGGTGAGCTGGGCGTGACGGAGACGCTCACGGCCGATACCCACCGCGCCGAGTGCTCGCGGTGCGCGAATCTCGCGCGGCGGGAGCACGAGTTCCGCCAGCTCCTCCGCCACCAGCCGCGGGAGGCGGCGCCCGCCGAGTTCCGGGCGCGCCTCGTCACTCGCCTTCGCCGGGAGGGCCGCCGGTCCGCGCTCCGACCCTGGCTCGTCGCCCCGGCGCTCGCCGTCGCCGCGGCGCTCGTGATCGCGCTGGTGCTCCCGGGCCTCCGGCCCTCGTCACCCCTGATCGGCGAGCTGGTCGACAAGCACATCGCCTATGCCCAGGTCGAGCGGCCCGCCGAGTTCGCCTCCGGGAACCGCGGCGAGGTGGAGGAGTGGTTCATCCAGCGGGCCGGGCTCAGGGTGATCGTCCCCGACTACTCGCCGTCGGGGATCCGGCTGGTCGGCGCGCGGCTCGCCGACACGCACGAGCGGAAGGTCGCCTACCTCCTCTACGAGAAGGGGACGACGCTCCTCTCGGTCTTCGTGATCCCGCTTCCCGGGAAGGACGCCGATCTCAGGGGGACGCGCGTCGCGTACCGGGGCCACGACTACCTCACCCATGAGTGGAAGGGGTACCGGACGGTGTCGTGGAGCGAGGGGCAGGCGGTCTTCGGCCTCGTCTCGATGCTGGAGTACGAGGCGCTCCTCGAGTGCGCCGATCGGCTGCGGGTGGAGCGCAGCAGCCGGACCCGGCTGTAAGAGGAGCGCCGCGTGCGACTCCGGACGCTGCTGCTCCTCGCGACGCTGGTGGTCCTCGCCGTGACGGCGGGCGAGGCCGAGTGGCTCAAGACTGACACCTCGAAAGCGCTCGTGCCGCTCGACGAGATCGTCTCGGGCGGCCCGCCGCCCGACGGGATCCCGGCGATCGACCGGCCAGCCTTCGTGACGGTGGCGGCCGCCGACGCCTGGCTCAAGGGGAAGGAGCCGGTGCTCGCCCTCGAGGTGAGCGGCGACGCGCGCGCGTATCCGCTCCAGATCCTCATGTGGCACGAGATCGTGAACGACACGGTGGGCGGCAAGCCCGTGGCCGTCACCTACTGCCCGCTCTGCAACTCCGGCCTCGTCTTCGACCGCGTCGTCGACGGCGCCACGCTCGACTTCGGCACCTCGGGCAAGCTCTACAAGAGCGACCTGGTCATGTACGACCGCCAGACGCACTCGCTCTGGGCGCAGATGGAGGGGCGCGCGATCGTGGGGGAGCGCGCCGGCACCCGGCTCAAGCTGATCCCGGCGAACACGCTCGCGTACGAGGACTGGAGGGCGACCCATCCCGGCGGCAGGGTGCTCTCGCGCGAGACCGGCCACGCGCGCCGCTACGGCGTCAACCCCTACGAGGGGTACGACCAGCCGACCACGAGCCCGTTCCTCTTCAGCGGGAAGCCCGACCCGCGGCGGCCCCCGAAGGAGCGCGTCGTCGGCGTCGTCGTCGGTCGTGAGCCCCGCGCCTTCCCCTGGCCCGTCCTGGCGCGGCTCGGCGTCGTTCACGACACGCTCGGTGGCGAGCGGATCGTCGTCTTCTACCTGCCGGGCGCGCTCTCGGCGCTCGACGGGGCGCAGATCAGCGAGTCGCGGGCTGTCGGCGCCACCGCGGTCTTCCGTCCCGCGATCGGGGGACGAGCGCTCACCTTCGAGCCGGCGACCGACGGCTTCCGCGACCGGGAGACGGGAAGCGCGTGGAACCTCCTCGGCCACGCGGTCAAGGGCCCACTCGCCGGGAAGCGGCTCGAGCCCGTCCCGCACGTCGACGCGTTCTGGTTCGCCTGGGCCGCGTTCAATCCCGCGACGTCGATCTACGCGGGCCGGTGACGGCCGCGCAGGAGCTGGCGCGCCTGCTCGGTGAGCTGGAGCGGGCGGGCACGTCGGTGATGGACCTCGCCTCGGACGGGCGGCCGCGGGAGCCGTGGACGTTCTATCCAGGCGAGTACGGCGTCTTCGATCGCGCGACGCGGTGCCAGTTCTACTACCACTCCCACGCGGGTGTCACGCACGAGACCGGTCACTTCCACACGGTGCGTCTCTTCCCCGACCACACCGTCCACCTGGTCGCGATCTCGATGGCGGAGACGGGATGGCCCCAGGGGCTCTTCACCGTGAACCTGTGGGCGATCGGCGACGCCTGGGAGCCGCCCGCGACCATCAAGGCGTATGCGCGACGGTTCAGGATCGGCCCTGACCGGAGCGACCGGCGCCTGGTCCGGTTCGTCAACCTGATCTTCCGCGCGTTCCTCCCCGAGATCGAGCGGCTCCAGGACGAGCGCGAGCGGACCCTCCAGGCCTACCGGGACGCGCGCGCGGGCGCCGACCCGTTCGAGGATCGCGCGCTCGAGATCCTGAGCCGGGTCCCGCTCGACGTGCGCGCGGCGCTGACCCGGACCCCGGGAGGGGCCGAGTAACGGTGTTCATGAGTCGCGTCCTCCTCAACGATCCCCCGCTGGCCAAGGCCGATCCGGTCGGGGCAGAGGCCGGCGAGGAGCTCCAGCGCCGAATGCTCCTTCTTCTGGGAACGTATACAACTCCGGAGGGACGTGTGGACTACGCTCCCCTTCGCGTCTCGGGGGAGTTTCGCGAGGTCGTCGAGTGTTCGCGCCGGCTTCAGCGCGTGGATCTCTCCCTCATCAGCACGCGTTTCGCCCGGCTCGCCTTCTGGATCAACGTGTATAACGCCCTGGTTCTTCACGGCATCATCTCGCTCGGCGTTCGTCGGACCGTGTGGGAGGTCTGGAACTTCTTCGGCCGGGTGAGCTACCGGATCGCCGGCTTCACGTTCAGCGCCGAGGAGATCGAGCATGGCATCCTCCGGGGGAACCGCCGCCGGATCATTCCACCTCTCCGCCCCTTCGCCCGCCGCGACCCGCGCCTGGCGTTGGCCGTCGGTCCCGTGGATCCGCGCATTCATTTCGCGATCACCTGCGGGGCGCGCTCTTGTCCCCCGGTCGGCGTGTACCGGACTGCCGGGATCGATGCGCAGCTCGACCTGGCGACGCGGAATTTCGTCAACCAGGAAATCACCCTCGGCTCGCAAGGGCGCATCGTCTGCTCGAAGATCTTCAAATGGTACCGGAGCGACTTCGACACCACGGGCGGCCTCGCGGCGTTTCTCCTCCGTTATCTCGACGACGGACCGGTGAGGGAGGCGGTGGCCGGCGGCGCAGCCTCGTGCCAGGCATTCCGGCCTTTCCGATGGGGGCTTCAGTTCCGCGCGGCGACCCGAGCAACACGAGAACCCCCTTGACCTTCCCCCTCCGGGAAAGGTTTCTAAACGTTCATTTGGACGCTGGCGCGGCGCCAAGCAGGACCGCGAGCGCATGGCTCAGGCTCCGATCTTCACGAGCGCGATCATCCCGCCCTCCATGTGTATGGGCTTGTGGCAATGCAAGAACCAGTCGCCGGGATTGTGGGCCGTGAATTCGAGCACCACCGCACCCATGTGGGCGTCGACGTCGACGCTGTCCTTGATGAGCGGCGCTGCCCGGCGGGCGCCGTTGACGGCGAGGACCCGGAAGGACTGCCCGTGGAGGTGCATGGGGTGCGCCTCCATGCTCATGTTGGCGAAGCGGACGCGGGCGCGGTCGCCGCGCCGGAGCGGCAAGGGGTCGGTGTTCGGGTAAACCTTGCGGTTGATGGTCCAGACGTCGCTGCCCATCATGCCGCCGCTCAGCGTGAGGTCGAAGCTCCGCGTCGCGCCGCGCACGGGCGGGAGCACGTCGCGGCCACGGCCGCGATCGTACTGCCAGAGGTCGAGATCGCCGAGGCGGTCGGCGGCGGGCTCGGGCGGCTTCGCCTCGTGCCCGTCGTAGAACATGGCCAGGCGCTCGCCGGCCTCGGCGTGGCCAGGCGCCAGGCACTGGAGGAACCAGGCGCCGGGGCGCTCGCCCACCACGACGACGTCGTACCGCTCGCTGGGGGCGATGGGCAGGGCGTCGACCTCCACCGGGGCGACGAGCGGGTTGCCGTCGGTGTGGGTGACGTGGAGGCGATGGCCGGCCAGGCGGACGACGTGCGTATGCTCGGCGCTCGCGTTGATGAGCCGCAGCCGGACCCGCTCGCCTTTCCGCACGCGGAGCGGCGCGGTGGCGGGCCACGCCTTGCCGTTGATCGTCATCGTGTCGTAGGTCCGCTCGTGGCCTCCGCCCATCATGCGGCCACCACGCATCATGCCGCCCATCATCCCGCCCATCCCGCGTCCGCCCATGCCGCCGCCGCCCATCATCCCGCCCATGCTCCCGCGGCCACCGGCGACGCCTTCGCGCGTGGCGGGAAGTGGCGGCGCCGCCCCGGTCACCCAGTCGTCGAGGACCAGCGTCACCTCGCGGTCGTAGGTCATCGGCTCAGGGCCGGCCGGCTCGATGACGAGCGGCGCGGCGAGGCCCAGATCGAGCTGGTGGTGCTCCTGGAAGTGGGTGTGGTACCAGCGGGTGCCGGCCGGGCGCGCGTCGAACTCGTACACGAACGTCTCGCCCGGCTGGACCGGCGGCTGCGTGATGCCGGGCACACCGTCCATCGCGTTCGGCACGTCCACCCCGTGCCAGTGGACGGTCGTGGGCTCGGACAGCGCGTTCTTCAGGACGACGCGCAGGCGTTCGCCCTCGCGCGCGCGGATCTCGGGCCCGGGGACCTGGCCGTTGTAGGCCATGGCCTTGATGATCCGGCCGGGCGCGAGCTCCCAGGGCACCTCGCGGGCCTCGAGGTGGATCGTGCGCACCGCGCCCTCGCCAGCCGAGGCGAGCTCGCGCCGGCCGATCAGATGCGCCCCCACACCGACCGCCCCGGCTCCGAGACCGGCGAGCGCGAAGAGGAAGTCACGGCGCGAGCGGGTCATGGGCACTTCGCCTCCACCATGCGGCTGATCTCCTCCGGCGACGCGAACACGACGGACGCTCGGTCGCCCTGCATGCCCGCCGATGCCAGCACGGGTCTGCCTCTGGACGGTCCCAGCGGGCTCGAGTCGGTCTTGAAGCGCAGGTTGAACTCCCAGAACGGCACCGTCTGGCCGTCCTCGGTCGTCACGTGGTAGCCGTCGCCGCAATGGCGGATCGCCCGCACGCGGCGCTCCGGGCCGAGCGTCTTGAGGTCGGGACGCGGCGGGGCCGCCATCATCCGGCCGCCGGGCGCGGTGGGCGGAGCCTGGCCGGCGGCGGCCGCCTTGAGGTACGCGACGAGGTCGGCGCGTTGCCGCGCGTCCTTCAGCCCGGGGTACGTCATGAGGTTGCGCGGGATGACGGCCTGGGGGTCCTCGAGCCAGCGGTCCAGCGTCGCCGCGTCCCAGACGAGGGCGGCGCGCTTGAGCGGCTCGGAGTACCGGGTGAATCCCTCGACGGTCCCGGCGCGGCGACCCCACACGCGCGCCAGGCTCGGGCCCGTGAGGTGGACGCCGGGCTCCACCGCGTGGCAGGCGACACACTGGCCGAACAGCGCGGCCCCGCGGGTCGCGTTGCCCTCCGGCTGAGCGGCGACGTGCGACGCCACGCCGAGCGCGGCACCGGCCAGGACGACGGGAAGGACGGCGCGGGCGATCGTCATATCGTTCACCCCTCTCGGCGCGCCGGCGCAGCCAGGAGCCGGCGGACGTTGGCTGGCAGGCGGGCCATCGACGCCTCGTCGGTGGCGAGGTGGTAGGCGCGGATCTGTCCGATCCGGTCCACGAGGACGGCCCGCGCGCTGTGCATCACGAGGCCCTTGGAGCCGTGGCTCGCCCAGGCGCGCGTCGGGCCGACGCCGAGCGCCGGGCCGCAGGACGGCGGGGCCGGCGCGGCGGGATCGACGACACCCAGGCGGAACCCCTGCTGCGCCAGGCAGTAGATGTCGCGCGTGTCGCCGGTGAGGAACCACCAGCAGTCGGTCGCCTCGTAGCGCTCGGCGTAGCGGCGCAGGACCTCCGGCGTGTCGTGGACGGGATCGACGGTGATGGAGACGAGCCGGAGATCCGCGGCGTCCTGGAACTCGCGCTGGAGCTGCGCGAACTGGAGGCTCTGGGTGGGGCAGGTCTCCGTGCACCCGGTATAGATGAAGTCGGCGACCCAGACGCGCCCGCGGAGGTCGTCGCGGGTCACCCGCCGGCCGGAGCGCTCGGTCAGCGCGAACGGCGGGACGACGCCGTACGTCCCCAGCGTCTCGAGCGTGGCCTCGGACGGCGGCGACGCGGCTCGGCTCGCCCACCACGCCGCGGTCGCGCTGACGACGAGGGCGACACCGACACCCATGCTGGCCAGGGCGACCCGACGGCGGCTCGCCATCTCAGAGCGCCCAGTAGACGAGCGTGTCGTGGAGGCCGGCCAGGAGCAGGACGACCGCGGCCCCGACGCGGAGCGGGCGCGCGATCCGCCCCATGCCGCCGGCCAGCGTGTCGGCGGCGCCCGCGCCGAGCGCCGCGAGGACGACCAGGACCAGCAACGGCAGCGACGAGCCCACGGCGAACAGGCCCGGGAACGACCAGCCGCCCGGGCTCCGGAGCGCGAGGGGGACCGTGAGCCCGAAGAAGAGCCAGAAGAGCGTCGGGCAGACGGCGAAGGAGAAGGCGACGCCGAGCAGGTAGGCGCCGCGCGGACCGCTGCCGCTCAGGCGCTCGCGGAGCCGGAGCGCCAGACGCTGCCCGGCGCCGAACCTCGGCCGCCAGAGGCCGAGCAGCCCGAGCCCCACCACGATCATGAGCGGACCGAGTGCCCGCCGGGCGACGAGGACGACCGGGATCGAGGCGGCCTGGAGCCCATGGCCCGCGAGCACCACGAGGGCGCCAGCGAGCGAGTAGACGGTCACCTTCCCGGCGATGTAGGCGAGCGCGAGGCCGAGCGGTCGCGTCCCTCCGGGGCGAGCCACGGCGTACGCCAGCGCGCTCAGGTTCGTCGTGAGCTGGCAGGGGGACGCCGCGCCGATCAGCCCGAAGACCACCGCGCTCAGCGGCGGCAGCTCGATCCGGTCGGCCCAGCCCCCGAGCGCGACCGCGCCGCCCTGGGTGAGGCTGCTCAGCCAGGCGTACCAGGCGACGACCAGCCGCTCCATGTCAGCCCTTCGGGTACGGTGTGGGCGTCGGTGTGCCCCGGTACTTGCCATCGATGGCGCGCCGCACGTCCACGAGCGACTTCCCCTGGCTCCGCATCGTCATCACGTCCCGCGTGACGTCGAGGCAGATCGTTCACGTCGCTGCGTGGCTGGTGAACGTGAGGCTGCCGTCGGCTTTGGAGGCCTTGATGTAGCAGTCGCGGTTGCTCTTGTGGCCGAAGCGGTAACAGCCGCAGAAGCACGGCATGTACCCGAGCTCGTCGCCGTGCTCCACCGCGTAGCGATAGAGGCGCCCGATCTCCGGGGTGCGCGCGAACTCGGGGAGCTGGCCCCGGGGCAGCGTCTGGACCTGGTCGCCGATCGCGTCAGTGGTCACCGGCGCCGCTGTTCCGCTTCGTGTCGGCCAGAGCTGCCAGGCGGCGATTGCGGCGACGGCGGTCGCGGCGGTCCCGTACAGAAATGCCCGACGCTTCATCGATGGTCCTCGTTTCCTGGAGTCATTTCGTTTCATTCCAGATCCTCAGTTCATCGGGTGGACTGATACTCGCCCCGCCCCTGACTTCCGCTCACGACCCCCCGACGCGCCTCGTCGATCTTCGCCGCCAGAAGCGTGCGGCCCACCGTGCCGATGTGCTTGTAGGTGATGCGGCCCGCAGGGCCGACGATGACCGCCTCAGGCAAGCCCCACACGCCGTAGTCGATGGCGGTGCGGCCGCCGGGGTCGCGTCCGTTCGGGTAGGTGATGCCGAACTCCTCCAGAAACGCCTGGGCCCGCGGCGCTTCGTCCTGGGTGTTGACGCCGACGAAGACGACGTCCTGGTCCTTGAGCTCGCGCCACATCGCTTCCAGCATCGGCGCCTCCGCGCGGCACGGCGGGCACCACGACGCCCAGAAGTTCAGGAGGACGACGCGCCCGCGGAGATCCTCGAGGCGGAGCGTCCGGCCGTCGAAGAGCGTCAGCGTGAACGGGGGCGCCGGACGGCCGAGCATCGGGGTCTCGATGTAGCGCGGCTCCCGCCCGAAGCCGTAGGCGAGCAGGGCGAGGACGGCCAGCGAGGGCACGAGCACCGCGCTCGCGATCAGGGCGCGACGGCGGATCGCCGGCATCGCCTCAGCGCCCTCGCTGCTCGAGCAACCACTCGACGAGCCGCCTGGCCTCGGGCCGCCGCCAGTCGCGTTCCCCGATGACCCGCCCGACGATGCGCCCGCCCGAGTCGATCAAGAGCGTGCTCGGATGCCCGGGAACGCCGAAGCGGGCCGGGCTCTCGCCGCCGGGATCGACCCACACCGGGAAGCCGAACCCGAAGTCCTCGGCGAACTCGCGCACGACCTCGGCCCGCTCGCGCAAGGAGACGGCGACCATCGCGAGGCCGCGGTCTCTGAAGGCCTCCCAGAGCGTCGCCTTGGCGGGAGCCTCCCGCCGGCACTGCGGTCACCACGTGGTGAAGAAGGTCAGCAGCACCGGACGGCCCCGGAAGGCGCTGAGCCTCACCGGGTTGCCGTCGAGCCCCCGGAAGGCGACGTCAGGAGCCGGTGCGGGCGGGGTCACGCGGAGGACGCCCATGGCCTCGAACAGGCGCGCCTCGTCGGCCGCCGCGGAGCCAACGGTGAGCGCCATCGCCACGAGCGCGGCGGCGAGCCTCAGCGGCGCGGTGCCCATCGCACGCCTCCGTTGGTGCTGACCCAGACCGCTCCCTCCGAGGTCGCCGCGTAGACCTCCGCCGGTCGCTTCGGATGCACGGCGACGGCGGCCGCGTTGCGGGGCCCGCCGGTCACCGGCTCCCAGCGCTGGCCGGCGTCGTCGGTGCGGAAGACGCCTTCGCGGAGCGCGACGTACATCACGCTCGGGTTGGTCGTGTCCACCGCGAAGCCATTCACGGTGCTGGTGGGCAGACCGCCCACCATCTTCCAGCCTCAGAAGCAGTCGGGGTTGCGCTGGAGCCCTTCCGCGGTGCCGGCGTAGAGGAAGATCCCGCCCATGCCCGTCGCGATGTTGACCGACGCCAGCACCTTCGTCTCGCCGGCCGGGCCATCGTCGACGCGCACCCACTTGGCGCCGCCGTCGAGCGTGCGGTAGACGCCGGCGCCCCTGTCCCGGACGAGGGCGTGGAGCTTGATCGGCGTGTTGGGGTCGATGGCGAGCCCGTGGACGTCGAGCCCGCCGAGGCCGGTGTTGGCGGCGCGCCACGTCCGGCCACCGTCGGTGGACCGGAGGACGCCGGCCTCGTGCGTGCCGACGTAGACGAGGTCGGGCTCGGTGGGATGGATGGCGATCGCCATCACGTCCGGCTCATGGTGCGCGACGGGGAGCGCGACCTTCGTCCAGCTCCGCCCGCCGTCTTCGCTCCGGTAGAGCCCCGTGTGGGCGCCGAGCCAGAGGACGCGCCCGCGGGCGTCGAGCGCCAGGGCGTGGACGTGCTCGAACGCCGGCGCGCCCTGGGCGGGCTCGCGCGCCTCGGCGGGCGTGACGGCTGCGGCGGCTGCGAGCGCGACCGCCAGCAGAGCGACGCCGATGGACGTCGGCCCGTCCTTCTTGGCCGCCTCCGCCTTGGCTGGCTCCGCGCGGTGGTCCGAAGCGTGACCGCTCCCGGCCATTGCGCGCATCATGAAGTACATCCCGAGCGGGCAGGCGAGCACGGCGAGCACGCTCAGCAGCGATCCGCCGGCGGCGGCCACGGCGCTGCCGCTCCAGAGCAGCGGGAGGGCGAGCAAGAGCAGGAGCGGCGCGCCCCAGCAGGCGCCGCGCTTGAGCACATCGCCCCAGGTGCGCCGGCCCGAAGGCGGCAGCGCACAGTGCGAAGGCTCGACGGCCCTGGTCGCCTCTCGAATCCTCGCGGAGCGCACGTCGGCGACGAACTCTTCGGCATGGGCATCGCAGCAGAAGCGCTCGCCGAAACGCTCCGGCGCTCCCCCGGGGTCGCCGATCGCCTGCCCGCACGAAGCACAGTGGACGGCGCTGCCGAGCGCTGGGCCATTGGTCACGAAGCTCCCCATCGAAGCCCTCCTCCGTCGGTCTCTCGGTGTTCCCGCGGACAGGAGTCCGCGGACGGACGTCAGCGGCGTCCGATCGTGTCTGCTGCGCCACGGCGTGACGGAGCTAGGCGGTGGGCGGCGAGCGGGAGACGAGTGGGGCGGCCCAGCGACCCGGCGGCGCCTCACTCTCGAAGGCGGGCGCGACGGTTCCGCTGGACGGCGGGACCAGATCGAGGTCGGCGGTCGAGAGGAGCGCCGCGTGTAGCGCTGTGGGTCCGGTCGGGGACTGGGCAGGGACGGTCCGACGGCACCCGATCTGTTCATCGCACCGGCCGCCGGGGCAGTCCGGACCGGCAGGCATGGCGGCCTGCGCGAGGGCGCCGAAGCACAGTGTCGCGACGGCGACCGCGACGAGGAGCGCCACTCGCATCATTCGGCCCGGACCCGCATCCGGTTCAGCATGTCATCCTGACAGTAACGCGGGGGCTCGACCGGCGCAACCCGGGACTTCGAGATCAAGCTTGACCTTCCCCTAAGGGGAAAGGTTTAGGCTTGCCGGCAGGGAGGACGCTATGGAAGGCGGGCTGAAGATCGGCGAACTGGCGCGGCGCCTCGGCATGACCGCCAAAGCGATCCGGTTCTATGAGGCCAGGCGCGTGCTGCCGCCGCCGACGAGGGGCGCCAACGGGTACCGTCTCTATGGCCAAGGGGCTCTGGAGATGCTGACCTTCGTCAAGCAGGCGACGGGGCTCGGGCTCACGCTGGCGGAGATCCGGGAGATCATCGCGATCCGCCAGGGCGGGCGGCCGCCGTGCGCGCACGTCCACCGTCTGCTCCGGGACAAGGCCCGCGAGCTGGACCAGAAGCTCCGGGACCTCATCCAGATGCGACGGCAGATCCGCCGGAGCCTGACCGCGTGGAAGCGCGCGCCGGCCGGCAAGGCCGCCGTCTGCCCGCACATCGAGTCGCAGGCGGGCGCGAGGCGCAGGAAGACGTCGTAGCGGTGGCGCTCCAGAAGCTCCAGGTCAAGATCGGCGGCATGGCGTGCTCGTTCTGCGTCGAGACCATCAGGAAGGGGCTTGGCCAGAGCGAGGGCGTCGCCGAGGTCAACGTGAGCCTCGCGCACGAGGAGGCGCTGATCGCGTACGACGCCGCGAAGGTGACGCCGACCGAGCTGACCGGCACGCTCCGGAGCCTCGGCTACACCGTCCGCGACCCGAACAAGGTGCGGACCTTCCAGGAGGAGGAGGCCGAGCTGGCCCACGAGCGGGACCGGCTGATCATCGCCGGCGCGGCGGCGTGGATCGGGTTCATGGTGATGTTGCTGATGTGGGTCGGCCGCCACCATCCGCTGGCCCACTGGTTCATGGCGGTGCTGGCGCTCGGGATGGTATTCGGCCCGGGTCTCTACATCGTCAAGATGGCTTGGGCCTCAGCCCGCCGCCGCATCCTGAACCAGCACGTCCTGATGGAGATCTCCGCGTTCGGCGGGCTCATCGGCGGGGCCATCGGCCTCGCCAACCCGATCTTCCGGAGCTACGAGTTCTTCGGTGTGGCCGTCTTCGTCACCGCCTACCACGTCCTCGGCGGCTACGCCTCGCTCCTGGTCCGCACCCGCGCCGCCCAGGCCGTCAAGAAGCTGCTCGCGCTCCAGCCGGCGACCGCGCGCGTCGTCCGGGAGGGCGAGGAGCTCGAGGTGCCGATCGCCCGGGTGGGAACGGGCGACCTCGTGCGCGTCCGCCCGGGCGAGCAGATCCCGGTGGATGGCGTCGTCGACGCCGGGGCCTCGGCGGTCGACGAGAGCCTGGTCACCGGGGAGCCGCTGCCGCGCGAGAAGGTCCCCGGCCAGGAGGTCATCGGCGGCTCCGTGAACCACTACGGCTCGCTGCTCGTCCGGGTCACGCGCGTCGGTGCCGACAGCTTCCTCGAGCAGGTGGCACGGCACATCCGGGAGGCGCGGGCCCTCAAGCCGGGCGTCCTCCTCCTGCTCGACCGGATCCTGAGCTCCTTCGTCCCCGCGGTCCTCCTGGTGGGCCTGGGGGCCTTCGCCTTCTGGACG
>JACQWC010000238.1 GCA_016209635.1 Candidatus Rokuibacteriota bacterium | reverse complement strand
CGGCTGCACGCCGCCGCAGCCCGGGGGCTCACGCGCTTCGTCGGGCGCGATACCGAACTCGAACAACTCCGCCAGGCCCTGGAGCGCGCCCGAACAGGCCACGGCCAGGTGGTGGCGGTCGTGGGCGAGCCCGGGGTGGGCAAGTCCCGGCTCTACTGGGAGTTCACCCATTCGCATCGGACCCAGGGCTGGCTCATCGTGGAGAGCGGCGCCGTCTCCTACGGCAAGGCCTCCGCATACCTCCCGGTCATCGACCTGCTCCGGGCCTACTTTCAGATCGAGGCGCGGGATGACGGCCGCAGGATCCGGGAGAAGGTAACCGGGAAGCTGCTCTCCCTCGATCGGGCGCTCGAGCCGGCCCTGCCGGCGCTGCTGGGGCTCCTGGATGTCTCCGTCGAGGAGTCCGAGTGGCAGCGCCTCGAGCCGTCGCAACGCCGCCAGCGTACGCTCGATGGCGTCAAGCGCCTTCTCCTCCGGGAGAGCCAGGTGCAGCCCCTCATCGTAATGTTCGAGGACCTTCACTGGATCGATACCGAGACTCAGGCGCTGCTCGACGGCCTGGTCGAAAGTCTCCCGACGGCGCGCTTCCTGCTGCTGGTCAACTACCGCCCCGAGTACCAGCACGGCTGGGGGAGCAAGACGTACTACACGCAGCTCCGGATCGATTCCCTGCTCCCCGAGAGCGTCGAGGAACTCCTCCGAACCCTCCTGGGAGCTGACGCCGCGGCTCTCCCACTGGCCGGTTTTGCCCCGTCCACGACTGGCCGGTTTTCAGGTGTCCACCGAGGTCACAGGAGCTGACCAGAGGGTCGCGGGGGACGCAGCGATGATCAGCCACCTGCGCGCGAGGTATCTCTGGCGGATCGGGCTCGTCATCGGGTTCACGGCGCTGGCGTGGTCACCGGCGACGGGGCCGGCGCAGCGCGCATCCGACGCGGATCCGTCAGACCTGAAGGAAGTCGTACGGCTGGTTCATGAGATCTCCCAGCTGTGGAGCCAGGGCCGGTACGACACGGCCATTCCGCTCGCCGAGCGGGCGGTGGCGATTCTGGAGAAGGCGCTCGCGCCGGAGGATCCGACTGTCGCCAACGGCGTCGACGTCCTCGCGAAGCTGTACGGGGGGAAGGGCGACTACGGGCGGGCGGAACCGCTCCTGCAGCGGGCGCTGGCGATCCGGGAGAAGGCGCTGGGCCCGGAGCATCCAGACGTCGCCGCCAGCCTCGAGAATCTCGCAGCGCTGTACCAGTCGAAGGGCGATTACCGGCGCGCGGAGGCACTCCTGCAGCGGGCGCTGGCGATCAAGGAGAAGACGCTGGGGCAGGAGCATCCGGACGTCTTCGCCAGCCTCTACAACCTCGCGCGCCTGTACGAGGCGAAGGGCGCCTACGGCCGGGCGGAGCCGCTCCTGCAGCGGGTGCTGGCGTTCCGGGAGAAGACGCTGGGCCCGGAGCATCCGAACGTCGCCAACACCCTCAACGACCTGGGGCTGCTGTACAAGGCGTGGGGCGACTACGGGCGGGCGGAACCGCTCCTGCAGCGGTCCCTGGCGATCTCGGAGAAGGCGGAGGGCCCGGAGGATCCGAACGTCGCCGCTAGCCTCGTCAACCTCGCGCACCTGTACGGCTTGAAGGGGGACGACGGGCGGGCGGAGACGCTCTATCGGCGGGCGCTGGCGATCCGGGAGAAAGTGCGAGGGCCGGAGCACAGCGATGTCGCCGCCAGCCTCAACGACCTCGCGAACCTGTACCGGGCGAGGCGCGACTACGGGCGGGCGGAACCGCTCCTGCAGCGGGCGCTGGCGATCTGGGAGAAGTCGCTGTGGCCGGAGCATCCGTACGTCGCCGCGGGTCTCAATAGCCTCGCGCTGCTGTACCAGGAGAAGGGGGACGACGGGCGGGCGGAGGCGCTCTATCGGCGGGCCCTGGCGATCTCGGAGAAGGTGCAGGGGCCGGAGCATGTGAGCGTGACCATGCCCCTCATCAACCTTGCCCATCTGTACTGGGCGCGAGGAGAGCTGGCGCGCGCAGTGACGCTTCATGCTCGCGCCAACGACGTCCACGAGCGTTTGATTCGCCTCGTCCTCGACATGGGCACGGAGGACCAGAAGCGCGCGTACCTCGGGACGTTGACCGGGGCAACAGACGCGACGATCTCACTGCACGCGGGCTTCGCGCGGGGCGACTCCGCAGCCCTGCGTCTCGCGCTGACGACGGTGCTCCGGCGAAAGGGGCGCGTCCTGGACGCCATGGCCGATAGCCTCGCGGTCCTGCGGCGTCGCCTGAGAGCCGAGGACGCGGCCCTGTTCGAGCAGTGGGCTTCGTCGCGTGGCGAGATGGCCACGCTCGTCTTGAAGAGTGCCCAGGGGACGACGGCCGGCCCGACGCGCCACAGGGTCGCGGCGCTCGCTGCCCAGACGGAGCAGCTCGAGGCTCGGCTCAGCGCCCGGAGTGCCGAACTACGCGAGCATGCCCGGCCAGTGACGCTCGAGGGTGTGCAAAAGGCGATTCCACCGGACACGGCGCTCGTCGAAATCGTGTCCTACCGGGCGATCGACCCGCGCGCCGCGACCTCCGGCGGGACGGCTTCGGACGCTCCCCGCTACGTCGCATACGTAGTCCGCGATCGGGGCCAGCCGGCCTGGGTCGACCTCGGCGGCCGGGAAGCGATCGATGGCGCGGTGGTGCGCTTACGGGAAGCCCTCAGCCGTCCTGATCGCGCGGACGTGAAGCAGTTGTCCCGGGCGCTCGATGAGCGGCTCATGCGACCTTTGCGGCCCTTGCTCGGCAAGTCCCGGACCATCCTCTTAGCACCGGATGGAGCCCTGAACTTGCTCCCGTTCGGTGCCCTCGTGGACGAGACGGGCCGCTACCTCATCGAGCGCTTCCGCTTCGCATACCTGACCACGGGTCGTGACTTGCTCCGACTCCAGAGCCGGACGCCGCACCGGACGGCCCCACTGGTGGCAGCCGATCCCGACTTCGACGACCCGATGGCGCCGGTGGTCGCGTCGGCGACCACAGCGGGAAGTGGCGGCGAGCCACGACGTTCCTCGGACCTGGGCGCCGTCCGCTTCGGCAGACTGCCCGGGACGGCGGGGGAGGCGGCTGCACTCGCCCGCCTCCTTCCGGGCGCGACGGCCCTCACGGGCTCTGCTGCCACCGAGACTGCGCTCAAGAGGGTGCAGGGGCCGAGCATCGTGCACGTGGCGACTCACGGATTCTTTCTCGCCGATCAAGCCGAGGGCTCGGGCGCGAGCAGCCGGGACATCGGCGTTGGCGCCGAGGAGGTCTCGCCGTCCCCGGCGGGCTGGGCGGAGAACCCACTGCTGCGCTCGGGGCTGGCCCTGGCTGGCGCGAATCGGCTGCAGAGTGGTGACGAGGACGGGATCTTGACTGCGCTCGAGGTCGCCGGCCTCGATCTCTGGGGCACGAAGCTCGTCGTGCTCTCGGCCTGCGAGACCGGCGTCGGGGCGGCGACGACGGGCGAAGGCGTGTACGGCCTGCGGCGCGCCCTCGTGATCGCGGGCGCGGAGAGCCAGGTGCTGAGCCTCTGGAAGGTCGCCGACGAGGCGACCCGCGACCTGATGATCGCGTTCTACCGGCGACTCCTCGCCGGCGAGGGACGCGCCGAGGCGCTTCGTCAGGCGCAACTCGAGATGCTGAGGAGCGCCGACCGGAACCACCCGTTCTTCTGGTCGAGCTTCATCGCCGGAGGTGATTGGCGCCCGATCGACGCCCCGGTGGCCCCGGCAGGCGTCCGCTGATCAGTCTTGAGCGCCGAGACCGTTGCGCTCCGGGGACGGACGGTTTGATGGGAAGGAGGATGGTGATGAAGCCTCGGGTCCTCTCTATCGTGCTCGGTGTCATGGTTGCGCTCGGGTCGAGTGCGGCAGACAGCCAACCGGGGACCGTCCAGTCGCGGGAAGCGGCGACGGCGATCAGGAGTGCGGACGGCGCGGAGATGGTGCTGGTCCCCGCAGGGGAATTCTGGATGGGGACCAACACCTCGGAGATGGCCTTCGAGCGCCTACGGCACCGCGTGTATCTCGACGCCTATTACGTCGACAAGTTCGAGGTGACGAACGAGCTCTACCGGAAGTGCGTTCGCGCCGGCACCTGTAAGGAGCCCGAGTGGAACAAGCCCGGGAATCCACACGACCCCGCAGATGTTTACAAGAAGATCCACGGATCAACGCTGATGGCGTCCGATCATCCGGTCGTAGGGGTGCCTTGGACCGCGGCAGCGGCGTACTGCCAGTGGGCCGGCAAGCGCTTGCCAACCGAGGCCGAGTGGGAGAAGGCGGCGCGTGGGACGGACGAGCGGGACTATCCGTGGGGCAATCAGTTCGAGTCGAGCCGCACCAACTGGGGAGCCTCGGGCCCCGACAAGCTCGTGGCGGTCGGCACCTATCCCGCCGGCGTGAGTCCATACGGCGTGCACGACATGGCTGGCAACGTGTACGAATGGGTGGCTGACTGGTTCGGCAGGTACGACCATTTCCAGCGCGTGTCGCCCGGCCGCAATCCCCAGGGGCTTCCGCTCGGTAGAGAAAAGGTCGTCCGAGGCGGGCCGTTCCAGCTCCCCGTCTCACCGTTCCTCCCGCGATCTACACACCGTGTCCCCTGGGAGCCGGATCGCGCGAGCCCATGGATCGGGTTCCGCTGTGCCAAAGGGGCCCCATGAGGAAGGCGCGTTCGTGAGGGCGCGGGATATCCTCGACGACCAGGACCCTCGCCAAAGCGTCTCAGGGGCGGCGTGAGACCACGTCACTGGTTGGCGCGGCCGAATTCCAGGATCCGATCGCGCCCGCGTTCGGCGCCGGCGGGGTGACGGTCAGGCGCTCGGGCCGCGGCTGGGGCCGCTCGTTCGGGCGCTGCGGGAGCGCGCGCTGCACCCGCTGACCGTCCCTCCGGGCCGTTGTCGATTGAGCTCTTCTTTCGGAGGCCCTGAGATTGCGCGCCCAACTACGGTTAGGTTGCTTGGCAGGGCAACGTGACCAAGCCTCGGGTATCGATTCCTTCTGATCTCGTCGCCGACGTGATGTTTGCGTCGAGCTCGACTTGCTGCGTGTGCCGAGAGCGCGGCAAGGCGGTGCAAGTTCATCACGTCGATGAAGACCCAAGCAATAACACGTTCGCGAATCTCGCCGTCCTGGGTCTTGAGTGTCACAACCAAACGCAGGTGAGCGGTGGTTTCGGCCGAAAGCTGAACGGCGAGTTGGTGATCAAGTACCGTGAAGAATGGTTGGCGCGCGCCCTTCAGCGTCGCGACGCCGCAGACCGCGCGGCGGTCGAGAAGATGGCTGGGCCCGCGGTTGCCTCGGCGAAGGGCCGGGTCGAGACGGCGCCTTACCCCCAAGAACGTGCCGACGCGATCCTCGCCTACGTCAAATCGCTATCCGATCTACGCTCGGAACTGCGGAAGAAGGCACAGACCCAATGGGATACCGGTGTCAGCGCGTAGGCGCGTGAGGAACTGCTTGTACGCAAGCCGATGCGGATTTCGATGAAATCGAGTAGCCCCGGGGGACGGATCGTCGTCTACCTGAAAGAGTACCTGGCGAATCCGTGTCGGGATCGTCTCAAGCGATGCCCACAATGTCGGCGCTGGTTCGTAGACGCGACGCGGAACAGGTCCGCGCAGCGATGCTCACGCGCCTGTACGATCGCGTGGTCAAACCGCCTGCGTGATGAACGGAAGGGGCCGCAGGGGAAGAAGCACGGGCGAAGGCTGGAACAGGTCAACCGACGGAGGGAGCAATGAGTGAGCCGACAGCGGTGACGACGAAGGGGGAAGCGAGCCGAGCGGGGCGCATAGGAGGCGCCCGCTCCCGTCATCAGGACAAGCGGGGGCGCCGCCTCCCGCGCGGGCTGTTCTGGTACGCGCCTGGCGTCTACGGGATCCGGTACACGTGCGGGGCCGGCCATGAGCACAAGGAACGGGTCGGGCGCCTCAAGGAAGAGGCTGGCCGAGCGCATGACGAGCGCCGGGCGCGGGCGCGTGAGGAAGCAGGCTGGTGTCCGGCCAGCGAACGGCGGCACACGCGAGCGCGAGCGCGCCGAGCGTGCCCGGGAGCGTGTGCGAACCACGTTCGCGGACTACGCCAAGGACTTCATCGCCTGGGCGAAGGTCAATCACCGCTCCTGGATGAAGGACGGTTCCCGCCTCTCGCGGGTGCTCCCGGTGCTCGGCGGGAAGAAGCTCGACGCGATCACGACGGCCGACATTGAGCGCTTTCTGGACAGCCTCTCGAGGGGCGAGCACGCGGTGGCGCCGGCGACGCGCAACCGCTACCGTGACCTGCTCTCGGGCATGTTCAAGCGCGCGATCCGCCTCGGACTGGTCGCGGTCAACGCCGTGCGCGGCATCCCCAAGGTCAAGGAGCCCGGCGGGCGCATCGCCTACCTCACCGCCGAGGAGGAGCAGGCCGTACGCGACGCGCTCGCGCCGGACTTCCGGCCGCTCTTCACGGTCGCCGTCCATACGGGGCTCCGGTGGAGCGAACAAGCGCGCCTTCGCTGGCGCGACGTGGACGCGCTCGCGGGAGTCATGAACGTGGGCACATCGAAGAACGGCACCAGCCGGCAAGTGCCGATGAACAGCGCGGTGCGATCAGTGCTCTTCGACCTCACCGCCCGGCGCCAGCGGCCGGACGATGCCGAGGAGCTGGTCTTCCGCGCCGCCTACCGCACCGTCGCCAGGGCGATTGAGCGGGCGGTCCAGCGGGCCCAGGAAGCGCTCAGGGACGCCAGCAAGGATGCCAGCCGACTCGACGGCTTCACGTGGCACGGCACCCGCCACACCTTCGCCTCACGGCTGGTCATGGCTGGGGTGGATCTCCGCACCGTCCAGGTGCTCGGCGGCTGGAAGACGCTGAGCATGGTCGCCCGGTATGCCCATCTCGGCGCGGATCACCTGCACGCGGCCGTCGAGCGCCTGGTGACGCCCGCCGGACCGGAAGAAAACCGGAAGTGGGAGCGGGAGCCCGCGTCGGCGCCCTTCGCTGGTGTATCGTAAGTGCCGGTCGTCAGTGACCCGGAGGGCTAGCCTCAACTGGTAAGGCAGTGGACTTGAAATCCACCGGGCCGCGAGGCCCTTGGGGGTTCGAATCCCTCGCCCTCCGCCACCAAGCGCTTGCCGGATGACCGGAGATGCAGCCGGTCAGCGGCCCTCCATCATCTTCCCGTGCTTGATGAGGACATCGCCCATGGCCTTCAGCATGTCGCCGCGGAGCTGTAGCATCTGGCCCATCATCTTCGGGTCCATCTGACCGCCGCCCATCATGCCCATCATGGGCATGCCGCCGCCCATCATCCCGCCCATGCCCTGGCCGCCCATCATCCCGCCGCCCATTCCGCCGCACATGCCCCCCATGCCCTGGCCGCCCATCATCCCGCCCATGCCTCCGCCCTGGGGAGGCGCCGGGGGTTGGGCCTGCTGCGCGGGGACCGCGGCGACCGTGGAGAGCAGCAGCGCAAGGGCGCAGAGACACGCGAGGAGCGTCTTCATCGTCATCCTCCTCCCGATAAAGGTCGGACCCCAGGATACTCCCCGCTTGACAGGGCGCGCGAGCGTTCCTAGAGTCGCCTTCAGGTTCGCACCCTGACCGGGCCCGGGACGAGGCGCATGTACATCTTCTCCGGATGGCGATGGACCCACTGGATCCTGCTGGCGGCGGGGGTGGTCTACCTCGCGTCGTACTTCGGACTGATGTCGCACGCCGAAGAAACGATCAACTGGCTCATCAGCCGGCCCGGGATCCGTGACGCGATAAGGCCCAGCCTCGACCGCGAGGACGCGCTCTTCGTGCTCTTGAGTTTCCTCGTCCTGACCGTCCCCGCTATTTTCATCGCGGTTGTCTTGCTGGGCTTCGTCTTCGCCGTCTTGACGGGAACCGTCGCGCCGGTCGGGCGGATGCTCGGTCTCCCGGAGTGGATCCTGCAGATCCTGGTGGGCGCGGTCCTCCTGATCGCGGCCTATGTCAGGATCGACCTCTGGCTGCCGTGGATCCTCTGGGCCGTCGGCCTCGTGACGAGCGCCTGGGTCATCGCGAGCTCGTAGGTCGAGCCTCCGGGTGGATCGATTCGACGGCGCGCTGCGAGAGCGGGCGCGCGCGCATCTCGAGAGGTTCGAGCGCCGGTCCATCCCGCCCGACGGGCGCCGGCTCGCGGCGGTGGCGGTCGTGCTGCTCGACGACGACGCCGGCCGGGCCTGCTTCCTCCTGACCCGGCGAGCGGAAACGCTCCGCGCCCACGCCAGCCAGTGGGCGCTGCCCGGCGGCCGGATCGATGCGGGCGAGAGCCCCGAGCGGGCGGCCCTCCGCGAGCTCGGAGAAGAGGTCGGGCTCGCGCTCGGCCAGGGATCGGTGCTCGGAGTCCTCGACGACTATGGGACGCGCTCGGGCTTCATCATCACGCCCGTCGTCATGTGGGGCGGGGCGGGCGTGGAGCTGGCGCCGAACCCGTCCGAGGTGGCGAAGGTCTACCGAGTGCCGCTGGCGGAGCTCGACAAGCCCGAGGTGCCGCGGCTGGTCACGATCCCCGAGAGCCCCCGGCCCGTGATCCAGATCCCCATCCTGTCGAGACTCATCCACGCGCCGACCGCGGCGGTCCTCTACCAGATGCGCGAGGTGGTCATGCGCGGCCGTCCGACACGGGTCGATCACTTCGAGCAGCCGGTCTGGGCCTGGCAGTGAGCACGGCGCCACGCCGCACCCACAGCACGCCACTCACGGCGGAAGGCGGCCTCGCGGCACTCGATACAACGGCGCCACGCCGCACCCACAGCACGCCACTCACGGCGGAAGGCGACCTCGCGGCA
Source organism: Candidatus Rokuibacteriota bacterium (assembly GCA_016209635.1). Classification (GTDB taxonomy): domain Bacteria; phylum Methylomirabilota; class Methylomirabilia; order Rokubacteriales; family CSP1-6; genus JACQWC01. The sequence goes on along the minus strand of JACQWC010000238.1, from coordinate 12,709 downwards.
CTCGATACAACGGCGCCAAACCGCACCCACAGCACGCCACTCACGGCGGAAGGCGGCCTCGCGGCACTCGATACAGTGATGTATCCTCGGGGCCTGATGGAGCAGCGGTTCACGCTCATCGACGTCGGCCGCCCGGTCGAGGTGGCCGCCCGGATCGTCGCCGGCTCGGTCGAGCTCTCCCCCGCGGCCCTGCGCGCCGCGCTCGGCCGAGACGTCGGCGCCCAGGGCGCGATCGATCTCGCAGAGCTGGCGGAGCGGCTCGACCGTCCCCTCGCCCTCGACCTCGACGAGCGCGCGGCGTACCTCGGCGTCGCGGCCCGGGAGCGCGCCCGCGCCCTCGGCTCGCTTGAGGCGCCCGACTTCACGCTGCCCGACCTCGCTGGGCGGCTCCACACGCTCGCGGAGCAACGGGGGAAGAAGGTCCTGCTCGTCGCCTACGCGTCCTGGTGAGGGTGCCGCCTCGACCTGCCGGTCTGGCAGGCGGTCTACGAGGAGTTGAAGGGGTTCGGGTTCGTCGTCATCACGGTTGCGCTCGACAGGAGCGCGGACGACGCGCGCCCCTGGATCGAGGCGGCGCGACCGACCCACCCGTCGCTGATCGACGTGGGCACCTCCTGGCGGACCTCTACAACCTGGTCAACGTCCCGACGATTCTCTGGATCGACGCGCGGGGCCGGATCGCGCGGCCGAACGACGTCGCGTTCGGCACGGACACCTTCAAGCACCTCACCGGCCTCGAGTCGGCGAAACACCTTGCCGCCCTTCGCGCCTGGGTCCGCGGCGAGGCGGCGCCGCTCGACGAGGCGCGGGTGCGCGCGCTCGTGCCGCTGCCGAGCCCCGCGGGCCAGCAGGCGCGGGCCGAGTTCGGCCTCGGGCGATGGCTCGTCGAGCGCGGCCGCGCGGAGGCGGCCGAGCGTCACTTCGTCAGAGCCGGAGAGCTCGCCCCGCACGACTTCACGATCCGGCGCGGCACGATGCCGATGCGCGGGATCGATCCGATGGGCCCGAAGTTCCGCGAGATGTTCCAGGCGTGGGCGGCGTCGGGGAACCCGTACTACCGGCCACTGCCCGAGTGACTTCTGACTTCCCCGGGCACGGGGGAATCGCGTAGCGAGAGGAGCCGGGATGGCCATGCTCGCGGGCAAGACGGCGCTGGTGACGGGAGCGGGCCGGGGCATCGGCCGCGGAATCGCGATCGCGCTGGCCAGGGCGGGCGCCCGCGTGGTCGTCAACGACCTCGGGGCGAGCCTGAGCGGTGAGGGCGCCGCGGCGGGGCCCGCGGCGCGGGTCGTGAACGAGATCGTCCGGGCGGGCGGCATCGCCGCCGCGAACTATGGCTCGGTGGCAGACTTCGCCCAGGCGACCGCGATGGTCGAGCAGGTCGTGGGCGCCTGGGGTCGGGTCGACATCCTCGTGAACGTGGCGGGCATCCTGCGCGACCGTATGATCTTCAACATGGCCGAGGCCGAGTGGGACGCGGTGATCGCGGTCCACCTCAACGGCACCTTCAACTGCACCCGGGCGGCCTCGATCGCGATGCGCCAGCAGGCGGGCGGGAGAATCATCAACATGTCCTCGGTGTCCGCCCTCGGCGCTCCCGGCCAGCCGAACTACGCCGCCGCCAAGGCGGGGATCCTCGGGTTGACCTGGTCGACCGCGAACGCGCTCGCCAAGTACGGAGTGACGACGAACGCGATCATGCCGAGCGGCGCCACGCGTATGATCGACTCGACGCCGCGGGGCCGCGAGGTCTTCGAGCGGACGGGCAAGTGGCCGAGCGAGCTGGCGGCCGGGACGGAGCGGGATCCCGACAACGTGGCGCCCCTGGTCGTCTACCTGGCGAGCGACGCCGCCGCGGGCGTGAACGGCCAGGTGTTCCACTCGTACGGGTACGGCTACGCGCTGCTGGCGCAGCCCCAGGCGGTCCGCGCGATCCGTGCCGACGGCCGGTGGGACCCGGAGGAGCTGGCGCGGATCTTCCCCGAGACGCTCGGCGCGAACTTGAAGTCGCCGCCGGGCACGGCCTTCGGGACGACCCTCGACGGGCGGCCCGCCGGCGAGTGGAAGGACCTGGCCCCCGGGCGCCGCGCCTGGCAGTCGCCGTGGGAGGAGCCGTGAAGACGGTCCTGGTCGTCTGCCACGCGAACACGGCGCGGAGCGTGATGGCCCAGGCGCTCCTCGAGAAGATGCTCGCCGAGCGCCGCGTGGACGGGCGCGTCCGGATCCGCTCGGGCGGGATCGCGAGCTACGCGCGCGACGGCATGCTCGCGTCCCTGGACGCGCGCCTGGCGCTCCGGGAGGAGGGCATCGAGCTGGGCGAGGCCGCGTCGACCTCGATCGATCTCAAGCAGCACCGCGAGCTCATCGTGGAGGCGGACCTCATCCTCGCCATGACCACCCAGCAGAAGCTGATGCTCGGGGCCTTCGAGGAGGCCCGGGGCCGGCCCGTCTACACGCTGCGGGAGCTGGCGGGCGAGAGCGGAGACATCGGCGACCCGGCGGGCCAGGGCGAGGACGCGTTCCGCGCCTGCCGCGACGAGATCAAGCGGTGCCTCGAGCGGTCGATCGACCGGCTGCTCACGGTGCTGTTGCCCTGAGGCGCTCGTGAGCGACCGCTGCTGGAAGCTGCGCCCCTCCGACTTCGCCTTCCTGTGGCGGGAGTGCCGGCGCTGCTTCTACCTGAAGATCGTGAGCGGCTTCCCGCGCCCCCGCGCGGTGATGCCGAAGATCTTCACCGTGATCGACGCGCAGATGAAGACCGCCTTCCAGCAGCAGCGGACCGAGACGATCTCGCCCGACATGCCGAAGGGCCTCGTCGAGTTCGTGGAGCGGCCGGTCGAGTCACGGCCCTTCACGGTCCAGCTCCCCGACACGATGGCCACCTGCCTGATCCGCGGGAGGCTCGACACGGTGGTGCGGTTCGACGACGGCACGTACGGGGTCGTCGATTTCAAGACGTCCGAGCGGAACGCCGAGCACATCCCGCTCTACGCGCTCCAGCTCCAGGCCTACGCGCACGCGCTCGAGGACCCGGCGCCGGGCAAGCTCGCGCTGAGCCCGGTCACGCGGCTCGGCCTCCTCGTCTTCGAGCCCGCGGCGTTCGAGGCCGGCGGCGCGGGCCGCGCGGGGCTGGGCGGCAACCTCCACTGGATCGAGGTCGCCCGCGACGAGCAGGCGTTCTTCGGATTTCTCGCCGAGGTGCTGTGGGTGCTCGAGCAGCCGTCGCCGCCGGGCGGCGCGCCGATGTGCGAGTGGTGCCAGTACCGCGACACCAGCCGGCGGACGGCCCTGTGATCGACCTCCACACCTTCTCCGTCGTGGCGCGCGACCGGCGGGCGGCCGAGTTCGGGGTCGCCGTCTCCACCGCGCGCCCGAACGTCGGGAGCCTGGTGCCGTGGGTGTCGCTGCGGGGCGCGATCGCGACCCAGGCTCGCGTCAACACGGAGCTGGGCCGGCGCGGGATCGCGCTGCTCGCCGAGCGCGTGCCGATCGACGTAGCGCTCCGGGCCCTCCTCGAGGGCGACGCCGAGCGGGAGATCCGGCAGGTGCACGGGCTGGACGCGGAGCACCAGTTCACCCACACCGGGGCGGACTGCGTCCCGTGGTGCGGTCAGCAGGCGGGGGCGGACTTCACGGTCGCCGGCAACATGCTGGTGGGGCCCCAGGTGATCGAGGCGATGGGCGACGAGCTGTTCCGCAGCGAGGGAACGCAGCCGCTCGCGGAGCGGCTGCTCCGCGGGCTCGAGGCGGGACAGGCGGCGGGCGGGGACAAGCGCGGCAAGCAGTCGGCGGCGCTGCTCGTCGCGAGCCCCGCGCCGCGGATGTACCACAATCTCCGGGTGGACGATCATCCCGAGCCGGTCGTCGAGCTCAGGCGGATCTACGACCTGGTCGTCGAGCACAGCCGGCAGGTCGAGCGGGAGTACGGGCCGGAGGGGGTCAAGCTCTTCGGCCGGGTCAAGTACTGAACCACCAACCCGAAGGAGAGTCGACGATGCTGACCTGGCGCGCTCTCGGCCTCGTGTTCGCCCTCGTCGCCCTCGCGTTCCCGGGCGCCCCCGCCCAGGCGCAGACGCGCGGCGGCACCATGCGGATCGGCATGGACGCCGACAACACCACGATGGACCCCCACCGGTCGACGGCCGCCGTCGATCGCCAGGTCTACAACAACATCTACGGCAAGCTCGTCGACATCGATACGAAGTTCGGCCTCGTCCCGCAGCTCGCCCAGTCGTGGGAGATCAAGAACGGGGGGCTGACCTACGTCTTCAAGCTGCGGCGGGGTGTCAGGTTCCACGACGGGAGCGACTTCAACGCCGAGATCGTCAAGTGGAACTTCGACCGGATGCGCGATCCCGCGCTCGCCTCGCCGCGGCGGAGCGAGATCGCGCCCGTCAAGGACGTGAGGGTCGTGGACGCACACACGGTCGAGGTCACGCTGACCGCGCCCTTCACACCGTTCCTCTCGGTGCTCACCGACCGGGCGGGGATGATGGTCTCGCGGGCCGCCGTCGAGAAGTACAAGGACGACTTCGCGCGGAACCCGGTGGGCACGGGGCCGTTCCGGTTCGTCGAGTGGGTGAAGGACGACCACCTGACCATCCGGCGCTTCGACGGCTACTGGGAGCAGGGCCGGCCGTACCTCGACGAGGTGATCTACCGGCCGATCCCCGACTCCTCCGTGCGCTTCACCGCGATGCGCACGGGGCAGGTCGACTTCATGCACCAGATCCACCCGAAAGACGTCTCGGCGGCGAAGGCCGAGCGGGGGCTCAAGGTCTCCGAGATCCCGAGCCTCTGGTGGCAGGGGGTCCACCTGAACAACCAGACGGCGCCCTTCTCGCAGAAGGCGCTCCGCCAGGCGATCTGGTACGCCGTCGACCGGACCGTGATCCAGCGCGTCGTCTATTACAACCAGGGCGCGCCCGCCTGGAGCCCGTTCCCGCCGAGCATGTGGGCCCAGGACCGCGACTTCACGGACTGGAAGCGCGACCTCGGGAAGGCCAGGGCGAAGCTCGCCGAGGGTGGGATGCCGAACGGGTTCAGCTTCACGGTCAAGGGGTGGAACCAGCCGACCCAGATCCAGGAGCTCCAGATCATCCAGGCGCAGCTCAAGGAGATCGGCGTCGACATGAAGATCGAGCTGCTCGAGTTCGGCAAGCTCCTGGCCGACCTGAACAGCCACAACTTCGTCGCGCTCCGGATCGGCTGGTCGGGGCGGCCGGACCCCGACGGCAACGCCCACGTGTTCCTCCACTCGAAGGGCGGGCTCAACCGCGTCCGGTACGTGAGTCCCCGGATGGACGAGCTCCTCGACCAGGCGCGGGCGGAAGCCGACCAGGCCAAGCGCCAGGCCCTCTACACGGAGGTGACGCGGCTCGCCGCCGGGGACACGCCCTACGTCTGGCTCCATCACGACGCCGAGGTCAAGGTGTGGGCCGAGCACGTGAAGGGGTTCGAGCACATCTCCGATGGGATGATCCGGCTGAAGGGGGTCTGGCTCGACAAGCGCTGACGGTCGGGGATGCTGAAGCTCGTCGGGCGCCGCCTGCTCGCGACGATCCCGCTCCTGTTTTTCGTGAGCCTGGTGGTCTTTTCCCTCGTCCACACACTGCCCGGCGACCCCGCCGTCCTGTTCCTCGGTGAGGAGGCCGACGCCGAGACGCTCGCGCGCTTCCGGGCGCGGCTCGGCTTCGACCGCTCGTGGCTCGTCCAGTACGGCGAGTGGCTGGGCAAGGCGCTCCGGGGCGACCTCGGCCGCTCGCTCCGGACCAACCAGCCGGTCACCGAGGCGATCCTCCAGCGGCTCCCCGTGACGCTCGAGCTGATGGTCGCGGCCCTCCTCGTCTCCCTCGCCATCGCGGTCCCGATGGGGATCGTGTCCGCGATCAGGCGCAACTCGGGCGTCGACCTCGCGAGCACCCTCTTCGCCCTCGTCGGCTTCTCGCTGCCGAACTTCTGGCTCGGGATCATCCTGATCTACGTCTTCGCGCTCGTCCTCCGCTGGCTGCCGCCCTCCGGCTGGGTGCCGCTTCTGGCGAGCCTCGGCGATAACGCGCGCTCGCTGATCCTGCCGGCCGTCACGCTGGGGACCGCGCTCGCGGCGCTCGTCGCCCGGCAGCTCCGCTCCGGGATGCTCGAGGTCCTCCGCCAGGACTACGTCCGCACCGCGGAGGCGAAGGGGCTCAGCCGGCGGCAGGTGGTCGGCAAGCACGCGCTCAAGAACGCCTTGATCCCCGTCGTCACGGTGGTCGGCCTCCAGATCGGCGGGCTCCTTGGCAACACGATCATCACCGAGACCCTGTTCGCGCTCCCCGGCGTCGGGCGGCTCATGATCGACTCGATCTTCAGCCGCGACTTCTTCGTGGTCCAGGGGGTGATCCTCTTCCTCGCGGTGGGCTACGTCCTCTCGAACCTCCTGGTGGACCTCCTCTACTCCTACCTCGATCCGCGCATCCGCCTGCACTGAGATGGCGTCGTCCAGCCTGCTCGCGATCGCGCTCGGCCAGTTCCGGCGGAGCCACATCGGGCTCGTCGGCGCCGGGCTCGTCGGCGCGTTTCTGCTCCTCACCGTCCTGGCGCCGCTCCTGGCCCCCTACGACCCGGTCGCCACCGACTTCGCGAACGTGCTGGCCCCGCCCTCGTGGACGCACCCCTTCGGCACCGACGACATCGGCCGGGACATCCTGAGCCGCGTGATCCACGGGAGCCGGATCTCGCTCCAGGCGGGGCTCTTCACCGTCGCGGTGGCGCTGACGGTGGGGCTACCGCTCGGGCTCGCCGCGGGCTTCCTGGGCGGGCGGGTCGACGACGTGATCATGCGGGCGCTCGAGGTGATCCTCTCGTTCCCGACGCTCGTCCTGGCCCTCGGGATCACCGCCATCCTCGGGCCGAAGCTGATCCACGCGCTCTTCGCGATCGGGATCGTGTTCGTCCCGCACTTCACGCGCCTCCTGCGCGCCCAGGTGCTCGCGGTCAAGGAGAACGACTACGTGAGCGCGGCCCGGGCCCTCGGCGCGTCGGACGCGCGAGTGATGACCCTCCACGTCCTGCCGAACTGCCTGGCGCCGCTCCTGGTCCAGTCGTCCTTCTCGATCTCGTTCGCAATCCTCACCGAGGCGGCGCTCTCGTTCCTCGGCCTCGGCACGCAGCCGCCGACGCCCTCGTGGGGGATCATGCTCTCGATGGGGCGGGGCTACCTCGAGCAGGCGCCCTGGCTCGGCGCCTTCCCGGGGCTGGCGATCTTCCTGACCGTGCTCGGCTTCAACCTGCTCGGGGACGGGATCCGAGACGCCCTCGATCCCCGGCTGCAGGTCTGAGCGGCCGGCGACGCTACCGGCGGTCCTTCGTGCCGCGGCTCGGGTAGATGACCTGGTCCGCGTGCTGGTACATCCAGTCGACCGCCTGCTGGGAGAGGTAGTGGACCTCGCTGCCCTTGAGGGCGGCGAGCCGCTCGGCCAGGATGTTGCGGCGCACCTCGGAGGTCAGGGTGTTCAGCCGGTGGTAGGCTTCCGAGAGCGTGCGGCCGAGCGTCGTCACCCCGTGGTTCTCCATGAGGACGGAGTTCGTGTGCTGGATGAACTCCTTGATCGGGCCGACGTCCCGCTCGACGTCGATGTGGGAGGGGACCAGGTGCGGGGGCTTGGCCATGACGTACGGGAACTCGAGGGAGAGGACCTTGATCTCCTTGAACGCCCCGGAGGCGAAGAAGGCGATCGTCTCGTCGTGGTGGGCGTGGATGACGGCGTTGATGTCCGGGCGCAGGCGCAGGATCTCGCGGTTGAGCTGGTGGCCGACGCTCGTCGGCACGGTCCCGTGGAGCAGCCTCCCCTCGGGGATGTCGGTGATCACCACGTTGTCGAGGGTCATCTCCTCGAGCGAGACCTCGGCGTGCTTGGCGTAGACGACGCCGTCGGGAAACGCCGGGTGGGGCGCGCGGATCGCGATGTTGCCCAGCGAGTTGTGGATGTAGCCGCGCGCGACGACCAGCCGAGCGTACCGGAGGAGGAGGTTGCCGATCGTCTCGTCGAAGGGGACCAGGGCCCGACCCGCCGCCCGTCGTGAACGAACCGAGTGCGCCATCGTCGTCCCTCCCCGGCATCCAGGGTGTGAGTCGAGGATACCTCCGTTCCCCCGGTGTATACTACTCACGCTTTTCGCTTGGAGAGGTGGCCGAGTCGGCCGAAGGCAGCCGCCTGCTAAGCGGTTACAGGGCCAAAAGCTCTGTCCAGGGTTCGAATCCCTGCCTCTCCGCCACGCGCCAGGAGCCAGATGGACAGAGCGTCGGGCGACGTCTCGCTGACGTTCGGCGCTCCGTCCATCTGGGGCGCGCCCCGGTGGCTCCTCGTCAATGAGTCAGCGCGTACGCCCCCGCGATGAGGAGCCAGAGACCGATGACCAGCGGGAACATCGCCGCCGCCAGATGGGCTTGCTGGCCCTCGAGCGGCGCCGCCATGAGCGCTCCCCAGTTGTAGAGCCCGATGCTCGCCAGGACGATGCCGAGGACCACCAGGAGTGGACCGAGCCATGTCTTCACGGCGATTCCCCCCGACGCTTCGAGTGTGGGATTGGGCTACGAGCAGGTGCCTGCGAAGCTGGCGAGGCGCGCGTCGCTCCCTGAAACGGAGAAGCCGACGGTCGCCGGCGTGAACGCGCAGCCGATCGCCAGCGGCGTGACCGAATAGTCGCCATCGGGCAGCCGGAGTCCCCACCGGCCCCTCGCGTCTGTCTTCGCGACGTCGCTGCATCCGCCGGGACCGCGCAGGACGAGCGCGACGCCGCTCGCCGTGCCGCCGGACACCTCGATCTTCCCGCTGACCCGTACGCCCGTCGAGGCGGTGCAACTGATCGGGCTCACCGCGATCTGCATCGGATTCGTCATGACAGGGACGACCGCCGCCACTGCTAGGGTTCCGGCGTCGACGACGGTGACCGTCATCGTCTCCCCATTGGCGACATAGATCTCCGTGCCGGCCGGGTGCACAGCGACCCAGCCGGCCTGCCGACCGATGTCCACGACCGCGAGGACCGAGAACGTGGCCGTGTCGATGACCGTGAGGAGGTTTCCGACCACGGCCGTCGTGTAGAGCCGCGTGCCGGCCGGGTTGACGGCGAGGTAGTAGGCTCCAACCGGCAGGCTCCCGATGATGCTGTACGTCGTCGTGTCGAGCGCCATCGCTTCGTTCCACGCCCCGAGATAGAGCGGTGTCCCCGACGGATGCACACGCATACCACCCGGTCCCCACGGGACCCACGGGAGAGGCACGGTCGTGACGATAGCGTTGGTCTTGGTGTCGATGACGTACAGGAGCGAGCTCAACGGGTCCGTGACGTAGACGAGCGCTCCCGCGGGGTGTGTAGTCACCGTCGCGGCGGCCTGGCCGAGGTACGTGTAGGCGACCAGCATGTTCGAGGCCGTGTCGACGACGGACAGCCGCCCCGGGGTGGGCGCGTCCCCGTAGTCCGCGGTATAGACGCGCGTGCCGGTGGGATGAACGACGATGCTCCCGGGCAGCATCCCGACGGCGACGATGTCGGTGACCGCGAGCGTCTCGCTGTCGATGACCAGGATCGGACCGCCAATCTGATAGGTGACCTCTCCCCTGTTTATCGTGGCGTATGCCGCGATACCGGCCGGGTGGACCGCCACACCGGTGACGGACCACGTCATCGGGAGGGTGGCGACCACCGCGTGGGTGGCCGCGTCGATGACGGCGACGGCGCTCAGCGAGTTAGACATGATGTTGGTGCTGCTGAGCGTCACGTACACGAGCGGCTTCGCGCCCGCCTGTCGCGGTGCGAAGAGCCCGGTCAACAGGAGCGTCACCACCCACACGATGAGCCCGCGACGAATCATCTCCGACCCTCCGTCGCCGCCGTCGTGATTCGGAAGCCCCGGACCCTCTCGGCTGAGTCTAGCTCGCGGCCGGCAGGTTCGGCAAGGTGAGGGCGTCCAAATCCGGCAGCGTCTCGTCGTGGACCCGCGGCCGCAGGATCGCCCGCAACCGGCCCGCTCGCCTCGGGGCGGCGGGTGGTGTATCGTAAATCCCCGTTGCGCCCTTAGCTCAGGTGGACAGAGCGTCGGACTACGAATCCGAAGGCCAGAGGTTCGAATCCTCTAGGGCGCACCACCCCCACCCCGGCGCTCAGGCGCCGACCAGCTCGAGAAACGCCGACACTGTCTCCAGGGCCACGTCGGCGCCCGACCTCGCGCGGCGGGACATGAGGTCGTGCGCGGCGCCCTCCACGGCGCGGAGCGCCGTCGGCGCCGGGATCAGGGCGAGCGCCGAGCGCAGCTCCTCGAGCGACCCGAACGGATCGCGCGACCCGTGGACGAAGAGCGCCGGCGTCCGCAGTCGGGGGAAGTGGGCCGTCCGCAGCTCGCCGGCACGCCGCGGGGGATGCAAGGGGTACGCGAGCAGGAGCAGCGCGGCCGCGATCGCCGGGTCCTCGGCCGCGAGGATGCTCGCCTGGCGTCCGCCGTAGGAGTGGCCGCCGAGGAAGAGGCGCCCCGCCCCGAGCGGCCGCATGACGAGCGCCGCGTGCCCGAGCCCGGCGCGGTCGCGCTGGGCGCTCCCGGGAGGCGGCGGGCCGGTGTGCCGCGCCTGCCGGTAGGGGAGGTCGCACCTGAGGACGTGGATGCCCGTCGCGGCGAACGCATTGGCGACGGCGACGAGGATCGGCGAATCGGCGTTCGAGCCCGCCCCATGCGCGAGGACCAGGGCGTCGCCCGAAGGATTGGCGCTCCGGTGGAGGAATCCGCGGACGGGGGGATCGCCCGCCGAATCGTCGACGAACGGTGTGACCGTCGAGGCGGCGGACGGCACCGACTACTTGACGTCGAACATCCGGACGAGTACACCCGAGGCGATCGCCAGCGCGCCCCCGTCGGGACGCCAGGCGACGTCGCTCGCCGACACGAGGAACGGCTGGCCCTTCGGGTGGAAGGCCAGGGCGTTGAACGCGACGGCCGAGATCTCGCCCCCTGGGCGCTCCGGGAGCGTGGTGGCGGGCGCCTTCGACATCTCGAGGGCCACGGCCAGCAGGGTCGGCAGGAGCAGCAGAGCGGCGCCTAGCGTCAGCCCGCGGCGACCTGCTCGCATCGGCTGAGTCCCTCCAGAATCTCGTCGCGGATCTTCTCGATGTCTTTTCCGATGAAGACCCCCTGGCTCGGGGGCGTCGCCCCGTCGGGGATGCGGTACCAGTCGAAGTCGTACCGCCCGCAGGTGAAGTTGAAGAGGGACGCGAAGGGCGACGTCTCGTCGAAGCGCACGACCCCCTTGGCGCGGTAGACCGTGCGGGGGAGCCGCCGAAGGAAGCGCTCGAAGCGCTCGCGGTCGACAGGCCGGCGCAGCTCGTAGGCGACGGCGGAGATGCCGTCGTCGGCCAGGTGGTGCGAGGGCGGCGCGTCGGCGACGCGGTCCCGCGCGTCCGCGATGGCGCGCAGCCGCTCGCGGTGCGCCGCCACGCTGGTGCCGAAGAGGATCTCGTGGGGCACCGCGCCGTAGGTTGCGGACACGATGAGCGCCCGCCCGTTGCGGCGCCGGAGCCGCTTCTCGATCTTCGAGCGTTCCCGCTCCGGCACGAGGTCGGTCTTGTTCAGCACGATGAAGTCCGCGGCCTCCACCTGCCGGCCGGCCACCGAGGTCTCGCGGAGCTGGAAGAGAATGTTGGCGGCGTCCACGAGCGTGATGATCGCGTCGAGCCGGAAGCCCGCCTGGAGGACCTCGTCCGCGAGCCGGATCGGGTCGGCCACCCCGGTCGTCTCGATGATGATCAGGTGGGGGCGGACGGTCTCCATGATGGACTGGAGCGCCCGGCCGAACTGGAGGCTCACGGAGCAGCAGACGCACCCGGAGGTCAGCTCGATCATCTTCTCGACGTTCGTGCACTCGATCGTGCGCCCGTCGATCCCGATCTCGCCGATCTCGTTGACGATGACGGCGACGCGCTTGCCGTCGAGGCCGCGCTCCAGGAGGTGCTTGAGGAGCGTCGTCTTGCCGCTGCAGAGGAACCCCGTCAGGATGTTGACCGCGCCGACCACCGACTACTCCTCCTCCGAACCGGGATGTGATCCAGGGTACCACGCGCGCCCCACGGGCCGGCGCGGAGCGAGCGCTTGAGTTCGTGGGAACTCCGCGTGTATCGTTGGTGTCTGTTGCAGTCGTCCGGGGACCACGCATCGGAGGGTCAGGGCGTCGAGCGCGACGAGGCGTGGATGCGCGAGGCGCTCGAGGAGGCGCGGCGCGGCCTCGCGGCCGGCGAGGTGCCGGTCGGAGCCGTGGTCGTCGCGGCCGGCGCGGTCATCGGCCGCGCCCACAACGCGCCGATCGCGCTCGCCGACCCCACCGCGCACGCCGAGATCCTGGCGCTGCGCGAGGCGGCGCGGGCACTCGGCAACTACCGGTTGACGGGAGCGACGCTCTACGTGACTCTCGAGCCGTGCCCGATGTGCTGCGGCGCGGCGCTCGGGGCGCGGATCGCGCGGCTGGTCTATGGCGCGCGCGACCCGAAGGCCGGCGCGGTCGAGTCGCTCCACCGGCTGCTCGACGACCCGCGCCTGAACCATCGGGTCGAGGCGACGGGCGGCGTCCTGGGCGCGGCGAGCGCGGCGATGCTGCGGGAGTTCTTTGAAACGAGACGAGAGTAAGCGTTCGCGGAGGGGTGGCCGAGCCCGGTTGAAGGCGTCCGACTCGAAATCGGATAGGGG
>JACQWC010000232.1 GCA_016209635.1 Candidatus Rokuibacteriota bacterium | reverse complement strand
CGTCAGCGACCTCATGCGCGCCCAGTGGGAGAAGCTGCCGAAGGTGAGCTTCCCGCTGGTGGACGGCCAGGGGCCGGTCTTCGAGCCCTTCGCCAAGATCGGCCTTCTGTTCACGAAGAACCTCGACCGGATCCGCGAGGCGTACAAGAGCGCCGGCATCGCCGAAGGGCTCTGGGAAGCCGCGTAGGGCGGCCGCTTACTGGGCCTTCGGTTCCTGGACGGAGGACGGCCGGCGGTGGTGGCGCCGCCGGACGAACTCCTCGTTGAGCGGGACGCCCTTGCGGCAGAGGGGGCACGCCTCCGGGTCGTAGGTCGGGAAGTCGCGGCTCACCAGGCTGAATGTCGGCTTCCCGTTGAGATCGACGGACGTGCGCCGCCAGAGGCAGCCCACCCCGACGACCTGCGCCCCGAGCTGCTCCACCAGGTCGATCAGGAGATTCAGCGTCGTGCCGCTGCTCACCAGGTCCTCGACCAGGAGAGCCTTCGTCCCCTGGTGGAGGAGCCGCTGGTACTCGACGGGGAGGGTGACCCGCCGCTTGCCGCCCGCCTGCCCCTTGGCCCCGTAGACCACGATTGGACGCGAGGGGTGGGCGCGCGCCACGCAGTGGGAGAGGATGAGGGCCCCGGGACCCGTCGAGAGGACCACGTCCACCGGCCACTGGGCGAAGTGCTTCGCGATCACGGCGCCGAGCCCCTCGGTGAACGAGGGCTCGGTCGTCACCAGCGTCTTCTCGATGTACTCGCTCGTGTGCTGTCCCGACGGGAGCAGGATGTGATCGTTGGCGTGGTAGGCGCCGGTGCGCTTGAGAATCTCGAGGTGGATCTTCTCTCGAACCTCGGTGTCCACGACGGCGGGATCCTTGCGTGCGGCGGGGCTCATCCGGACCCTCCTCGCCGGGTATTATCGCACGACGGCGCCCCGGCCGGGCGCCCTGGGGGAGCGTGCTAGACTGGCGCTCGTGCGGGTCCTGGCGGTGGAAACGTCGACGCTGGCCGGGGGCGTCGCGCTGCTCGACGGCGAGCGCGTCGTCGCCGAGTCCCTGCTGGACGTGCGGGCCACCCACTCGGAGCGACTCATGGTGACGATCGACCAGGCCCTGGGCGGCGCCCGATGGACGGCCCGCGACCTGGAAGGGCTCGCGGTCGCGGTCGGCCCGGGGTCCTTCACCGGCCTCCGCATCGGCCTCAGCACCGTGAAGGGGCTCGCCCTGGCGCTCGGCGTCCCCGTGGCCGCGGTCCCGACCCTCGACGGACTCGCGGCGTCGCTTCCGTTCGCGGCCCTGCCCGTGTGCCCCGTGCTCGACGCGCGAAAGGGCGAAGTGTACGCGAGCCTCTACCGTTGGGACGGCGTCGCGATGCGGCGGGAGTGGGAGTACCTGGCGCTCGCGCCCGACGACCTCTCCGCCCGGCTCGCGGAGCCCGTGATCCTCGTGGGGGACGGCGCGGCCAGCATCCGGTCGCCCTACGCCCGCATCCCCCCGGCCCACAGGCGAGTGCCCTCTCCCGCGTCCGTCGGCCACCTCGGGCTCGCACGGCTCAGGGCCGGGGATACCGTCCCGCCGGCGGATCTCACCCCTCTCTACCTCAGGCCGTCGGAGGCGGAGCTCAAGCGCCGTGCGCTCGCCGTGCATTGAGCCGATGCGGCCCGAGGATCTCGACGAGGTCGTCGCGATCGAGCGCGTCTCGTTCAGCATGCCCTGGTCCCGGGGCGCCTTCCTCTACGAGATCCAGCAGAACCGTGTCGCCCGCTGCTGGGTCAGTCGCGACGGCCCACGGGTCATCGGCTATATCTGCGTCTGGGAGATCGGGCACGAGCTCCACATCACCAACATCGCGGTCCATCCGGTCTGGCGTCGGCGGGGCATCGGCAAGGCACTGCTCGGCGCCGTCCTCGACGACGCGCAGGGGCGCGCCGTGCGCCTCGTCGTCCTCGAGGTGCGCCCGAGCAACGAGGGGGCGCGGACCCTGTACGAGACCTTCGGCTTCCGGGTCATCGGACGCCGGCGCGGTTACTACTACGACACAGGCGAGGATGCCCTCGTCATGGAAGCCACCCTCGGCCCGGCTGAGGCGCGGAACGAAGCCGGCGGGAACCAGCCGGTCGGCTGACGCGTTTCTTCGCCAACCTCGAGTCCGCGTGCAGCTCATCCTCTGTGCCAAGGGGGAACTCAATGAAGCGATTCGCCAGCGTTGTCGGCCTCTTCACGATGATCCTCGCCATCGCCGGGCCCCAGGCGCACGGCTACGTCGGCGGCCCGGTCCGGAACGTGACCGACTTGGCCCCGACCTGCGCGGGCTGCCACTCGTCCTTCAGCCGGGACCAGCTCCGGGCAGAGCCGGAGGCCCTCGCGGCGAGCCAGGTGAAGGAGAACAAGCACTACAAGGCGATCGAGGAGGGTACGGGCCCGTACCAGAACATGTCCCCCGCCGACCGCCAGAAGCTCCTGGCCGACGTGAGGACCATGGACGAGAACGCCTCGATCACGCTCAGCGCGCCGTCGAGCCTGCGCCCCGGCCAGGAGGCGCAGGTCACGGTCACGGTGAAGGGTGGGCAGGGCGTGGTCGGGGTGTTCCTGGTCGACACGGACCTCCGCTTCCAGGCGCGGCCGATCCAGGGCGAGGGCTGGGTGATCGTGGGGCCGCCCAAGATCTGGGGCGGCGACGGGCAGGAGCAGACGCGGTGGGTGGATAGCCGCGCCCCAGGGCTCAGGAAAAACCTCAACAGCGCGCTGATCTTCGATCAGAAGACGGACATCGCCGCGAAGAAGCTCGCCGAGGCCAAGGTTGTCTGGACGATCAAGGCGCCACAGGAGCCGGGGACCTACTCGGTCAGCGCGGCGTTCCACTTCGGCGCCGAGCGGGCGTCGTCGGTCGGGACCGTGACGACGCCGACGGGCGCCGTGCTGCCGAGGGGCGGTCCCGGTGGCGCGTCGGCGCGGGTCATGTTCGCCAAGCCCGTGAGCGTCACCGTCCGGTAGCCGGCGACCTTCCGAGGAGGATTCCGCCATCCCTCGCCCACTCAGGCGGCGCCTCGCCGCCTGGGCGGCGAGCCTGGCCGGCGCCCTGCTGGTCGGCGCGCTCTTCATGGTCGCGCTCGCGGCGAAGGAGCGGGACAATCGGTTCTGCGTCTCCTGCCACCTCCACGACGAGAAGTTCACCCGCCTGATCGCGCCGGCCTCCACCGACCTCGCCGGGCTTCATCACCAGAAGAAGGCCGAGGTCGGGTGCATCGCCTGTCACGGCGGTGTGCACCCGGGGATGCGCGTCCGCGTCTGGGCGCTGGCTGGCTTC
The DNA here is from genome assembly GCA_016209635.1 of Candidatus Rokuibacteriota bacterium. Taxonomy (GTDB): domain Bacteria; phylum Methylomirabilota; class Methylomirabilia; order Rokubacteriales; family CSP1-6; genus JACQWC01. The sequence continues at coordinate 3,430 of JACQWC010000232.1, read as the reverse complement.
GACACACTGAAGTTCCTCGCCGGCGCCTACCAGGAGCCGACGCGCATGCGACTCCTGCTGCAGGACGCGGAATGCCGCCAGTGCCACACGCCGATTCTCCCCGTCGCTCGGAAGGAGCGGGGGGCCGGTCAGCCCGGTCCGGGCGCGGCCGCGCCCCCGACGGGGACGAACGTGGCCGACGAGTCGACGGACGCGGAGGAGGCCGCGACCGAGGGGCGTGGCGGCGGTTCCTACCACGCCATCCGCGAGCACAACACGGTGAAGACGACGTGCGTCGCCTGTCACACGGCGCACACGACGGACAGCGACGGGCCGAACCGCTTCATCAGTCGGGCCGTGGTGGTCCCGATCTGCCGGGAGTGCCACAAGCAGATGTAAATCAGCGTCGGACGGGGTAGAATCCGGCGGCTGCACCCGAACTCCCGATGGCCGGATCACGACCCGACCCCATGACCCTCGTCGAGCGCCTGCTGGGCGGCGACCGCCTGGCGCTCGCCCGCCTCATCACCCACGTCGAGAACCGCAGCGAGGCCGTGCCCGCCATCATGCGAGCGATCCACGGCCACCTCCGGGACGCGTACGCTGTCGGGATCACGGGGCCGCCCGGCGCGGGCAAGTCGACGATCGTCGACCGCCTGACGGCGCTGCTGCGCGGGGAGGGGAGCACGGTGGGCGTGATCGCGGTCGACCCGTCGAGCCCCTTCACCGGCGGCGCGGTGCTCGGCGACCGCATCCGGATGCAGGCCCACGCCCTCGACCCGGGCGTCTTCATCCGGAGCATGGCCACGCGCGGCTCGCTCGGCGGGCTCGCGCGCGCCACGGGTGACGTGCTGAAGCTCCTCGCGGCGTTCGGGCTCGAATGGATCCTGGTCGAGACGGTCGGCGTGGGTCAGACCGAGCTCGACATCCTCCAGATGGCGGACACGACCGTCGTCGTGCTCGTGCCCGAGTCCGGCGACGCGATACAGACGATGAAGGCCGGCCTGCTGGAGGCGGCGGACATCTTCGTCGTCAACAAGGCCGATCGCCCGGGCGCGCCGGGGCTGATGGCGGAGCTGAAGTTCGCCGCCCACCTCCACTACGCGAGCGCCGCGTCGCCGAAGGACATCGACTGGGAGATCCCGGTGCTCTCCGCCGAGGCCCAGAACGACGTCGGCGTCGCCGAGCTGCTCAGCGAGATCAAGCGGCACCGCGAGACGCTCGAGCGCGCCGGCACGCTCCGGACGCGGCGGCGGCAACGGCGGCGCGCGGAATTCCAGGGGCTCCTCGTCGAGGAGCTGCGGACCACGGTGGAGCGGAGGCTCCGGGCGGACGATCTCGCGCACACCCTCGACGAGGTCGCGGACGGCCGGATCGATCCGTACTCCGCGGCGGCGTCGATCCTCCATCGTCCGGATCTCCTGAGCAGGGGAGGCGGGTCCCGGGACTGACCGCGCCGCCGGTCCCGTGCTATCGTTGACGGGTCCATGACGCCCGGCGTGCCCTTCCGCGACACCTTCTGGAACGTGCCGGCCTGGGCGCAGTGGGCCCTCTACGTCGGCGCCGTCGTCGCGCTCGCGATCTTCACGTACGGCGTGGTCCAGCGGGTCCGCCTCTGGCGCGCGGGGCGTCCGGAGAACCGCTTCGATCGGATCCCCGCGCGCGTCCTCCTCGTCCTCCAGCACGCGCTCGGCCAGGTGCGCACGCTCTCCCGGGCCTACCCCGGCGTCATGCACGCGATCATGTTCTGGGGGTTCCTGGCCCTCTTCATGGGCACCGTGCTCGCCACGATCGACTGGGACGTCACCCTGCCCCTCTTCGGCCTGAAGCTCCTCCAGGGGACGTTCTACCTCGTCTACGAGACGGTCCTCGACCTGTTCGGGCTCTTCTTCGTGATCGGCCTCGGCATGGCGGTCTATCGGCGCTTCGTCGTCCGCCCGCCGGGTCTCGATCCCACGGCGTCCTTCGCCTGGGTGCTCCTGCTCCTGCTCGTGATCAACGTGACGGGCTTCGTGATGGAGGCGTGCCGGCTCGCCGCCGTCCGGCCGTCGTGGGCGCCGTGGTCCCCGGTCGGCTGGGCGCTCGCCAGGGCGATGCTCGCGGCCGGCATGACCGAGGGCGCGCTCCGCGCCGTGCATCTCGGCGTGTGGGTCTTCCACGCGACGATCTCCCTCGCGTTCGTCGCCGTGATCCCGTACTCCTACTTCGTCCACCTCCTGATCACTCCGCTCAACATCTTCTTCGGAAAGCTCGGGACCCGCGGCGCGATCGCGCCGATCGCCAACCTCGAGGAGGCCGAGTCCTTCGGCGTGTCGAGGCTCGAGGAGTTCTCCTGGAAGCGCCGACTCGACTTCGATGCGTGCGTCGAGTGCGGCCGCTGTCAGGCGGTCTGCCCGGCGCACATGGCCGGCACCCCGCTCTCGCCGAAGCGGATCATCGTGAAGCTCAAGCGCCACATGCACGGCGAGCTGCCGGGCCCGATCCACGGCGGCCTCATCCAGGCGGACGAGCTGTGGGCGTGCACGACCTGCATGGCGTGCGTCGAGGAGTGCCCGGCGTTCATCGACATCGTCGACACGATCATCGATCTCCGGCGCTACCTGACCCTCTCGGAAGGGGCGCTCCCGTCGACGGCGCCCCAGTCGCTCCAGAACATCCAGCGCGCCGGCAACCCCTGGGGGCTCCCGGCGGGCGAGCGGCTCGCCTGGGCAGACGGGCTCGACGTGCCGCGGATGGAGGCGGGCAAGGAGGTGGAGTACCTGTACTGGGTCGGCTGCTCGGCCTCCTACGACAAGCGGAACCAGGCGATCGCGCGCGCCGTCGTCAGGATCCTCAAGGCGGCCGGCGTGAGCTTCGCCGTGATGCAGGAGGAGCGGTGCCACGGGGAGGTCGCGCGGCGCCTCGGCGAGGAGTACCTCTACCAGACGCTCCAGCAGGAGAACGTGGAGGCGATCAACCGCTACCGCTTCAGGAAGGTCATCACCCACTGCCCCCACTGCTTCAACACGCTCAAGAACGAGTTTCCCCAGTTCGGCGGCGCCTGGGAGGTCCTCCATCATTCGGTGGTCATCGACGAGCTGCTGGCGGCGGGACGGATCCGGCCGAAGCGCGCGCTCGACCAGACGATCGCGTTCCACGACTCGTGTTACCTCTCCCGGTACAACGGCATCACGGAGGCGCCCCGCAGCGTTGCCCGCGCGGTCGTGAAGATCTTGAACACGGCTGGCGTCAGCTTCGGGGTCATGGCCGAGGAGCGGTGCCACGGCGAGGTGGCCCGCCGGCTGGGCGAGGAGTACCTCTACCAGACCGTCCAGCAGGACAACGTGGCGGCCATCAACCGCTACCGGTTCCGCAAGGTCATCACCCATTGCCCGCACTGCTTCAACACGCTGAAGAACGAGTTCCCCCAGTTCGGGGGGCGCTACGAGGTGGTCCACCACGCCGTGGTCAT
>JACQWC010000231.1 GCA_016209635.1 Candidatus Rokuibacteriota bacterium | reverse complement strand
GGCAGAGCTCGGGCCCCCCCAGCTTGGCCGTGGAGATCCACAGGAGCGGCTGGGCGATCATCATGTCCTTGCGCATCCCGAACCTCGTCACCTGCTTGAGGAAGGCGATGTTATCGGCCCCGGGCGTCACCGAGACGAGCACCTCGGGCTTGGCCGCCTGGATCTTCGGCAGGTGCGCGGAGAACTCGGCGCTCCCGAGCGGGTAGGGGGTGGCGCCGAGGACGGTGCCACCGTGCTTCTTGCACGTCTCCTGGAGGACCGCGTTGTTCTGCTTGCCCCACGCGTAGTCGGCGTAGACGATCCACCACTTCTTGCCGAGGTTCTTGGCCACCCAGCCGCCGACGACGCGCGAGGTGATCGTCGGGTTGAGCGCCTCGGGGAACGTGATGGGGCTCGTGTCGGGCCTGGCACTGATCTCGTCCGACTGGCTGGTCGAGATGAAGAGGACCTTGGCCTTCTTGGTCTGCTCGTTGATGGCCATCTGCACGTGCGCGGCGAGGCCGCCCACGATGAACTGGCACTTCTCCTTCTCGATCAGCTCCTGGGTCCGCTGGGCCCCGACCTGCGGCTTGAGCTGGTCGTCGCGGAAGAGCACCTCGACCTTGCGGCCCAGGATGCCGCCCTTGGCGTTGAGCTCCGCCTCGGCGAGCTGGGCCCCCTGCTGCATGTCGCTGGCGATGGCCGCGAACGGCCCCGTGAGCGGCAGCGGAAAGCCGATCCGGATCGGCTCCTTGGTCTGCCCGCGCACGACGGCGGGAAAGGCCAGGACGGTAGTGCCGACGGTTGCCGTGGTCAGGAACGAGCGCCGATCCATGGTGTCCTCCTTCAGCCCTGTGGCCCAGCTCGCGGCAGCTCCGCCCGAGCGCGTCGCTGCCTCCACCTGTGCGACGAGATCATAGGAGGGGCGTCCGGACCTGTCAATCGTGCTAGACTCCCGCGCGCATGCCGAACGTCGGGTCGCCCGTCAAGCGCGCCGACGACCCGCGGCTCCTCACCGGACGCGGTCGCTACGTAGACGACCTCACGCTCCCCCGCATGGCGCACGTCGCGTTCGTGCGGAGCCCGCACGCCCACGCGCGCATCGTCGCGCGCGACGTCGACGCCGCGCGCCGGGCCCCCGGCGTCGTCGGGATTCTGACCGGGGAAGAGGCGGCGCGGCTCTGCAAGCCCTACCGCGGCATCCTCCACCACTACACAGGCATGAAGACGGGCGCGATGCTGCCGCTCGCGGTCGACCGGGTTCGCTACGTCGGCGAGCCGGTCGTCGCGGTCGCCGCGACGGACCGCGCGGCGGCGGAGGACGCCGCCGCGCTCGTGGCCCTCGAGTATGAGCCCCTGCCGGCGCTTCTCGCGCCGGACCAGGCGCTGGCCCCCGGCGCGCCCCTGATCCACCCCGAGCTGGGCGACAACCTCGTCTACGAGACGCGGCTCGCCGCCGGCGACGTGGCGGGGGCCTTCGCTCGGGCCCACCGCGTGTGGGCGCGGACCTTCGTCTCCGGCCGGCACACGGGCGTCCCGCTCGAGCCGCGAAGCCTCGTCGCCGACTTCGAGCCCGCCACGCGCGCGCTCACCGTCTGGATCTCCACCCAGGTGCCCCACATGATGCGCGAGGTGGTCGCGGATCTCTTCGACCTGCCCGCGGAGCGCGTGCGGGTCATCGCCCCCGATGTGGGGGGGAGCTTCGGCATCAAGATCCACGTGTACCAGGACGATATGGCGGCGTGCGCGCTGGCCCTCGAGCTCGGCCGGCCCGTGAAGTTCGTCGCCGGCCGGCGCGAGTCGTTCCTCTCGGACATCCACGCGCGCGAGCAGACCGTCCGGGTCGAGGTCGCGGCGGGGGCCGACGGGACGCTGACCGCGATGCGCGGAGAGATCACGGCCGGGGTCGGTCCGTACTCCGCGTACCCGCGCTCGAGCGTCGTGGAGGGCGGGCAGGTGCTCCGCCTCCTGCCCGGCCCGTACCGCGTGCGCCACTACGACGCGACCCTCAGGATCGTGGCGCAGAACAAGGGCATCACGTCCCAGTACCGCGCCGTCGGCCACCCGATCGCCACCGCCGTCACCGAGAGCATGGTGGACCTGATCGCGCGCGACCTCGGCATCGACCCGGCGGAGATGCGACGTCGGAATCTCGTGCGCCCCGAGGAGTTCCCCTACACGTCGGTGACCGGGAACGTCTACGACAGCGGGAGCTACGTGGCCGCGCTCGAGCGCCTGCTCGAGGTCGCGGGCTACGCCCGGCTCCGCCGGGAGCAGGCGGCCGCCCGCGCGGCCGGGCGTCACCTCGGGATCGGCCTCTCCTGCTTCATCGAGCTGACCGGACCCGGCGCCCAGTTCTACGGCATCGGCGGCGCGCCGATCTCCGGCCAGGAGGGGACGACCCTCCGCCTCGAGCCGTCGGGCGCGGTGACGGCGCTCGTGGGTGTGACGAACCAGGGGCAGGGGACGCCGACCGCGCTCGCGCAGATCATCGCGGACGAGCTGGACGTGCCGCTCGAGTCGATCGCCGTCGTGTCGGGGGACACGGCGGTCGTGCCGTACGGGGGCGGGACCTGGGCGAGCCGCGGCATGCCGATCGGCGGCAGCGCGACGCTGCTCGCCGCGCGCGCGCTCGCCGCCCGGATCCGGCGGCTCTCGGCGGCGCTTCTCGAATCGCACCCGGACGACGTCGAGCTGCATGGCGGGAGGGCAGCGGTGCGCGGCAGCCCCGACCGCGGCATGACGCTCGCGGAGCTGGCGCGGGTCGTCCACTACCGGTCGAACGAGGTCAAGGGGCTCGAGCCGAGCCTCGAGGCGACGGTACACTACGCCAATCCCCAGGCGTGGACGTTCACGAACGGCGCGCACCTCGCGGTGGTCGAGGTGGACATGGAGACGGGCCGCGTGCGCGTCCTCACGTACGTGGCCGTCGACGACTGCGGGCGCATCGTCAACCCGGCGCTCGTCGAGGGCCAGGTCGCGGGCGGCATTGCGCAGGGGATCGGCGGGGCGCTCCTCGAGCACTGCGCGTACGATGCCGAGGGGCAGCTCCTGACGACGACGCTCATGGACTACGCCCTCCCCTCGGCGACGGACATCCCGCGGATCGAGGTCCACCACCTCGAGACGCCGGCGCCGGGGATCGCCGGCGGCTTCAAGGGCGCGGGCGAGGCGGGCACGACAGGGGCGCCCGCCGCGATCCTGAACGCGGTGAACGACGCGCTGGCGCCCTCGGGCGCGATGGTGACCGTTCAGCCGGTCACCCCCGCGCGCGTGCGCGAGGCCCTCGCGCGCGCCGGCGCGCATTTCCGATAGAATCGCGGCAGTGAGCACCCTCCCCGAGCACTTCAACGCGGCGGCCTTCTTCGTCGATCGTCATCTCGCGGACGGGCGCGGCGCGCGCACCGCCTTCCGCGTCGCCGGACGCGCGGTGACTTACGCGGACCTCGGGACGCGCGTGAACCGGGTGGGCGGGGCCCTCGCGGGCCTCGGCGTCGAGATCGAGGACCGGGTGCTCCTCGTGCTCGACGACACGCCCGCCTTCGCCGCGGCGTTCTGGGGCACCGTGAAGATCGGCGGGGTCGCGGTGCCCGTCAACACGCTCATGGCGCCCGACGAGTACGAGTTCCTCCTGAACGACAGCCGCGCCAAGGTCGCCGTCGTCGAGGCGCGGGTCGCCCCGGGGATCCTCGGCGTGCGGGATCGCTGCCCGTTCCTCCGCGAGATCGTCGTCGCGGGGCGCAGGGGGGACGGCGGCGTCGCGCTCGACGATCTCCTCGACAAGGCCGACGAGACGCTCGAGCCCGCGCGGACCTTCCGCGAGGACATCATGTACTGGGGCTACACCTCGGGCTCGACGGGGCGGCCGAAGGCGGCGGTACACTCGCACAAGGACTTCGTCGCCGCGGCCGACCTCGTCGGCGTCGGGATCTTCGGCATCGGGCCCGACGACCTGATCTTCTCGGCCTCGAAGATGTTCTTCGCGTTCGGGCTGGGGAACACGCTCTACTTCCCGGCGCGCGTCGGGGCCGCGTCGATCCTGATCCCGGAGCGGCTCGAGGCCGAGCGCGCCTTCGAGGTGATCACCACGGAACGCCCCACGGTCTTCTTCACGGTCCCGACGCTCTACGCGCGAATGCTCCAGGTCCCCGACGCCGAGCGCCGGTGGGACCTCGGGTCCCTGCGCCTCTGCGTCTCGTCGGGCGAGGCGCTGCCCCCGGCCCTCTTCGACACCTGGCGCGCGCGGTTCGGCCACGACTTGGTCGATGTCGTCGGGTCGACCGAGACGCTCCACGACTTCATCGCCAACCGGCCCGGCGCCGTCCGGCGCGGCTCGGCCGGCCGGCTCGTGCCCGGCTTCGAGGCGCGGCTGGTGGATGACGACGGCCGGCCGGTGGCGTCCGGCACGGTCGGCCACCTGCTCATCCAGGGGGAGACGACCTCGCCCTACTACTGGAACCGGCTCGAGCGGACGCGGACGACGATGCTCGGCGAGTGGCTCCGCACGGGCGACATGTTCTGGGAGGACGCGGAGGGCTACTTCTACTTTGCCGGCCGGTCCGACGACATGCTGAAGGTCGGCGGGCTCTGGGTGTCGCCGGCCGAGGTGGAGGCGCGGCTCGTCGAGCACCCAGGCGTCCTGGAGGCCGGCGTCATCGGGAGGGCCGACGACGACGGTCTCGTCAAGCCCAACGCCGTCGTCGTGCTGAAGCCGGGGGTGGCCGCCTCCCCGGGCCTCGAGGCCGAGCTCAAGGCCTGGGTGAGGGGCGGGCTCGCGCCCTACAAGGCGCCCCGGTGGATCGAGTTCGTGCCGGAGCTTCCGAAGACGGCCACGGGGAAGATCCAGCGCTTCCGCCTCCGCGTGCCGGCGCGTGACGCCGGGTAGCCGATGCGGGTCGTCATCGACCGCGTGTCGAAGACGTTCACGGATCGGCGGGGGCAGACGGTGCCGGCCCTCGATGACATCAGCCTGAGCGTGGACGCCGAGGAGTTCGTGGCGCTGCTCGGCCCCTCCGGGTGCGGCAAGTCCACGCTCCTCAACATCGTGGCGGGACTCCTCCGGCCGAGCGCCGGAAGCGTCTACTTCGAGGGCGAGCACCCCGCGGGACCATCGGTCACCGCCATGGTCTTCCAGGAGTTCGCCCTCTTTCCCTGGCGCACGGTGCGGGCGAACGTCGCGTTCGGGCTCGAGGAGGCGGGGTTGCCCGCGGCCGAGCGGGCGCGGCGCGTGCGAGCGTATATTGACCTGACCGGGTTGGCGGGGTTCGAGGCGAAGTACCCGCACCAGCTCTCCGGGGGCATGCGCCAGCGGGTCGGGATCGCGCGTGCCCTCGCCGTCGACCCGGCGGTGCTCCTGATGGACGAGCCGTTCTCGGCGCTCGACGCCCAGACGCGGCAGCTCATGCAGGAGGAGCTGCTCCAGATCTGGGAGCGCACGCGGAAGACGATCCTCTACGTGACGCACAACATCCAGGAGGCGGTCTACATGGCAGACCGCGTGATCGTGCTCTCGCGCCGGCCGGGCCGCGTGATCGCGTCGGTCCCCATCGAGGTCAAGCGGCCGCGGACGGAGGCGGTGCTGGGCGAGCCTGCGTTCGTCCACGCGGTCGATCGCATCTGGGGCCTCATCAAGTCCGAGGCGCGAGCAGCGCTGCGCGAGGCCCCCCCGTGAGCCCGCGGATCGAGGCCCCCGACCGCGCCCGGGTTCTCGACCGGCACGAGCACCGGGTCGTCCGCGTCGTGGCGCTGCTGGGACTCCTGCTGGTGTGGGAGGCGCTGACGCGCACCGGCTGGGTGCCCGCGCTCTTCCTCCCGTCGCCGCTCGAGGTGATCCGCTCGGGCGTCGACATGCTGCGCTCGGGCGAGCTGCTCCAGCACGTCGGGACGAGCCTCCGGCGGATCGTGCTCGGCTTCGCCCTGGGCGCGCTCGGGGGGGTGGTCGTGGGCCTCGCGGTGGGAATCTCCCGCCTGGCCGAGGCCGTCGGCAACCCGCTGATCGCGGCGACCTTTCCGATCCCCAAGATCGCGCTCCTGCCGCTCTTGATCCTCTGGGTCGGCATCGGCGAGGCGTCCAAGGTCGCGGTGATCATGCTCGGGGTCTTCTTCCCGATGGCGATCAACACCTTCACGGGCGTGCGGCACGCCGATCCGCTCCTGATCCGCGCCGCGGTGAGCTTCGGGGCGGGCCGACTTTCCCTCGTCCGGAAGGTCCTTCTCCCCGCCGCGCTCCCCATGAACTTCGCCGGGCTCAGGCTCGGCGCGGGCACCTCGCTCCTGCTCCTCGTCGCCGCGGAGATGATCGCGGCCAGCTCGGGGATCGGCTTCCTCGTGCTGAACGCCCAGAACCTCATGGAGACGACCAAGCTCATGGTCGGCATCGTCCTGCTCTCGATCCTCGGCGTCTGCTCCCACTGGCTCCTCGGGCGGCTCGAGCGGCTGGCCATCCCCTGGAAGGAGACTCCCTCATGAGACACGTGGTGGTCGTCGGGCTCGCGGTCCTCCTCTTCGGCTGTCCCGCGTCGGGGGAGGGGGAGGAGCGCAAGGTGAAGCTCGGGGTCCTGAAGCTCACCTCCTCCGCGGTCCTCTTCCTCGGCGCGGAAAAGGGGTACTTCAAGGAGTTCGGCGTCGAGCCGGAGTTCGTGTACTTCCAGGCGGCGCAGCCCATCGCGGTCGCGCTTGCCTCCGGCGACCTCGAGGTGGGCGCGACGGGCCTCACCGCCGGGCTCTACAACATCGTCGCCGGCGGGGTGAAGATCTGGATCGTCGCGGACAAGGGACGCGAGTGGCCCGACCACAACCTGACGGCCCTCCTCGTGCGGAAGGACCTCTACGACGCCGGGGTCCGGACGCTCAGGGAGCTCCGTGGCAGGAAGATCGGCGTGACGCAGATCGGCTCGACCTTCCACTACAACGTCGGGAACTTCCTCGAGAAGGAGGGCATGGCGCTCGCGGACGTCGAGATCGTCCCCCTCCAGGCCCTGGGATCGCTCTCGGACGCCCTCGCCGCCAAGCGCCTCGACGCCGTGGCCACCGCCGAGCCGTTCGTGTCGCGCATCGAGGCGGCCGGAACCGGGGTCACGATCGTCCGCACCGGCGACACGCTCCCGTGGCAGATCGCGACCGTGATGTACTCGGAGCGGTTCGCCAGGGACCGGGCGCGCGCCGTCGCGTTCATGAAGGGCTACGTCAAGTCGTCCCGGCACTACTTCGACGCGGTGCTCAAGGTGAAGCAGGGACCGCAGTACGACGAGGTGCTCGCGATCACGGCGAAGTACACGGGGGCCTCCCCCGACCTGATCCGGAAGGGGTTCCCCTACCAGGACCGTGACGGCCGCCTGATGCCCGGCGACGTCGGGCGGCAGACGGCCTGGTGGTTCAAGCACGGCCTCATCAAGGCGCCCATCCCCGAGAAGGACATCGTCGACGAATCCTTTCTCCGGGAGGCGCTCAGGGGGATGAAGTGAGCCGGGCGGCGGTGAAGATCACGAAGGTCCTCGTCGCGAACCGTGGGGAGATCGCCGTCCGCGTCATCCGCGCGTGTCGCGAGCTGGGGATCGCCACCGTCGCCGTCTTCTCGGAGGCCGACCGCGAGGCCCTCCACGTCCTCATGGCGCACGAGGCGTACCCGATCGGACCGCCGGCGCCGGCCGAGAGCTACCTCGCGATCGACAAGCTCGTTCGCGTCGCCAGGGCGGCCGGCGCGGACGCGATCCACCCGGGCTACGGCTTCCTCGCCGAGAACGCCGACTTCGCCGAGGCGTGTGCCGCCGCCGGCCTCGTCTTCGTCGGTCCCCCGCCCGGGGCGATCCGCGCGATGGGCGACAAGACCGCGGCCCGTCGGCTCGCGCGGGAGCTCGGCGTGCCGCTGGTGCCCGGCACCCTCGAGCCCGTCGCGTCCGACGACCAGGCCCGCGCCGTGGCGCGCGAGCTCGGCTTCCCGGTGATGCTCAAGGCCGCCATGGGCGGCGGCGGGAAGGGGATGCGTCTGGTCCGCTCGGAGCGGGAGCTCCCCGAGGCGCTCCGGATGGCCCGCGCCGAGGCGGGCGCGGCGTTCGGCAACGCCGCGGTCTACCTCGAGCGCGCGGTGATCGAGCCGCGTCACATCGAGGTCCAGGTCCTGGCTGACGCCCACGGGCACATCGTCCACCTCGGGGAGCGCGAGTGCTCCATCCAGCGACGCCACCAGAAACTCGTGGAGGAGTGTCCCTCACCCCTCGTCGACGCGGCGCTGCGCGAGCGGCTGGGGGAGGCGGCCTGCCGCCTCGCCCGGGCCGCCGGCTACGTGAACGCGGGGACGGTCGAGTTCCTGATGGACGCGGAGCGCAACTTCTACTTCCTCGAGATGAACACGCGGCTCCAGGTCGAGCACCCCGTGACGGAGCTGGTGACCGGGATCGATCTCGTCCGGGAGCAGCTCAGGATCGCCGCCGGCGAGCCCCTGGCCCTCGGGCAGGCGGACGTCCGGTGGCGCGGCTGGTCGATCGAGTGCCGCATCAACGCCGAGGATCCCTTCGCCGGCTGGCTGCCCTCCCCCGGCACGATCACGCGGCTCCGCCCGGCGACGGGGCCGTGGGTGCGGGACGACTCGGGCGCCTACGCGGGCTGCACGATCCCGCGCTTCTACGACACGCTCGTCTCGAAGCTCATCGTGTGGGGCGAGGACCGGCCGCGGGCGATCGACCGGATGGCGCGGGCGCTCGCGGAGTACCGCCTCGCCGGCGTCAGGACGACCCTCCCCGTGCTGCGGTGGATCATGGCCGATGAGGAGTTCCGGGAGGGGCGGCTCTCGACGGACTTCCTCGAGCGGAGGATGCCCGGGTGGCGGGGGGAGGGGGACCGTCTCCGCACGATCGCGATCCTCGCCGCCGTGCTCGCCGAGTACGAGCGCCTTGGAGCGGGCGTGTCGCCCTCTGCCCCGGCGCCGGCGGGGAGCGCCTGGCGCCTGGGCCGCCTCCCCTCCTGGCGCCGAGGCAGATGAAGTTCGTCGCGACCGCCGGTGACAGGTCGGAGACGGTGGAGGTCGAGCGCGAGGGCGGCCGCTACCGGCTCAGGCTCGGCGGAGAAGTCTGGGCCGTGGACGCCCGGCGCACGGCCGACGGGGCGTACTCGCTCCTCATCGACGGCGTCGCGTACGTCGCGGACGTGAGCGTCGAGGGCGGGCGGTGCGTGGTCGAGGTCGGCGGCGAGACCCACGTCGTCGAGGTGGAGGAGGCGACGCGCCACGTGATCCGCACCAGCGGGGCCGCGCCCGCCGCCCACGGCGCCCAGACGCTCAAGGCGCCGCTACCCGGGAGGATCACCCACGTCGCCGTGCGGCCGGGCGATCGCGTGAAGGCGGGCGACGCGCTCCTCGTCATCGAGGCCATGAAGATGGAGAACGAGTTCACCGCGACCGCCGCCGGCACGGTCGCCGAGGTGCGCGTCCAGCCGGGCCAGGCGGTGAACGCCGGCGACGTCCTGGTGGTGATCGGCTGATATGGCGGCGATCGAGTTCAAGGGCGTCGGGCGAGGCGGGGTGGCCGGATCAGGGCGAAAGCGAGGTTGCGACGGTCGTGAGGTCGGGGAAGGGCGGCAGCGAGCCGCTCTCGCCTCGGTCCAGGCGCCCGGCGAGCTTGAAGGTGCCCTCGGCCAGGGCGTAGGCTTCGATGCACTGGCCTTCGAGCTCGACGATCCAGTAGTACGGAACGCGGTAGCGCGCGTAGAGCTGCAGCTTGGTGCCCCGGTCGAGCTGCGCCGTCGACGGTGAGAGGACCTCGACGACCAGCGTGGGCGGCCCTTCGATGCCGCGCGCGCTGACGAGCGGCGACCGGGCGGATTCGACATAGACGATGTCCGGCTGGACGACGGTCGTGTCGCTGAGGATGCAGTCAACAGGGGAGACGAACACCTCGCCGAGCCGGTGGGCCTCAGCGTGTTGACACAACAGCCTGTAGAGCCTGCCGACGACTCGCTGGTGCTGGGTGCCGGGCGCGGGAGTCACGGATAGCTCGCCCTCGTGAAGCTCGTAGCGGCGGCCGTCGGCCGGCAGGGCCTCGTAATCCCTGTACGTGAGAATGACCCGCGTTCCCATGTCCCCCGCCATGCTCCGGAGTCTATCACTCCATCCGTCGTACAGGACGATAGGCGCTCGTGAAATGTCTAACGTTTCATACAGCGACAACCACGGGTCCTTGTCCCGGGCGTAGCCCCAGATCGCACCGCTCTCGTCGAGTCCGAACGGCTCTATATCGAGATGCCTCAGTGGGAAACCGCCTGGGAGCCCACAAGGCTCTTCGCGAACCGCGACGCCAGCGTCGGCGCCATCCGATGCTTCCCTGCGAGCGTCAGGATCAGCTGGAGAAGTTCCGAGTATCGGACCACCGCCGTCCGTGCTCGGTTGACCTCCAATCGACAAGTCGGGTGAGTGAAGACGACGACGGACTCCACCCACCGCAGAGCCGTCGCGGCGAGGCCCGGGTGACGCTCCGTGAGGAAGTACCGGACGGCGCAGGCCCCCGAGTTAACCTGTTGGCTCATACTTCGTCGGCGGTGCCCGTTCACAGACCATTCGTCGCCGTAGCACCGGATACGTCCGGGGATCCGCTTCGTTTCGATAACGACGACGCCACAGGGGTCGATGAGGACGTGGTCCACGTTTCCACGGTTCCCATCCAGCATCACATCGTTGACGAGACAGTAGTCGTCAGGGAGGCGTCGGAGGAGGTCGGTAACAAGTCGTTCGCCGAGCCGTCCCTTCCTGACACTGATCAGGCGCCTGGCGACCTTTGCGGTCGCCGAAAGCGTCACCACAGCGACGACCGTGATCCCCGCCCACGCCGGCACCGGGCTTGCCTTGAGGCTGACTTGTGTCAGGACAACCCCAGCGAGAGCCAGTCCGAGAATGCCGACGAGTGCCACCCACAACCGTTGCTCGCGGCCTTCGAGGTAGCGACCTCCCGCCCGGACGACGCGCATTAGGCCAACCGACGCATCACCATCGCATCCTCTCCGAAGGAGCTTCCAGCGTAACATACGCGTAACCTTCAAACGACGCGTCGGAAGCAGCCATTCGCGCGCGCGTGGACAGTGTCAACCGGCCCGTGGCATTCTCTTCGGGTCAGACCCAGGCCGACGAGGCACGTATACTGCGGTCTGGAGGGGGCCTCCCGTCAATGGCAGAGAGGCAAGGTGACGCGGTCGCGATCGAGTTCAAGGGCGTCGACAAGTGGTTCGGCAAGCTCCACGTCCTCCGCGACGTCACGCTCGGCGTCGCGACGGGCGAGGTCGTGGTCGTGTGCGGCCCCTCGGGGTCCGGCAAGAGCACGCTGATCCGCTGCGTCAATGGGCTCGAGCGCATCCAGGCGGGCGACGTCGTCGTCCTGGGCGAGTCGATCGCGCGGGCGGGCGTCGATCTGCCGCGTCTCAGAACGCGGGTCGGCATGGTGTTCCAGTCGTTCAACCTGTTCCCCCACATGACCGCGCTCGAGAACATCATGCTGGCGCCGGTGAAGGTCCGCGGCCTCGGCCGGGCCGACGCGGAGAAGACGGCCCGGGCGCTCCTCGAGCGGGTCGGGATCCCCGACAAAGCGCAGAACTACCCCGCGAACCTCTCGGGCGGCCAGCAGCAGCGGGTCGCGATCGCACGGGCGCTCGCGATGCAGCCGGCGATCATGCTGTTCGACGAGCCGACCTCCGCCCTCGATCCCGAGATGATCAACGAGGTGCTCGAGGTGATGACCGATCTTGCCAGGGACGGCATGACCATGATGGTCGTCACCCACGAGATGGGGTTCGCCCGGCGCGTCGCCCACCGCGTCGTCTTCATGGACGAGGGGCAGGTGATCGAGGAGGCGATGCCAGAGGCGTTCTTCGCCGCACCCAGGTCGGACCGGACCCGGCAGTTCCTCTCCAAAATCCTCTCCCACTAATGGAGGTCACGATGAAGAGAATGCTCGCGCTCGTGCTCGCGCTCGCCGTAGCGCTCGGCGCCGCGGTGCCGGCCGCCGCCCAGTCGTCCACGCTGGAGAAGATCAACCAGACGGGGACTCTCACGATCGGCACCCGGACCGGCTCGCCGCCTTCCAGGCGCTCGTGCAGGGGCAGGTGGACGCATTCACGAACGACGGGATCCAGCTTGCCGGGCTCAAGGTCAAGGCGCCCAGCCCGGGCGACTGGGAGATCGTCGGTGACTTCTACTCGTACGAGCCGTACGGAATGGCGATGCGCAAGAACGACTCCGACTTCCGCCACCTCGTCAACGTCGGCCTGATGGAGGCCATCGAGTCGGGCAAGTACTTCGAGCTGTACGAGAAGTGGTTCGGGCCGCGGGGCGACGTCCCGTACCCGCTGACGGCGGAGAACAAGCGGTTCCTCCAGCTCCAGGTGGCGCCGAAGTAGCCGCCCACGCGTGAAGTACCAGTTCAACTGGAGTGTGCTCTGGAGCGGCCAGTCGGGCGGCTGGCTGCTCCAGGGCCTCCTGATCACCCTCGAGATCTCCGCGCTCGCCTGGGTCCTGGCGGCGGCGCTCGGGATCCTCGCGGGCGCGCTCCGCACGGTGCCGCTCCGGCCGCTCCGGGCCCTCGCGAGCGTCTACGTGGAGTTCTTCCGCAACGTCCCGCTCCTGGTGTGGATGTTCTTCTGGTACTTCGGGGTGCCGCCGCTCCTCCCGCGCGCGGTCCGGGACTGGCTCTTCAATCATGGGGCGGAGTTCTGGGCGGGCATGTTCGCGCTCGGCGTCTACCACGGCGCCCGGATGTCGGAGGTCATCCGCTCGGGCATCCAGTCGATTCCCCGGACCCAGTTCGAGGCGGCGATGGCGATGGGGTTGACGGTCTGGCAGAGCTACCGGCTGGTGATCGTGCCAGTCGCGCTGCGCCTCATCGTCCCGCCCGCGACCAGCGAATCGCTGAACCTCCTGAAGAACTCCTCGGTCGCGCTCACCATCAGCGTCGCCGAGCTGACCTTCCAGACGCGCCAGATCGAGACGTACACTGCCAGGGCGATCGAGGCACTGACGGCCGGGACGCTGATCTATCTGGTGCTCTGCGTGTCGATCGCGACGATCATGACGCGCCTCGAGCGGCGCTTCGCGATCCCCGGGCTCATCGCCCGGGTCGGCGCGGGCTGAGCCATGCTCGACTCCACGGTCGTCGTCAACAACTTCAAGTTCCTGATCGTCCAGGGCTTCCTCGGGATCGGCGGGTTCGCCGGCGGGACGCTCCGCCTGGCGGTCCCGGCCATCGGGCTCGGCTTCCTCCTCGGCATCTTCATCGGCCTGGCGCGCCTGGCGCCCGCCCCCTGGATCCGTGTGCCGGCGACGGTCTACGTCGAGTTCTTCCGGGGCGTGCCGCTCGTCATGGTGATCTTCTGGATCTGGTTCATCATCCCGCAGCTCCTGCGCTTGCCGATTCCCGAGTACGGTGTGGCGCTGACGGCCTTCGTGATCTTCGAGGCGGCGTACTTCGGCGAGATCGTGCGCGCCGGGGTCCAGTCGGTGCCGCGGGGTCAGGTCGAGGCGGCGACGGCGGTCGGGCTCACGGGCGCCCAGACGCTGCGCCACGTCGTGCTGCCGCAGGCGCTCCGCAACATGGTGCCTTCGCTCGTGACCCAGATGATCGTGCTCTTCAAGGACACCTCGCTCGCGTCCATCATCGGCTACGTCGATCTGACCAAGGCGGCCCTGTTCGTGAACAATCGCGAGATCCGCCCCTTCGAGCTGTACCTCTTCGTCGCGCTCGTCTACTG
>JACQWC010000236.1 GCA_016209635.1 Candidatus Rokuibacteriota bacterium | reverse complement strand
GGAATAGGGTATGGTGACGCTGTCCGCCGACCAGAAGATCCGCATCCGCTTGAAGGCGTACGACCACTATCTCCTCGATCGCTCGGTGAGGGAGATCGTGGAGACGGTGCGGCGGACGGGCGCGCGCGTGTCGGGCCCGGTGCTGCTGCCCACGATCGTGAACCGGTGGACCGTGCTCCGCTCGCCGCACGTCGACAAGACGTCGCGAGAGCAGTTCGAGATGCGCACGCACAAGCGGCTGCTGGACATCGTTGACCCCACGCCTCAGACGGTGGACTCGCTGATGAAGCTCGACCTGCCTGCCGGCGTCGACGTCGAGATCAAACTCTAGCTAGGGGCCCCGAACGCCATGGCTCGGAAGGAAGGACTGCTCGGCCGCAAAGTCGGCATGACCCAGATCTTCGATGACGACGGGAGCCACGTTCCCGTGACGGTCATCGAAGCGGGGCCGTGCACGATCGTCGGCATCCGGACGACGGACTCGCACGGGTACGACGCGCTGCAGCTCGGCTTCGAGCCGAAGCGGAAGAACGTCTCGAAGCCGGCGGCCGGGACCTTCAAGAAGGCGGGGGTCGCACCGATGCGCGTGCTGCGCGAGTTCCGGCTCGAGAAGTCGGAGCGGCTCCAGGGCTACCAGGTGGGGCAGTCGCTCACCGTCGAGATGTTCACCCCGGGGGAGCTGGTCGACGTGGTCGGCGTCGCGAAGGGCAAGGGGTTCCAGGGCGGCGTGAAGCGCTTCGGATGGTACGGAGGCGACGCGACCCACGGGTCGATGTTCCACCGCGCTCCGGGCTCGATCGGCGCCTCCTCGGACCCCTCGCGAGTCTGGCCGGGCCATCACCTCCCCGGCCGGATGGGGGGCGAGCGGCGGACGGTGCTCAACCTCAGCGTCGTCAAAGTCCTCCCGGAGCAGAACCTGCTGCTCGTGCGCGGCGCCGTGCCGGGGGCGAACGGGGCCCTGCTGGCGGTGCGCAAGAGCGTGAAGCTGACCAAGGCACAGCGGAAGGCCGCGGAGAAAGCGTAGGCGCATGCCGACCGTCGAGGTGCTCGACGCGAAGGGGACGCACGCCGGGACGCTGGAACTGCGCCCGGGGGTGTTCGACGTCGAGATCCGGATGCCGCTCCTGCATCAGGCGGTGACCCGCGAGCTGGCGGATCGCCGCGCCGGGACGCACGACACGAAGGGACGCAGCGAGGTGTCTGGCGGAGGGCGGAAGCCCTGGAAGCAGAAGGGGACGGGTCGCGCCCGGCAGGGCTCGATCCGGGCGACGCAGTGGAAGGGCGGCGGGAAGCCGTTCGGCCCGACCCCGCGGAGCTACGCGCAGCGCATGCCGCAGAGGATGCGGCGCGAGGCGCTGCGGGTCGCGGCCGCCGCGAAGCTCGCGGCCGGCGAGGTTCGCGTGATCGAAGCGCTGGACGTCCCGGACGGCAAGACCAAGTCGCTGGTCGCGCGGCTCAACGCGCTCGGCGTGGGCGGCAAGCCGACCCTCCTCGTGCTCGGCCACGCGAGCCCGCCCCTCGGCCGCGCCGCCCGGAACGTCGACTGGGTCGAGGTCGAGACGCCTGCCCACGTGTCGGCCTACCAGCTCCTGCGCGCGCGCGCGGTCGTGTTCGACCGCGGAGGCATCGCGGCGTTCGAGGAGGCGCTGGCGCAATGACGCGGACGCTCCGGGAGATCATCGTCCGACCGCTCATGACCGAGAAGAGCATGCGCCAGAAGGAGGAGCAGAACACCGTCACCTTCCAGGTGCGACCGGACGCGAACAAAGTGGAGATCCGAACCGCCATCGAGACCGTGTTCAACGTCAAGGTCGCCTCGGTGCGGACCGCGTCGTTCGAGGGGAAGCTCAAGCGGATGGGGCGCCACCAGGGCCGTCGCCCCGGCTGGAAGAAGGCGATCGTGAAGCTCGCCCCAGGTCACAAGATCGAGCTCGTCGAGGGGGCCTAGGGGCATGCCGATCCGCACCGTCAAGCCGACATCGTCCGCCCGGCGCTACCTGACGTACGTCACCTACGACGAGGTCACGAAGAAGGAGCCGGAGAAGAGCCTGCTCCTGCCGAAGCGTCGGACGAACGGACGGAACGCGTACGGGCGGATCACCGTCCGTCACCGTGGCGGCGGTGCGAAGCGGATGCTGCGCCAGGTCGACTTCCGTCGCGAGAAGGTCGGCATTCCGGCCCGCGTCGTCGCGATCGAGTATGATCCGAACCGGTCGGCGAACCTCGCCCTGCTCTTCTACCGCGACGGCGAGAAGCGATACATCATCGCACCGCTCGGCCTCAAGGCGGGCGACACGGTCATGTCGGGGCCCCAGGCGGACATCCTGCCGGGCAACGCTCTGCCGCTCCGGAACATCCCCGTCGGCACCCTCGTCCACAACGTCGAGCTGCAGCCGGGCCGCGGCGCCCAGATCTGCCGGAGCGCGGGCGCGCTGGCGCAGTTCCTGGCCAAGGAAGGCGACCGGGCGACGCTCAAGCTCCCCTCCGGGGAAGTGCGAATGGTCGCGCTGGCCTGCATGGCCACCGTCGGCCAGGTCGGCAATCTCGACCACGAGAACGTGTCGATCGGAAAGGCGGGCCGCGTGCGCTGGCGTGGCTTCCGGCCGACCGTGCGTGGCACGGTGATGAACCCCGTCGACCACCCGATGGGCGGCGGCGAGGGCAAAGGCAAGGGAAACCATCCGATGACTCCGTGGGGCAAGCCGACGAAGGGCTACAAGACCCGCCGGGGATCGCGGCCCTCCGACCGCGACATCGTGACGCGACGGACGAAGTAGGAGCCCACGATGGGACGATCGCTCCGGAAGGGACCGTACATCGACGAGAAGCTCCTCGGGAGGGTCGAGGAGCTGAACCGAACCCGGCAGAAGAAGGTGCTCAAGACCTGGTCGCGGCGCTCGACGATCGCGCCGGAGTTCGTCGGTCACACCCTGGCCGTCCACAACGGGAGGAAGTTCATTCCCGTGTACATCACCGAGAACATGGTCGGCCACAGGCTGGGTGAGTTCGCCATGACTCGGACGTTCAAGGCGCACGGCGCGGCCGAGAAGGCGGCGACCTCGCCGACGGGCAAGACCTAGTCGTGCGCGCGCTCGCAAAGGCCCGGTTCGTGCGCGTCTCCGCCCGGAAGGCCAGGCTCGTGCTGGATCAGATCCGCGGGAGATCGGTGGCGGAAGCGCTGGCGACGCTCCAGTTCACGCCCCGGGCGGCGGCGCGGATCGTCGAGAAGGTGCTGCATTCGGCGGTGGCCAACGCCGAGCACAATCACCAGGTGCGCAACCTCGACGACCTGTGGGTGGTGCAGGCGGTGGCGGACGGCGGGCCGTCGATGAAGCGCGTGCAGCCCCGGGCGATGGGGCGGGCCTTCTTCATCCGCCACAAGACGAGTCACGTCACCATCGGAGTGACGGACGAGGCCAACGGGGCGTCGCGCCCGACCCCGCCCCCGACGCCGCCCGCGACCGCCAGCAAGCCGGCCCGGATTCGGGAGAAGGCGCCGGCGGTGGCGCCCCGCGCAAAGCGCCGACGCACGCCCGCCCGGACGAAGGAGAAGACATAGGCGATGGGCCAGAAGACGCATCCGATCGGTTTCCGCCTCGGCTCGACCCGGACCTGGTCGTCGCGGTGGTTCGCGACGAAGCTGTATGCCGGCCTACTGCACGAGGACGTGAAGATCCGGCGCCATATCAAGGACCAGCTCTATCACGCGGGCATCGCGCGCATCGACATCGAGCGCTCGGCGAACCGCGCGCGCATCACGGTCTTCACCGCGCGGCCCGGCATCATTATCGGGCGGAAGGGTTCCGAGGTCGAGAAGCTCAAGAACGAGCTCCAGGCGCGTACCGGCAAGGAGATCTACCTCAACATCGAGGAGGTCATCCACCCCGAGCTCGACGCCCAGCTCGTGGCCGAGAACGTCGCGCTGCAGCTCCAGAAGCGCGTGGCGTTCCGGCGCGCGATGAAGAAGGCCGTGACGTCCGCGCTGCGGCTGGGCGCCGACGGCATCCGTATCGCGTGCGCCGGGCGGCTCGGCGGGGGTGAGATCGCGCGGCGCGAGTGGTACCGGGACGGTCGGGTGCCGCTCCACACGATCCGGGCAGACATCGACTACGGCCTGGCGACGGCGCACACCACGTACGGCACCATCGGCGTCAAGGTCTGGATCTTCAAGGGCGAGGTTCGCCGACCCGCCGTGACGGAGGCCTGAGGTCGACGCTCCATGCTGATGCCCAAGCGCGTGAAGTACCGGAAGGCCCAGCGGGGCAGGATGAAGGGGAAGGCCCAGCGCGGCTCGACGCTGGCGTTCGGTGAGTACGGGCTGAAGGCGCTGGAGCCCGGCTGGGTGTCGAACCGCCAGATCGAGGCGGCGCGGGTTGCCCTCACGCGTAGCCTCAAGCGCGGCGGCAAGATCTGGATCCGGATCTTCCCCGACAAGCCGGTGACGAAGAAGCCCGCCGAGACCCGGATGGGCAAGGGGAAGGGCAACCCGGAGGAGTGGGTGGCGGTGGTCAAGCCCGGGCGGATCCTCTACGAGATGCAAGGCGTCGGCGAGGACGCGGCGCGGCAGGCCTTCCGGACGGCGGCGCAGAAGATGGGCATCGCGACGAAGTTCGTGGCACGCACGCGCGCGGTGTGACGCGGGGGACGGGGATGAAGGCGGCGAAGCTGCGGGATCTCTCGGAGGACGAGCTGCGCCAGCGCGCGCGGGAGCTGACCGAGGAGGTGTTCAATCTCCGGTTCCAGCTGTCGATGGGTGTGGCCAAGAACCCGTCCCGCGTGGGCCAGGCCCGTCGGGACCTGGCGCGCGTCAACACGGTGCTGCGCGAGCGGGCGGTGGACGCCCGGGGCGCCGCGTCGGCCACGAGTGGCGCGGCGGGCCTGGGGTCGAAGCGGACGTCGGGATAGGAGACGGACGGTGGGCGAGCGGAAGACTCGGGAAGGTGTCGTCGTCAGCGACGCAATGCAGAAGACGCGCGTCGTGAAGATCGAGCGCGTCTATCGCCATCCCCGCTACCAGCGGGTCGTCCGGGTTGCGAAGAAGCTCAAGGCGCACGACGAGGCCAACGAGAGCCGCGTCGGCGACCGGGTCCTCGTGGAGGAGAGCCGGCCGCTGTCGAAGGAGAAGCGCTGGCGGATCCGGAAGATCCTGAGCCGCGCATCATAGACGATGATCCAGCCACGCTCGATGCTCGACGTCGCGGACAACTCTGGAGCCAAGAGGGTCCAGTGCATCCGCGTGATGGGAGGCGCGAACAAGCGCTACGCGTCGCTGGGCGACACCGTCATCGTCGCCATCAAGGAAGCGGCGCCCGACGGAACCGTGAAGAAGGGCGAGGTGGCGCGCGCAGTGGTCGTCCGGACGGTAAAGGAGGTCCGGCGGCGGGACGGCTCGTACATCCGGTTCGACCGGAACGCCGTCGTCCTGATCAAGCCCGACGAGAACCCGGTGGGCACGCGGATCTTCGGCCCCGTCGCGCGCGAGCTCCGCGAACGTCAGTTCACGAAGATCATCTCGCTGGCTCCCGAGGTCATCTGATGCGCGAGGCCCATGTCCGTCGAGGGGATACGGTCGCGGTCATGGCCGGCCGGGAGCGCGGCAAGCGCGGAAAGGTGCTACGCGTGTTGCGTGACAGGGGACGCGTGCTGGTCGAGAAGATCAACATGGTGAAGAAGCACCAGCGGCCGACACAGAAGCTGCGCCAGGGGGGTATCATCGAGCGCGAGGGCGCCCTGGCCCTCGCGAACGTGCTGCTCGTGTGCGCGCGGTGCGACAAGCCGACCCGCACGGGCAGCAAGATCCTCGGCGACGGCCGCAAGGTCCGCGTCTGCCGGCGGTGCGGCGAAGCGGTGGACAAGGGTTAGCGCATGGCGAAGCCGACGGGAACGCCCGCACCGAAACCCCAGGTGAAAAGTCCGGCGGGGAAGGCGCAGCCGCGGAAGGGCGACAAGGGCGGTACCCAGACCGCGCCGGTCGAGAAGACGCGCCCCAAGGGGACGGGCGAGGTCCCGCCGCGCCTCCGAGAGCGGTTCAGGACCACCGTGATTCCGGCGCTGATGAAGGAGCGTGGGTACACGAATCCGTTCCAGGTGCCGCGTCTGGAAAAGATCGTGATCAACATGGGGGTGGGCGAGGGCAAGGAGAACGCGAAGGTCCTCGACTTCGCCACGGCCGACCTCCAGGCCATCACGGGCCAGAAGCCGGTCGTCACGCGGGCGAAGAAGTCGATCGCGAACTTCAAGCTGCGCGAGGGCGTGCCCATCGGGACCAAGGTGACGCTGCGCGGCGCCCGGATGTACGAGTTCCTGGACCGGCTCATCAACATCGCGCTGCCGCGCGTCCGGGATTTCAAGGGGGTCCCGCCCAAGGGCTTCGACGGTCGCGGCAACTATGCCCTCGGGCTGCGGGAGCAGCTCATCTTCCCCGAGATCGTGTACGACAAGGTCGACAAGGTTCGCGGAATGGACATCAGCATCGTCACGACCGCGCGGACGGACGAGGATGCCAAGGCGCTGCTCACCCACCTCGGCATGCCGTTCAGGGAGTAGCAGGCGTATGGCGAAGACCGCCCTCATCATGAAATCCCAGCGTCCACCGAAGTTCAGCGCGCGCGCCTATCGCCGGTGCAAGCTCTGCGGTCGCCCACGCGCCTACCTCAGGAAGTTTGAGATGTGCCGACTCTGCTTCCGTGAGCTGGCGCTGCGGGGCGAGATCCCCGGCATCGTCAAGGCGAGCTGGTAGGGCTGTCATGAAGAGCGATCCCATCGCGGACATGCTGACGCGGATCCGGAACGCGAGCCGGGCCGAACACGAGAAGGTCGACATCCCGGCCTCCAGGCTCAAGGTGCGGATCGCGGAGCTGTTGAAGGACGAAGGCTTCATCAAGAACTTCCGGGTGCTCGAGGAGAACCCGCCAGGCACGCTGCGGGTCTATCTCAAGTACGGCGCCAGCAACGAGAAGATGATCTCGGGTCTCGTACGGGTGTCGACGCCTGGGCGGCGGGTGTACGTGACGCACGACAAGATCCCCTCGATCCTGGGGGGCATGGGCGTGGTGCTCGTGTCGACGTCGCGCGGCGTCGTGACGGACCGGGACGCGCGCAAGCAGAAGGTGGGCGGGGAAGTCCTCGCCTACGTGTGGTGAGGGGCGGTCGATGTCACGGATCGGACGGAAGCCGGTCAGTATCCCGCAGGGCGTGAAGGTCCAGGTGGCGGAGGGAGTGGTCCGGGCGGAGGGGCCCAAGGGGAAGCTGGCGCAGCCGATGCCTCCCGGCCTGGCCGCGGCGATCGACGGGCAGCGCGTCGTCATCACCCGCCAGGCGGACGACCGGAAGAGCCGCGCGCTGCACGGCCTGGCGCGGTCGCTGGTCGCCAACATGGTCGCGGGCGTGAAGGAGGGCTTCGAGCGGCGGCTGGAGATCGTCGGCATCGGATATCGTGCGCAGCTCCAGGGCCGGAACATCCAGCTCGCGCTCGGGTACTCGCATCCGGTGATCTTTCCTCTGCCCGAGGGGGTGACGGCGGACGTCGAGAAGCAGACGCAGATCACGCTTCGCGGCGCCGACAAGGCGCTGGTGGGTCAGACCGCGGCGAAGCTGCGGGGGCTGCGGAGACCCGACCCCTACAAGGGCAAGGGCGTGAAGTACGCGGGCGAGGTGATCCGTCGCAAGGTGGGCAAGAAGGCGGGCGCCAAGTGATCACGAAGGAGCGGCGCGTGTCGAGGGACATCCGGCACCAGCGGCTGCGGCGCTACATCCGTGGCTCGGCCGAACGGCCGCGGCTGGCGGTGTTCCGGAGCCTCAGCCACATCTACGCGCAGCTCGTCGACGACGACGGCGGGCGGACGCTCGTCGCGGCCGACAGCCGGGCGGCCCAGGTCCGACAGGCGCACCGATCCGGCGGCAACGTCCAGGCGGCCAAGGCGGTGGGCGAGCTGCTCGCGCAGAAGGCCAGGGCGGCGGGCATCGGGCGGGTCGTCTTCGACCGCGGTGGCTACAAGTATCACGGCCGGGTGAAGGCGCTCGCCGAGGCGGCCCGAGCCGGCGGGCTCGTGTTTTGACGCCGGGTGGCGAGTGGCGCGCCCGCGCGACCCGCGCGCTGGGATAATCCGAGCGAGCCGAGGAGACATCGAGTGGCCGAAGCGAAAATAGATCCGAGCGTGCTGGAGCTGAACGACCGGGTGGTGTCCATCAACCGGGTGGCCAAGGTCGTGAAGGGCGGACGTCGGTTCTCCTTCACGGCGCTGGTGGTGGTGGGCGACGGCCGGGGTCACGTCGGCGTCGGTCTCGGCAAGGCGCACGAAGTCCCGGAAGCCATCCGGAAGGCGGTCGAGCACGCCAAGAAGGATTTGATCTTCGTGCCCTTGAAGGAGACGACGATTCCCTGCACGATCACCGGTCACTTCGGCGCCGGCCGCGTGCTGCTCAAGCCGGCCGTCCCGGGCACCGGCGTCATCGCCGGGGGCGCCGTGCGGCCGGTCCTCGAGGCGGCGGGCGTGCAGGACATCCTCACCAAGACGCTCGGCTCGAACAATCCGCACAACGTCCTCAAGGCGACCATGGACGCGCTCCGTCGGATCAAGCGTCTTCAAGACTTGCACGCCACCCGTCGACGCGGCAGCGAGGGCGATGGTCGGGAGGAGGTCGCGGGTGGCAAAGACGCTTAAGCTCATGCTCACGCGCAGCATCATCGGCTTGAGCCCCAAGCAGGAGGCGACGGTCAAGGCGCTCGGACTCCGACGCGTCAATCAATGCGTGACCCACGCCGACACCGCCACGATCCGCGGGATGATTGCCAAGGTGCCGCACATGCTCCGGGTGACCCATGAGGCTTGACGAGCTGCGACCGGCGCCCGGGGCCAGGAAGGGACGGAAGCGGGTCGGTCGCGGGCCCGGCTCGGGACACGGCAAGACGTCCACGAAGGGGCACAAGGGGCAGAAGGCGCGCTCCGGCGGCGGCAAGGCGGGCGGCTTCGAGGGCGGGCAGATGCCGCTCTACCGCCGGCTTCCGAAGCGGGGGTTCCTTCCGTACGGCGGCAAGACCGAGTACGCGATCGTGAATCTGAAATCGCTCGGCGGCTTCCCCGCCCAGAGCGTCGTCGATCCCGAGAGCCTGGTCCAGGCTGGCCTCATCAAGAACGGCGCCCGGTCGCGCGTGAAGATGCTCGGCGGGGGGGACGTTGCCCACGCGCTCACCGTCAGGGTGCACGCCGTGAGCGAGGCGGCCCGGGCCAAGATCGAGGCCCGGGGCGGGCGCGTCGAGACGCTTCCCGCGGGGACCTCAGCTTCGTGATCGAGAGTCTCCGGAGCTTCCAGAACGTCTTCAAGATCCCGGAGCTGAAGCGCCGGGCCTTGATGACGGCGGTCCTCCTCGTCGCCTACCGGATCGGCGCCCACGTGCCGACCCCGGGGATCGACGGCAACGCGCTCTCGCAGTTCTTCGACCAGGTGCAGGGGACCCTGCTGGGTATGGTCGACCTGTTCTCGGGCGGGAACCTGCGACGGCTGTCGATCTTCGCGCTGGGGATCATGCCGTACATCTCCGCGTCGATCATCCTCCAGCTCCTCACGGTCGTGATCCCGGCGCTGGAGCGGATCGCCAAGGAGGGGGAGGCGGGACGCAAGAAGATCACGCAGTACACGCGGTACGGCACCGTCGTCCTGTCGGCGATCCAGGGACTGGGGATCGCCTACGGCCTCGAGAGCATGCGGAGCCCGACCGGCGTGTCCATCGTCCCCACGCCCGGCTGGGGCTTCCGCCTGCTGACGACGCTGACGCTGACCGCCGGGACCGCGCTGATCATGTGGCTGGGCGAGCAGATCTCCGATAAGGGACTCGGCTACGGGATCTCGCTGATCATCTTCGCCGGGATCGTCGTCCGTCTGCCGTCGGCGATCACGGCCTCGTACACGTTGATGACGACGGGCGAGCTGAAGCTCTTCGTGTTCGGCACCATCGTCGCCGTGATGCTGGCCGTGACGGCCGCCGTGGTGCTGATGCAGGAGGGGCAGCGGAAGATCCCCGTGCAGTACGCGAAGCGGGTCGTCGGGCGGCGGGTCTACGGCGGCCAGTCGACGCATATCCCGCTCCGGATCAACACGGCGGGAGTCATCCCGGTGATCTTCGCGTCCTCGCTGATCCTGTTCCCCGCCACGCTCACCCGGTTCGTGCCGCACCCGTGGATGCAGACGATCGCGGACGCCCTCTCCCCCGGCCAGTTCACCTACACGCTGCTCTACATGGGGCTGATCGTCTTCTTCACCTACTTCTACACGGCGATCGTGTTCAATCCGATCGATCTGGCGGACAACATGAAGAAGTACGGGGGATTCATCCCCGGCGTGCGACCGGGGAAGAAGACCGCCGAGTACATCGACCGGACGCTCACGCGGATCACGCTGCCCGGCGCCCTGTTCCTGGCCCTGATCTCCGTGCTCCCAGACTTCCTCATCCGGTGGTTCAACGTGCCGTTCTACTTCGGCGGCACGAGCCTCCTGATCGTGGTCGGCGTCGCCCTGGACACCGTACGCCAGATGGAATCGCACCTCCTCATGCGCAACTACGAGGGCTTCCTCAAGCGGTCGAAGACCCGGCCGAGCGGCGCCTTCGCGCGGCGGAGCTAGGGGTGCGGGTGGCGTTTCTCGGCCCTCCCGGCGCGGGCAAGGGGACCCAGGCGCGCGAGCTCGCGCGCGAGTGGGGCGTGCCCCACGTCGCGACGGGCGATCTGCTCCGCGAGGCGTTGGCGGCGGCGACGCCGCTCGGGCTCGAGGCGAAGCGGTACATGGACCAGGGCGCGCTCGTCCCTGACGAGGTGATCATCGGCGCCACGGCCGAGCGACTCCGGGAGGCCGACGCCGCCCGTGGCTTCATCCTGGATGGTTTTCCGAGGACGGTCGCGCAGGCGGAGGCCCTGGCCAGGCTGCTCGCCGAGCAGGGCCAGAAGCTCGACGCCGTGATCTTCTTCGAGGTGTTCGAGCCCGAGCTGCTGCGCCGCCTGACCGGGCGACGCGTGTGCCGGGGATGTGGGGCAACCTTCCACGTGACGTTCGCGCCGCCGAGGAGCGCGGGGGTTTGCGATCGGTGCGGAGGCGAGCTCTACCAGCGCGAGGACGACAGTGAGGCGACGGTGCTCAACCGGCTCCAGGTGTTCGCGCGCCAGACCGCGCCCCTGCTCGACCACTATCGGCGCCAGAGGCTGCTGACGACCGTCCGCGGCGAGGGTTCGATCGAGTCCGTTCGGGGCGAGGTGCGCGAGGCGACCGGGGCGCTCCAGTGATCGTCCTCAAGTCGGCGCGGGAGATCGACTGCATACGGCGGGGTGGGCACATCCTGGCGGAGGTCATGGACCTGCTGCGGGAGTTCGTCCGGCCGGGAATGTCCACGCTGGAGATCGACGAGGAGGTGGAGTCGTTCCTCGCGCGGTGCGGCGCCACGCCGGCGTTCAAGGGCTACCGGGGGTTCCCCGCGACGGTGTGCATCTCGATCAACGACGAGGTCGTGCACGGGATTCCCTCGGCGCACCGCTGGATCAAGGAGGGGGACATCGTCGGCCTCGACCTCGGGTGTATCGTTAACGGGTACTATGCCGACTGTGCCTTCACGCTGCCGGTCGGCGAGGTGCCCTCGAGCGTCCAGCGGCTGCTCGACGTCACGCGCGAGAGCCTGGAGCTGGCGATCGGCGAGTGCCGGTCCGGGCGTCGCCTGTCCGACGTGTCGCACGCCGTCCAGGCGCACGTCGAGGCCCACGGCTTCTCGGTGGTCCGCGCCTTCGTCGGGCACGGGATCGGGCGCGCGCTCCACGAGGAGCCACAGGTGCCGAATTTCGGCGAACCCGGCCGGGGGCCCCAGCTCCGGAGCGGCATGGTGCTGGCGATCGAGCCGATGGTCACGATGGGGAGCTGGGAGGTCCGGATCCTCGACGACGGGTGGACGGCCGTGACGCGCGACGGCAGCCTGGCCGCGCACTTCGAGCACACGATCGCGGTCACGGAGGGTGGACCGGAAGTGCTGACGAGCAAAAACTGGCAATCGGCCCGGGTGGCGTAGAACGACACCTCGATGACGAAAGAAGACGCGATCGAGGTCGAAGGGACCGTGGTGGAGCCGCTCCCGAACGCGATGTTCCGGGTGGAGCTGGACAACGGTCATCGGGTGCTCGCACACGTGAGCGGGAAGATGCGGATGAACTTCATCCGGATCCTCCCCGGCGATCGCGTGAAGGTCGAGCTCTCGCCCTATGATCTGACCCGGGGTCGGATCACCTACAGGTTCAAATAGGGACAGGTCGAGGCGGAGGCGCGATGAAAGTGAAACCGTCGGTGAAGGTGCGCTGCGAACACTGCAAGATCGTGCGACGTCAGGGCGTCACGCGCATCATCTGCAAGAATCCGCGGCACAAGCAGCGGCAGGGATAGGACGGAGGCGGCATGGCACGCATAGCGGGAGTCGATCTACCGCGCGAGAAGCGCGGCGAAGTTGCGCTCACCTACATTTACGGCGTTGGTCGGCCTTCGGCTCGGAGCGTGCTGGACAAGGCCCGCGTCGATCTCAGCAAGCGCGTAAAGGCCTGGACCGAGGACGAGGTCAGCCGCATTCGCGACATCATCGAGCGCGAGTACAAGGTCGAGGGCGACCTGCGCCGTGAACTGTCGATGAACGTGAAGCGGTTGATGGACATCGGGGCGTACCGGGGCATCCGACATCGGCGGGGGCTCCCGGTGCGGGGCCAGCGGACCCACACGAACGCCCGGACCCGGAAGGGGCCGCGACGCGGCGTGATGATCAAGAAGAAGCCCGCGGCCGCCGCACCCTCCGCAGCGAAGAAGACAGGAGCCTAAGCCATGGCGGAGCCGCAGACAAAGCCGGCGCCACGCAAGAAGGGCGGAAAGAGGCGGGAGCGGCGCGAAGTCCGTATCGGGATCGCGCACATCCAGGCCACGTTCAACAACACGATCGTGACGCTCACGGACAAGATGGGCAACGTCGTCTCCTGGTCGAGTGCCGGGAGCGCCGGGTTCAAGGGCTCACGGAAGAGCACCCCGTTCGCCGCGCAGACGGCCGCCGAGCTCGCCGCGCGCAAGGCGATGGAGTACGGGCTGAAGCAGATCGAGGTCTTCGTGAGGGGACCCGGCGCCGGGCGGGAGGCCGCCATCCGGTCCCTCCAGGCGGTGGGGCTCGAGATCACGGCGATTCGCGACGTGACGCCGATCCCGCACGATGGGTGCCGTCCGCCGAAGCGGCGGCGAGTGTAGGAGGGCGCGATGGCGCGATACCGCGACGCGAAGTGCCGCCTGTGCCGGCGAGAAGGCATCAAGCTCTTCCTCAAGGGCGCCCGCTGCTTCACGGACAAGTGCGCGATCGAGCGGCGCAACTACCCGCCCGGCCAGCACGGGCTGAACCGCGGGAAGCTCACGCCGTTCGGCGTCCAGCTGCGCGAGAAGCAGAAGGCGAAGCGGATCTACGGCGTGCTGGAGCGCCAGTTCCGGAAGTACTTCCACTGGGCCGAGCGCGAGAGGGGCGTCACGGGCGAGACGCTCCTGCGACTGCTGGAGTGCCGACTGGACAACGTCGTGCACCGGCTGGGGTTCGCCGCCTCCCGGCGGGAGGGCCGGCAGATGGTCGCGCACGGGCACTTCCAGGTGAACGGGCGCAAGGTGTCGGTGCCGTCGTACCTCGTGAAGGTCGGCGACGTCGTCCAGTTGCGCCCGACCTCGAAGCTCCAGGCTCGCGTCGAAGACAACATCAACGCCGGACGCGGGCAGATCCCGCAGTGGTTGGAGCTCGAGTCCGCCGAGAAGCGTGGCAACGTGCGGAGCCTTCCACTCCGCGAGGACATCCAGATCCCCGTCGCCGAACAGCTGATCGTCGAGCTGTACAGCAAGTAGGGGGACGAGCGCCACATGCCACGGATTCCGTTCCAGAAGCCCAAGAAGGTGGAGTGGGAGATCCTGAGCGACCAGTACGGCCGCCTCGTCGCCGAGCCGTTCGAGAAGGGGTATGCGCTGACCGTCGGGAACTCGCTCCGGCGGACATTGCTGGCCATCGTGCCCGGCGCGGCGGTGTCCTGGGTGAAGATCGACGGCGTCCGGAGCGCGGACGCGAAGATCCCCGGCGTGAAGGAGAGCATGGTCGACGTGCTCCTCAACTTGAAGAAACTTGCGGTCCAGGTACCGTCGGGCGAGCCCCGGGTCCTCCGCGTCGAGGTGAACGGACCGTGCGTGGTGACGGGCGCGGACGTGCCGGAGATGGACGTCGAGATCGTGAACCCCGAGGTCCATCTCCTGACCGTGGAGTCCCCGACCAGGGTGATGATGGAGCTGGGCATCGGCGTCGGGCGCGGGTACGAGGCGGTGGACCGGAAGGCCGCTCCGATCCCGGCGGGTGCCCTGCCCCTGGACGCGGCGTTCTCGCCCATCACCCGGGTCTCGTACAACGTCGAGATGTCGCGGCTCGGGAAGATCACGGACTACGAGAAGCTCGTGCTGGAAGTCTGGACGAACGGCTCGGTCGGCCCCGAGGACGCCCTGAGACGCGCGGCGAATTACCTCAAAGACCACTTCACGCCGCTGACGGCCGGCAGCCCCGCCGAGGACGAGGATGCGGAGGCGGATTCGGGCGAGGCGTTCCTCCGGGAAGCGCTGGGGAAGCCGCTGGAGGAGCTGGCGCTACCCGCCCGGGCGATCAACGCGTTGAAGAGCGCGGATCTGCACCTGGTGGCCGACGTCGTCCAGAAGACCGAGGTCGATCTCGAGCACGTGAAGAACCTCGGCGAGAAGTCGATCGACGAGATCAAGGTGGCCCTCGCCGCGCTCGGGCTCTCGCTCGGCATGCGCATCGATCCGAACGTCCTCGGGGCACTCGGTCGCGGAGGCGTGCGATGAGGCACCGGAAGGACGGATACAAGCTCGGGCGGAAGACGCAGCACCGCTGGGCCCTCTTCCGCAACCTGCTCGTGGCGCTCTTCCGCCACGAGCGGATCGAGACCACGGAGGCCCGGGCGAAGGCGGTGCGCGGGCTCGCGGATCATGTGGTGTCGCTCGCCAAGCGGGAGAACCTCCACGCGCGGCGGCAGGTGCTTGCGCTGGTGCCCGATCCCGCCGTGGTGGGGAGGGTCTTCGACACGATCGCCGCGCGGTTCGCGGATCGAAACGGCGGCTACACGCGCATCATCAAGGCCGGCGTCCGCCGGGGCGACGCCGCACCGATGGTGCTGCTCGAGCTGGTCGACCGGGCTCCCGCCCCGAAGGAGAAGGCGAAGGCCGACAAGAAGGAGAAGCCGCCCCGGAGCGAGGCCGGCGTCACCGGGAAGCGCAAGAAGAAGGAGAAGGCCGCCGCCGCATCCGCGTAACGCTACCTCAGGTGCTGGCGGAAGAAGGTCAGCGTCCGCTTCCAGGCGTCCTCCGCCGCAGCCCTGTTGTACGCGTCGGGTCGCTCGTCGTTGAAGAACGCGTGGTCCACGCCCGGGTAGATGTGGATCTCCGACGTCTTCCCCGCCGCCCTGATTGCCGCATCCACCTCTCGGGCCACCTGCGGCGTCACGAAGCCATCCCTCTCGGCGTAGAGGCCGAGGACCGGGCCCGAGAGCTTCGTGTAGTCGGGCTTCACGTTGGGATGGATCCCGTAGAAGTTGACGCACGCGCCGACCGACGGGTTCAGCGTGGCCGCGTAGAGGGCAAGCTGACCCCCCATGCAGAAGCCCACCACGCCGAGCTTCTTCGTCGAGGAGTGTCCGGCGAGAACGGTCGCCGCCCCACGCAGATCCTTCTCGGCCTGTCCGATGTTGAGGGCCATGAAGAGCTTCCCCGCCCCGTCCGGCTCGGCCGCGGTCTTCCCGTGATACATGTCCGGCGCCAGCGCCGTGAACCCCTCGGCGGCGACACGGTCACACACGTTCTTGATGTGCTGGACGAGCCCCCACCACTCCTGGATCACCAGGACTCCTGGGCCCTGTCCGGAGGGCGGGGTGGCGAGATAGCCAGCGGTCTTTGCTCCGTTCGTCGGAAACTCCACCATTCTGCCAGCCATGTGCGAAAGCCTCCTTTTGGGTTTGCCGTCGGGGTGGTTCTCGCGAAGCCCTGTCAGGGGGGCGTGTCCCCGCCGTCGGCGCGGGCGGGCGCGATCTTCACGGCGATCACCCGCCGCGCGTCGGCCTCCAGCACCGTGATCGCGTAGCCGGGCAGCTGGAACTCCTCGCCCGTCCGGGGAATCCGGTGAAGCGTCGCGAGGACCAGACCCGCGATGGTCTCGAAGCCGTGCTTCGGCAGGCCCCAGTCGAGCGCCTCGTTCAGCTCGTCGATGTTCGTGCGCGCGGCAACCCAGTAGCTCCCATCCGGCAGGCGCTCCACCGAGGCCGGAGTCCGGTCGTGCTCGTCCTGGATCTCGCCGACGATCTCTTCGAGGACGTCTTCGAGCGTCACCACCCCGGTGCTCCCGCCGTATTCGTCGACGACGACCGCCATGTGGACACGGGTGCGCTGCATCTCGCGCAGGAGATCGTCGATGCGCTTGGTTTCCGGCACATAATACGGCGCGCGGATCAGCGCGTCCAGGGCGTGGACCGCGTCACCGCGACTCAGCAGATCCATCGCCGCGACGACGCCGACGATGTTGGTCTCGCGTTCCCGGTAGATCGGGATCCGAGAGAATCCGCGCCGCTGGATGAGCGCGATCGCGTCCGCCGGCGAGGCGGTCTCCGGCAGCATCACGACCTCGACCAGCGGCACCATGACTTCGCGGACCAGGGTGTCGCCAAGGTCGAAGATCTTGTCGATCATCTCCGCCTCCTGAGTGGTCACGTCGGCCTCGCCGGGCTCCAGCTGGAGCAAGGCCTTCAGCTCCTCGCGCGACACGAAGTGGCGGACGTCCGGTTCCCGCTCGCCGAAGAGTCTGAGGGCCGACGAGACCACCGCGTTGGCGAACGCCACGAAGGGCGCCAGGAGCACGGCGGACCACGTCAGCGGACGGTAGAGCCGCAGGATGAGGCTCGTCGCCCATTCGCGGGCGATAGCCTTGGGGATGATCTCGCCGGCGACGAGCATGACGGGGGTGAGGATCAGCGTGGTCACCACGGGGGCGAGGTGGCCGAGGCGCGGAAGCAGACCCCACGTGGCGGCCGAGGCGGCGACGATGTGCGCCGCGGTGACGCCGATCATCGCGGTCGACAGCACCCGCTCCGGCCGGCGGAACGACTCGAGGTACTGGACCGCCACGGCGCTCCCCTCCTCGGCGAGGTGCCGAAGCCGGAGGCGGTTCGCCGCGATGAACGCCATCTCCGCGGCGGAGAAGAACATGGTCGCCACGAGGCAGAGGACCACGAGCCAGACCAGGATCACGCCGCCGCCTCCTTCGGCGCGGGCCGGCGGAGCGAGACGAGCACCTCGACGACGCGTGTCCGCTCCACGTGCTCGACCGTGACGGTGAAGTCCGGCGTCTCCGCGCGCTCGGCCTTCCGCGGCACCCGACCGAAGAGGTCGAGCACCCAGCCGCCGACCGTGTCGTAGTCCTGCTTCGAGATCTGAAGTCCGGTGACGGCGTTGAGCTCGTCGATTGGCAGCTTGCCCGCCACGCGGTAGGTGTTGGCGTCGACGCGTTGGATCAGGCGCTCCGGCTCGTCGTACTCGTCGGCGATCTCCCCGACCAGCTCCTCGAGCAGATCCTCGAGCGACACGAGGCCGGCCGTGCCGCCGTACTCGTCGACGACGATCGCGATGTGCAGCTTCTTCGCCTGGAACTCCTGCAGCAGGGCGTCCGCCCGCTTCGACTCCGGCACGAAGTACGGCGGGTGGAGGCGCGCCCGGAGGTCGAAGTCCTGGGGGAGCCCGGCCACATACGGCAACAGGTCCTTCGTGTAGAGGATCCCGACGATCACGTCCATCGAGCCCTCGTAGACGGGGACCCGGGAGTGGAGGTGCTCCCGTAGCGCGGGCAAGATCTCCTCGGGCGGCGTCTCCACGTCGAGGCAGAACGTGTCCGTGCGGGGCACCATCACCGAGCGGACCAGCGTGTCCTCGAGCTCGAAGACCTTGTGGATCATCTCGCGCTCTTCCCGCTCGACCACGCCCTCGCTCGCGCCCACGTCGACGAGGGTCCGGAGCTCCTCCTCGGTCAGCTCGGGGCCCGCCTCGCGGCCCCGGCCGAGCAGGCGCACCGTCAGCGACGTGAGGCCACCGAGGACGGCGCGCACCGGGGCCAGCGCCGCGCCGAGCCAGGCCACCGGCCGGTGCGCCAGGGCCAGGAAGGTCTCGGGGTGCTTGACGGCCAGCGTCATCGGCAGGACCTCGCCGAAGGTCGTCAGCACGAGGATCATGCCGACGATCTCGACGAGCAGGCCCACCTGGTGTCCGAACAGGTCGACGGCGACGGTCGCGGCGATCGCCGCGGCGCCGATGTTGATCAGCGTGATGCCGACGAGGAGGGTGACGAGCAGCTCGTGCGGGTGCTCGACGACGGGTGACGGGGCGCCGGCGTCGGTGCGGCTCGTCGTCATGCGGCGGAGGCGGGCCCGGCCGAGGGAGAAGTAGGCCGCCTCAGCGCCCGTGAGGAGGGCGGAGCACACGACCAGGACGAAGAGGCCGAGGAGTCTGAGGACGACGCTGTCCGCCACGTCAGCGGCTCGCGACGAAGTGCTCGAACCCCGGAGCGACCTGGACGTCCCGGCCGCCGGCGCCGACGAAGCGGACGCCCTCCTTCCTCTCGACGATCTCGCCGATTGGGCTCAGGACGGCGCCGGTCGCCAGCGCGAGCCCGGCAGTGAGCCGGTCGAGGGCGTGAGAATCGCAGGCCAGGAGCAGCTCGTAGTCCTCGCCGCCGCCCGTGGCCCAGGCGAGCGGGTCGCGGTCGAGCGCTCGGGCGACGCACCGCGTGCTCTCGTCCACCGGCAGGCGCGGGAGGTCGACGCGCGCGCCGACCCTGCTCTCCTCAGCGATGTGGGCCACGTCGGCGGCGAGCCCGTCGGAGAGGTCGATCATCGCGGTGACGCCGCCCGCCGCCGCGAGCCACTGTCCCTCCCGGAGGCGAGGCCTCGGCCGGAGGTGTGCGGCCCGCACGTCGGTGGATGCGTCGGCGGGCACGGCCGGCGGGGGCGCGGGGAGCTCGAGGAGGGTCAGTCCGGCCGCCGACCGCCCGAGCGGCCCCGTGACGGCCAGCACGTCGCCCACGCGGGCCGTCGACCTCAGGAGCGGCGCCGTCGCAGCCTCGCCCAGGAGCGTCACGTTGACGATCCACCCGGAAGGTGAGGCCGAGGTGTCGCCGCCGACGAGCACCACGTCGTGCGCGGAGGCGAGCGCGAGGGCGCCCCCGAAGAAGGCCTCCACCTCCTCGAGGCTCGTCTCCGCCGGGCAGGCGAGCGCCACCAGCGCCCAGCGCGGACGGCCGCCCATCGCGGCGATGTCCGACAGGTTCACCGCGAGCGACTTCCAGCCGAGGTCGGCCGGTGAGGTCCAGCGGCGCCGGAAGTGCACGTCCTCCACGAGGAGGTCGGTCGTCGCGAGGAGCGGCGCTCCGGCCCGCGGCTCGAGGACGGCGCAGTCGTCGCCGATTCCCACCCGCACGCCGGGCAGCACGTCGCCCGCCCTCCGGCGCGCGATGCCGATGAGGGCCCGCTCGGTGAGCCGCCCGGCGCTCATCGAGGGAGGGGGGCGCGGAGGAAGTTCCGGAGCAGGCGCTTCCCCTCGACCGTCAGGATCGATTCCGGATGGAACTGCACGCCCTCGACCGGATAGCGCCGATGCCGCAGGCCCATGATCTCGCCGTCGTCCGCCCACGCGCTGACCTCGAGATCGTCCGGAACCGTATCGCGCAGGACCGCCAGCGAGTGGTAGCGCGTGGCCACGAAGGGATTCGACATCCCCTCGAAGACCCCCTGGCCGTCGTGCCGGATCTCGGAGACCTTGCCGTGCATCTGACGCTGGGCCCGGGCGACGGTCGCGCCGAACGCCTGCCCGATCGCCTGGTGCCCGAGACACACGCCGAGGATCGGCGTGGTCGGCGCCATCCGCCGGATCACCTCGAGGGTGACCCCGGCCTGATCGGGCGTGCCCGGGCCGGGCGAGACGACGATCCGCTCCGGCGCCATCGCGACGATCCCGTCGACATCGGCGGCGTCGTTGCGGAGGACCTGGAGGTCGGCGCCGAGCTCGCCGAGGTACTGGACGAGGTTGTACGTGAACGAGTCGTAGTTGTCGACGACGAGGATCATGGTCGGGCGGTGGTGGCCGCCATCCGGAGCGCCAGGACGAGCCCGCGCGCCTTCGAGCAGGTCTCGAGCCATTCCGTCTTCGGGTCCGAGTCGGCGACGATCCCGGCGCCCACCTGCACGGACGCGCGGGTTCCGTGACAGACGATCGTCCGGATCGTGATGCACGAGTCGAGGTTTCCCGAGTAGGACACGTAGCCGACGGCGCCCGAGTACGGACCGCGCTGGGTGGGCTCGATGGAGTCGATGATCTCCATCGCGCGGATCTTCGGCGCGCCCGTCACGGTGCCCGCCGGGAAGCACGCCTGGAGCACCTCGAGGGCGTCGGCGCCGCGTCGGCGACGGCCGACGACGTGGCTGACCAGGTGCATCACGTGCGAGTAGCGCTCGATCGCCATGAACTCGGTCACCTTGACCGAGCCCAGCTCGGAGACCCGCCCCACGTCGTTCCGTCCGAGGTCGACGAGCATGACGTGCTCGGCGCGCTCCTTCGGATCGTTCCGGAGCGTCTCCTCGATCTCCCGATCCTGGGCCTCCGACGCTCCGCGGGGCTGGGTCCCGGCGATGGGGCGTAGATCCACCCGATCGCCCTCGAGCCGCACCAGCACCTCGGGCGAGGAGCCGACGATGGTCGTCCTGCCGAGCCGGAGGTAGAAGAGGTACGGCGATGGATTGATGGTCCGGAGCGCCCGGTAGACCGTGAAGGGATCGGAGTCGAGCCGGCAGTCGAGGCGGCGCGAGACGACGATCTGGTACGCGTCGCCCGCGGCGATGAACTCCTTCGCGCGCCGGACGGCGTCGGTGAAGACCTCCTCGTCCATCGTGGAGGTGAAGCCCTCCTCGCCCAGCGCCAGGAGGGGTGCCGGGGCCGAGAGCGCGAGGGGCGCGGGG
>JACQWC010000230.1 GCA_016209635.1 Candidatus Rokuibacteriota bacterium | reverse complement strand
GCCCGATCGAGAGCGTCGGCGGCGGCGCCGCGGGCGGCGGCGGCGGCGCGGGCTGGGTCAGGGTCGGCGCCGGGAGCGGCGGCGGGGGCGGCGGGGTCTTCTTCGGCGTCGAGGCGCACGCCGGGAGCAGCGTCAGGGCGACCGCGAGCGCCAGGGGCGGGACGAGGTCAGCGCGGCTGAGTCGTCGCATCGCTCGGCTGGCTCGGGGCCGGACGGCGGAGAAGGCTCGGGGGATACTGCCGGCGCTCCTGCGCGCTCGGGGGGACGGGCTGAGGCTGAACGACGGCCTGCCCGGGCTGTGGCGCTGCGCCGGCAGCGCCGGGGGCCTGTGCCGCACCCGGCGCGGGAGCTACGGCCGGCTGGCCGGCCACGGCAGGCCGCGGCTTCGAGGGATCGCGGAGGCGCACGTCCACCGGGCCCTCGGGTCGGGAGAGCACGACGTGATCGGCCGCGATCGCCTGCACGGTCGCGCCGGCGATCGTGTCGCCCACGCGATAGCCGACCACGCGCTTCGTCGCGGGATCCTCGAGGTACGCGATCGAGGCGCCGTCCATCAGGACGACCCCGTGGAGGTAGGGCTTGCGCTGGGCGGCCGTGCCCCCGGCGGCGGACGCCGAGTCGCTCCGCGCCGGGCTGAAGAGGTTCCGGCTCGCGACGGCGACGTACGCGGCGGCCGGCGGGCGCGCGCCGCGGGCCGGCTCGGCGGGCGCCGGCGCGGTCGCCCGAGGCCGCTCGGCCAGGGGCAGAGCACGCGGTGTGGACAGGTCCCGCGCGATCGAGGCGACCGCGAGGAGCGCCACCACGGCGAGGAGGACGTTCAGGGCCAGGAGGCGCCGGGACATCTCAGCTCTTCGCGTCCTGCTGCCGGAGGATGTACCCGGCGAGCGTCACGGTGACGAGGAGGTCCTTTGGCTGGCTCACGTTGAGCACCCGGATCTTCAAGTCCTGCACGGTCAGGAGCTTCGCCGCCCCGTCGAGCCGGGCGAGGAGGTCGACGACCTGGCGGATCTCGCCCGACACCGCGATCTCGACGGGGATCTCGAGCAGCTCCCCGCGCTCGACGGGCGGCAGGATGCGCTCGCTGCGGACCTCCGTCTTCGCCTCGGCCGCCAGCTCCTTGGCGAGCTTCTGCACCTCCGCCGCGGCGACCGGCGGCGCCGCCGGGGTGAGGAAGCGCGCGCCGAGCGTCTGGAGGCGGGCGCTCGCGGCGTCGAGATCGCGCGCGATCGCGTCCTTCCGGGCGACGAGGTCGAGCCGGCGCTGGAGAAGCTGCTCGCGCACGGGCAGGCGCTCGGCGTTGATCCGGTTCCGCTCGAGGATGGGCTCGACGCCGAGCGTCCAGGCGCCCGCCACGAGGAGGGCGCCCAGGCCGATCGCGACGATCCGGCGCTCGCGGGCCGAGAGCCGGGCGATCATCGGGAAGTCCCGCCGCCCCGGGAGCCCGCCGGCGTCCCCGCGGCCACCGGGGTCGCGCGCTCGCCGGCCGCCTGCCACGCCGCGCGGATGCGGAACTGCTCGCGGTCGCGCCCGCGCGTCACCGGCGAGGCGAACTCCACCCGCTCCAGGCGCGGCGAGTTCTCGAGCACGGGGATGAGGGCGCTCGCCGCGTTGGCCTGGCCCGTCAGCTCGACGCCTTTCGCGTCGAAGGCGACCGCGGTGAGCCACGCGTCGGGCGGGATCAGCTCCGTCAGCTCCTGGAGCACGGGCAGCGGCCGGAGCGCCGACGACTCGAGCGACTCGACGGTCGCGAGGAGGCGCCGCCGGCGCTCGAGGTCGCGGAGCACGCGGTCGACCACGCGGACCTCCGGGTCGAGCCGCCGGATCTCGGCGTTGATCGCGTCGAGGCGGCGGCCGTCGCGATAGCCGGGCGCCACGAGCGCGCCGAGACTGAGGAGGATCGTCGCGGCGAGCGTCCCGAGCGTCAGGAGCTGAGCGCGGCTGAGCCGCCGCGGCTTGCGCGCGGCGGGGATGAGGTCGAGCAGCCGGACCCGCGGCCCGAGCGCCACGGCGAGGGCCAGCTCGAAGGCGCCGCGCGGGGATTGCTTGAGCGCGGCGAGCCGGCGCCGGGCGCGCGGCGTCCAGGGGGGCTCGGTGACCGGCACGCCCAGCTCGGTCAGCGCGGAGGTGCTCGGCGCGCGGGGCGCGCGGCTGTCGCCGGAGACCCAGACGGCGTCGCACGCGCGCCAGCGCGCGACGCCCAGGCTCCGGCGGATCTCCTGGGCCAGCTCCCCGTCGTCACGTACGGGCACGTGCCGGCTCAGCACGGGCGTCCCGCCCGCGAGAAGCAGGAGGTCCGCGTCACCGCCCACGCGGTGGGCCCAGACGACGCGCTGCCGCGGTCGCGGCTTGACGAGCGCCGGGAGATCGTGCGCGGCGACGGTCACCGACAGGGGGCGGAGCTTCGCCTCCTCCGCGATGCCGAGAGCGCGCTCGACCAGGCGCCGGTCGGCAGCGGCGACGAGCACGCGCCGGCCCCCGCCGGGCGTCAGCGCCTCGGCGTCGGCCGGCAGCGCGAGGAAGTCGAACGGCGCCTCCTCCGCCGGGAAGGGCAGGTGCCGGTCCAGCTCGAACTTGACCATCTCCCGCAGGTCGCCGGCGACGGCGGGCAGATCGATCGGCTTCACCGTGACCGCGGCGCGCGGGAGCGCGAGGGCGACCTTCCGGGGCGAGAGCCCGCGCGCGGCCAGCTCGGATCGGAGCGCGGCCGCGGGAGTGTCGGAGTCGACCGCGAACGCCTCGACCCGGTCCCGCTCGACCGCCACCGCGATCAGACGATCGCCGAGAACCACGACGGCCAGCCGCGTGAAGCTCAATCGCATGGCGCCCTAGGGTAAGCCAACCCCCCAGGATCGGCAACGGCTTACCGCGTGGCGGACCAGTCGAGCACCACGATGGCGGAGGTCCCGGTGGTCGCGCGGAGCTGCACGATCGCCGTGACCCGGGCCATGCTGCGCCCGCCGACGAGCCCCTCCGCCTCGATCCGGTACGTGCGCGTGGTCGCCGCGAGGCCGCGGCCGGAGAAGCGCGCCGGGACGGTGGTGTAGGGCGCGTCGCGCCGGGCCTGGACGATCTCGGTGATCTCGGCCTCGGACAGTCCCAGGGCCTGGAGCACGACGGCGGGCGCGGTGTTGAT
The DNA here is from genome assembly GCA_016209635.1 of Candidatus Rokuibacteriota bacterium. Classification (GTDB taxonomy): domain Bacteria; phylum Methylomirabilota; class Methylomirabilia; order Rokubacteriales; family CSP1-6; genus JACQWC01. The sequence continues at coordinate 4,751 of JACQWC010000230.1, read as the reverse complement.
GTTGATCTGGCCCGGGGTCTTGACGGTGACGACCTCGGCGAGCCCGGGCGTGTCTGCGGCGCCGCCGAAGATGGCCGCGGTGATGCCCTTGATCTGGAGCAGCTCGGCGACCGACTCGAGCGCTCCGTTGCGCGACCGGTACGGCACGGGGAGCTTGAGGTAGGTGTCCTCGCTCTCGGCGCCGCTCAGCCGGTGCTCCTCGTTCGCGTCGCGCCAGTCCTCGATCGAGTCGACGATCACGTCGCGCTGCGACTTCTCGACGCCGAGCGTCCGGAGCAGGCGGTCGAGCCGGTCGGCCTGCGCGGTGTTCACGTTGACCCGCCCCTCCTCGTCGCTGAGCCGGTAGGCAAACTCACCGGCGCCGAGCGGCACGCGCTCCCGCGGGAGCCGGGCCACCCGCGTCCGATCGCGCCGGTAGAAGGTGAGGAGCCCGTCGTCCGCGACGGCCGCCCACGCGACGTCGCCCACGATCTCGCGGACGGCCTGGGCGACTCCCGCCTCGGCGAGGTGCGCGGCGATGACGGCTTCCTTGTACCCGCGGACGGCGGCCGCCTCGAGCCGCATCGAGTAGGCGAACTCCGCGCCGAGCACGCCGACGAGCGCCAGCACGAGCAGCACGGCCAGGAGGGCGAATCCGCGCTGATCGCGGCCGGCGCGGACCGTGGACGTCCGGCGCGCGTCGGATCTCACGGCGCGGCCGTCCGCACGCTCACCGTGAGGGGCGGGAGCGTGTCCGTCCGCGCGCCGAGCTTCACGGCGACCGCGATGCGGATCGCGCGGGGCAGCGCCTTCTCCACCTCGCCGTCCCAGGCGTCCTGCCACGCCCCGCCCTCGCTCATGTAGGAGAGCTCGAGGCTGGCGATCGCCGGGTCGTGGAGGACCTCCACCGCCTGGGTGAAGGGCTCACGGTTCGGCAGCGCTCGCTGGTGGACGGCGAGGCCGGGCCGCTCGCCCTCCTCGAGCGCGATCGCCACCGCCGTGAACGCGATCGGCGTCGGGAACGGCAGCGGCGGCGCCTGCGTGACCAGCTCCACCCGGGTGGCCGTCCCGCGGAAGAGCAGCTCGGCGTCCGGAGCCTCGCCGCGGGAGGCCTTGTAGGGATAGGCGGCGCTCGCGGCGCGGGCGAGGATGAGCGCGATGCTCCGCGCGTGCTGGTGGGCCTCGGCGCGCTCCTCGCCCTGCTGCCACGCGGCGAGCGCCACGCGCAGGCCGCCGAACGCGACCGTGAGGAGCGCGCCGACGATCGCGAGCGCGATGAGCAGCTCGAGCAGGGTGAAGCCGCGTTCCCCCCTCACGGGCGGCGCTCGACCGGCGTCTGGGCGACGAGCGGCGCCGTCCGGAGCGTGGCCAGGTCGACCTGACCGCGCTCACCCCAGCGGACCCGCACGGCGATCTCCCAGACGCGCCAGGGCGTGTTGGCGCCGACGATGGCGAGATCGGGCGCTGGGACGACGGTGACCGTCCGCTCCCAGGCGAACGCCCCCTCGGTGCCCTCCTCGTGGCCCTCGGCGAGCGTCACCACCTCGCGCGTCTTCTCGTCGGCGAGCAGCATCGCCTCCTGGTGGTCGCCGGCGTGCTTCAGGAGCCGCAGGCCCTGGGCGAATCCCTGGATCGACGCGACGACGGCGACGCTCAGGATGGCGAAGGCGACGATCACCTCGAGGAGCGTGAACCCCGCGCTCCGCCCGCTCATTCGCGCTCGTTCCGCACGCGGCCGGTGAGCGGATCGATCGTGACCCGGTAGCGGATCGTGCCCGAGCTGACGTGGAACTCGCCGCCGCTCGACACGCCCTGGGGCTCGAAGCGCACGCTGAGCGCCGGCGGCGGGCTCGCCACGACGGTCATGTCGGGGGAGAGGGTGCGCGTCTGGCGAACCTCGTCAGCGCCGGCGACGACGGTCACGCGGCGCGCCGCGGGGTCGACGACGACGGCGTGCGCGCGCTGCGTCGTCACCGCCTCGGCGCGGGCGCGGCGGAACACGGCCGCGAAGCCGGCGACCTCGGCGCGCGCCCGGATGGCCTGGGCGCTCCGCCCGATCGCGGGCGCGCTCAGGCCCACCGCGAGCGCCAGCACGAAGAGCGTGACGATCAGCTCGAGAAGGGTGAACCCGGCGGCCTGCGCTACCCGGCGTCCCATGAGGTGACGTCGGCGTTCTCCCCCTCGCCGCCCGGCGCGCCGTCGGCGCCCTCCGACCAGAGGTCGTAGTCGCCGTGCTGCCCGGGGCAGCACCGGTACTTGTAGGGGGCGCCCCACGCGTCCTTCGGCACGCCCTTCTTCAGATAGGGGCCGTTCCAGTTGGGCGCGTTCGGGTTCCGCACGAGCGCGTCGAGCCCCTGGGCCGTCGTCGGATAGGAGCCGACGTCGAGCCGATACTGGTCGAGCGCCGAGCCGAACAGCTCGATCTGGGCGCGCGCGGTCGCGGTCTTCGACTGGCCCACGCGCCCGAAGAGCCGCGGCCCCACGAGCCCCACCAGCAGGCCGAGCACGATGATGACGACCAGCAGCTCGATCAGCGTGAACCCGCCCTGACTCACGAAGGCGCCATGGCCGGGCCGGCGGGTCCTGTCGGGGTCGCGCCCCCCGTCCGGCATCGCCTCGGGAAGGTGCCGGGGTGGCGCCGGGGGTCGGGGGGTGCTCCCGAGCGAGTGGGGTTCCGAGCGGAGGGGGCGCCCCCCGACCTCCGACGCGGATGCCGAGCGGCTCACAGCGGGATCTCGTTGATCGAGAAGATGGCGAGCAGCATGGCCACGACGATGAACGCCACGAGCACCCCCATGCCCAGGATGATCGCCGGCTCGAGGAGCCCGATCACCCGCCGGAGCTCGGTGCGGACCTCGGCCTCGAAAGTCTCCGCCGCCTTGAGGAGCATGTCCTCGAGGCGGCCGGTCTCCTCGCCCACGCGGACCATGTGGACGGCGAGCGCCGGGAAGGCCGCGTGCTCCTTCATGCCGGACGCGATCGTGCCCCCGCGCTTCACGCCGTCCGCGAGGCGCTCCACGGCGCGCGCGATCGCCTGGTTCGTCATCATGTCGCCGACGACCGCGAGCGCGCCCATGACCGGCACGCCGCTCCGGAGCATCGTCCCGAGCGTGCGCGCGAAGCGCGCCGTCTCGATCTTGAGCGCGAGCCGACCCGCGAGCGGGAGCCTCAGGCGCAGGAGGTCCCACTGGAGCCGTCCCTCGGGCGTCCCGGTCCAGACCCGCCAGCCGAGCACGCCCCCCAGCGCGGCGAGGACGCCGACCCACCAGTAGTCGCGGACCGCGCCGCTGACGGCGAGGAGGATCTGGGTCGGCAGCGGGATCGCCTGGCCGAGGTCGGCGAAGATCGTCGCGAAGCGTGGGATCACGAACGTGAGCAGGAAGACGATCGCCCCGGCGCCCACGGTGGTGATCACGAGCGGGTAGGCGAGGGCGGAGATGATCGCCTCCGTGAACTCCGCCCGCGCCTCGAGGAACTCGGCGAGCCGCCGGAGGGCGACCTCGAGGACGCCCCCCTTCTCGCCCGCCCGGACCATGTTGATATAGAGGCGCGAGAAGGGGCGCGGGTGGTGCTTGGCGAGGGCGTCGCTGAGTGACGAGCCCCCGCGGACGCTTCGGAGGAGGTCCGCGACGATCGCCTTGACGCGCGCGTCCGGGGCCAGCTCTTCGAGGATCTCCAGCGCGCGGTCGAGCGGCATGCCGGCCTCGAAGAGGGTGGCGAGCTGCTGCGTCAGCGCCAGGAGGTGGCGCCGGCCGACCCGGCGGGAAGCCCCCAGGGCGAACCAGCCGGCGCGCTCCGCCTGCGGCGCGACCCGGATGGGGAAGTACGCCTCGCGCTGGAGCCGCTCGACGACGGCCCGCACGTCGGGCGCCTCCATGACGCCGTCGACCGTCTGCCCGCGGCGGTCCGCCGCCCGGTAGATGTAGACGGGCATGGGGACGGTCAGGCGTCTTCCTGCGTGACCCGCAGGACTTCGTCGATGGTCGTCACGCCCTCGCAGGCCTTCGCCCAGCCGTCGAGCCGCAGCGTGACCATGCCCGCCTCGACGGCGTGGCGGCGGATCTCGGGCGTCGGCGCCCGGCGCAGGATGAGGCTCCGCGCCTCCTCCGTGATCGGGAACAGCTCGTAGATGCCGGTGCGCCCGCGGTACCCGGTCCCGCGGCACTCGTCGCAGCCGCGTCCGCGGTAGAGCCGCGTGTCCGGCGGCGCCGCGATGCCGAGCGCGTCGAGGTCGCTGCGGGACGGCGCATCGGGCGCCCGGCACGCCTTGCAGATGCGGCGGACCAGGCGCTGGGCCAGGACGCCTTCGAGGACGGACGAGACGAGGTAGGGCTCGACCCCCATATCTTGCAGGCGCGTGATGGCGCCGGGCGCGTCGTTCGTGTGGAGCGTCGAGAAGACGAGGTGGCCGGTGAGCGCCGCCTGGATCGCGATCTCCGCGGTCTCGAGATCGCGGATCTCGCCCACGAGGATCACGTCGGGGTCCTGGCGGACGATGTGCCGGAGCCCGGTGGCGAAGGAGAGGCCGATCGTGGGCTTGACCGGGATCTGGTTGACGCCCGTGAGCTGGTACTCGACCGGATCCTCGATCGTGATGATGTTGCGCTCGGGCGCATTCAGGACGCTCAGCGCGGCGTAAAGCGTCGTGGTCTTGCCCGACCCCGTGGGGCCGGTGACCAGGACGATGCCGTGCGGCCGACGGATGAGTCCTTCCAGCCGCTCCCAGACGTGGTCGTCCAGCCCCAGGTCCTCCATGGAGAGCAGGATGGTGG
>JACQWC010000235.1 GCA_016209635.1 Candidatus Rokuibacteriota bacterium | reverse complement strand
GCTGCGGACTTTGTGGCGCTGACGCTTCCCCTGACGGCACCGACGCGCGGGCTCATCGGCGCGCGCGAGCTCGCGGCGATGAAGCCGACCGCGTGGCTCATCAACATCGGGCGCGGCGCCGTCCTCGACGGAAAGGCGCTCGTCGAGGCGCTCGAGGCGCGGCGGATCGCGGGCGCGATCCTCGACGTCTTCCCCGTCGAGCCGCTGCCCCAGGACGACCCGCTCTGGGGACTCGACAACGTCGTCGTCACCCCGCACATCGCGGGACCGAGCACGCCCGAGGAGATCGCGCCGATCTTCAACGACAACCTCACGCGCTTCCTCGCCGGCCGACGCCTCCGCCACGTCGTCGACCGCTCGCGCGGCTACTGACGGGCACCGGGCCGTGCGACGAACCGGACCGGGCCCGGGGACGGGTTCGATCAGCGCTTTGAGATGAGCCAGCGGCCGAGCGCCAGGTGCGGGAGGCCGGAGCGCTCGAAGGTGTCGATCGCGTCCTCGGCCGAGCAGATGACCGGCTCGCCGTGCAGGTTGAACGAGGTGTTCAGGACGGCGCCGATGCCGGTCCGCCGCTCGAACTCCTGGATCACCCGGTAATAGGCCGGATTCCACGCCTCGTCCAGGATCTGGGGGCGCACCGTGCCGTCCGAGGGATGGACGGCCGCGACGATCTCGTCGCGGCGCTTCGGGTTCGACTGGAACGCCAGCATCATGTAGGGCGACGCGAGCCCCTTGGGGTTCACGAGGTACTCGCCCTCGCGCTCGCGTAGCACCGTCGGCGCGAACGGCATCCAGAAGTCTCGGTTCTTGATCATCCGGTTGAGCAGCGGCACCACGCGCGGGTCGGAGGGGTTCGCGAGGATCGACCGGTTGCCGAGGGCACGGGCCCCGAACTCCATCCGGCCGGCACAGCGCGCGACGATGCCGTCCGAGACGAGGAGGTCCGCGATCTTCTCCTCGATCCGCTCGTGCTCGCTCACGTCGTGGCGGGCCGCCAGGTCCCGCCGCCTGAGCGTGGCCTCGATCTCGTCGTCGACGAGGCCGGGACCGAGGTAGGCCGGCCCGAACGGTCGCGGCCGGGCCGGGACTCCGGCGCGCTCGCAGAGCCGGAGGTAGCCGAGGTAGGCCGCGCCCACCGCGTTCGACTCGTCACCGCACGACGGGAAGACGAACAGGTCCCGCACCCACGCCTCGTCGGCGATGCGCATGTTCGCCTTCACGTTCATGAACACCCCGCCGCCGAGCGCGAGCCGCTCCCCGCCGTACAGCGACCGCATGCGCCGCGTCCAGCGGAGCAACGCCTCCTCCAGGACCCGCTGCGCGCCGCCCGCGATCGCGTCGAACCTGAGACCCGCCGTGGCCTCGGCGAGGAGCCGGTACCGCGAGCCGCGCGCTCGCCAGGCGAAGAGACCCGGCCCCTCTTCAGTGAGGTCGAAGACCCGGCGCAGCGCGTCCGCCGCCCGCTCCGTCGCCCGGGCCGGCGCGTAGGGCGCCAGCCCCATCACCTTGTACTCGTGCTCGCCCGCCCGCATGCCGAGCAGGAGGGTCACGAACGAGTAGAACGACCCGAGCGACCCCGGCGCGCTCGGCATCGCCTCGTGTCGCGCGAGGCTCGTCAGGTGCCCGCTTGAGGCCGTGGCGCAGAGGCCGTCGCCCGAGTTGTCGCACGTGAGCACGAGCCCCGGGCGGCCCGAGAACGGTGCGCCGAAGTAGGCGGCGGCCGCGTGGCAGGCGTGGTGGTCGAGGGTGATGATGCGGTCGGCAGGGAGGCCCAGGTGGCCGGTCGCGACACGGAGCCGCTCGCGCGGGGGGAGCGGGGACTTTCCAAGCGCCGGGTCGGTCAGCCGGAGCCTCGCGCCGAGCTTCCGCGCGCGCCTGGCGAGCCCGTGCCTCGGGCCGTCGAGCCGGATCCCGTAGTACTCCCGCGCGTAGGCCTCGTCGTGGAGGACACGGTTCATCCACTCGCGCGAGGCCACGCGGCTGTCGGCGAGCGCCACCAGATCGATGGCCGACGGCTGGAGTCCGAGCTCACGGAGCAGCGCGTCGATGGCGCGCCGCGGGTACCCGGCGTCGTTCTTCAGCCGGGAAAAGCGCTCCTCGGAGGCGCACCCCGCCACCTCGCCGTCCCTCAGGATCGCGGCTGTCGCGCAATGCGTCTCGCTGATTCCGAGTACGACCATAGGGGCCGTGATTTTACCAGATAAGCCGCGGATCTGGAGCGGACGGGGGAGGGAGGCCCGCCGGGCTCCGGAACCCTAGCCATCGGAGTCGGTGGGAGGAGCGGCTGCCGGGCGAGTGTAGTCCCGAAGCCCCGGAGCCGCCCCCTCCCGCCGCGTCCCGGAGAGGACTACCCTTTGCTGAGGGCGGAGACGATGGCTCGGCAGAAGGCCGGCAGATCGTCCGGCTTGCGGGAGGTGATCAGGTTCCCGTCGACCACGACCTCGGCGTCGACCCAGTCGGCGCCGGCCGCGACCAGATCATCCTTGATCGAGAAGAACGACGTCGCCTTGCGCCCCTTGAGGATGCCCGCGGAGACGAGCATCCAGCCGGCGTGGCAGATCGCCGCGACGACCTTGCCCTGCTGGGCGGCGTCGCGGACGAGCGCCACCATCGCCGGATGGCGGCGCATCATGTCGGGCGCGTAGCCGCCGGGCACGATGACGGCGTCGAACTCGACCGCCTTCACCTGCTCGGCCTGGAGGTCGACGGTGACGGGGTAGCCGTGCTTCGAGGTGTACCCCTTCGCCCCGCCGGCGCCGACCACCTTCACCTCGGCACCCTCCTCTCGGAGGCGGTAGTACGGCACCCACAGCTCCATCTCCTGGTACATGTTCTCGGCGAGAATCGCGATCCGCTTGCCGTTGAGCCTCATGGCGCCTCCTCAGGACTTTCGCGAGGTCTTGGAGAAGAAGGTGCCCACGAGGGGACGCAGCTCCTTCCCGCCGCATCCGGGACAGGTCGCGTCGCCCTTGTCGTGCTGGCTGATCGACATGGCCATGGACACCTCACGCTGGCACTTCTCGCAGAAATACTCGTAGAGAGGCATGCTCGCTCCTCCTCTCGACGCTGGACGGGCTTGGGTCAGCCTCGCAGCCGTCGATACGGCGTCAGTGTACTCGCCGCCGCGGCCCTGTCCAGCCCCTCCTGGTCACCCCCCGAAGACGACTCGCGGGAACCGCGGCGCGCACCTCAGCGCCCCCCACCGCTCTCGCCATAGCGTAGGGTCCGCACGAAGTCGTAGAGCATCAGGAGGACCACGACGACGACGATGATGCTGAAGGGCAGGTCCTTGATCCACCATACCAGAAAGCCCAGGAACCCCACCATCATGGCCATGCCGATGATTCCGGTGACCAACATCATCATGACGACTTCCTCCTGCCGGTGCGTGGCGAATCCGCTCGCCCGGCGGTCCTCTCCTTCCGGCCACGACGATGTCTCGCGCCGCTCAGGGTCGCGACGAGCCAGCGAGCCGTGCGCAAGAGGCGCGCATCACCGTCACGACGGCCGACTAGCTGGACGCCAAGCGGCATCCCCGCCGCCGATCGCAGCAGCGGCAGCGTCACCGCCGGAGTGCCGAGATAGGTCCACGTGGTGCAGAAGATCGGATCGCCCGTGG
>JACQWC010000227.1 GCA_016209635.1 Candidatus Rokuibacteriota bacterium | reverse complement strand
GGACGAGGGCGAGCGCCGACTCGACGTCCGGGTCGGTGAGGTCCGGGTACATCGTCTCGATCTGGTCGGCCGAGAGCATGCCCTTGTAGATGAGCGTGTTCGAGCTGAGGCTCGGGACGTAGGCGAACGTGTTCTCCGGGATGTCGAGCGCTGCCACGGCCTTCTCGAAGAGCTTGCGGATGACGTAGAGCTTGCGCTCGAAGTGGGCGTGAGCGCTGACGCTGGGGCCCCGGCCGACGAAGACCTGTGCGACGTACGGTTCGACAGAGAGCGCGGTGGCGCCGAGCAGGTGGTCGTCGGTGGGGACCTGGCGCCAGCCGAGCAGGCGCTGGCCTTCCTCCTCGACGATCGAGTGGAGGAGCGCGCGCACCTTGTCGCGCTGCTCGGGATCGCGCGGGAGGAAGACGAGCCCGCAGCCGTACTCCTTGGGCCCGGGCAGGGGGATGCCGAGCCGCTCACACTCCCGGCGGAGGAACTTGTCCGGCGTCTGGAGCAGGATGCCGGCGCCGTCGCCCGTGTTCGCCTCGCAGCCGCACGCCCCCCGGTGGAGCAGGTTGATGAGGACCCGGAGCGCCTGGCGGACGATCGTGTGCGACTTCTGCCCCTTGATGTTGACGACGAAGCCGACGCCGCAGGCGTCGTGCTCGTGGCGCGGATCGTAGAGGCCCTGGGCGGCCGGCGGGCCGGGCAGCGGTGTGGAGGGTCGCTCCATCATGACCTCGTCCCCTTTGTGAACAGTTGCACGATACTACTCGGCTCCTGACCATTAGTCATCCCGGAAAAGTTGGATAGAGGGTATCAGAAATCCTAATGGTGTAGACTGGGGGCGTGCACCTCGAGACCCTGCGCCTCTACTGCGACGTGGTGCGCCTGCGGAGCTTCTCCCGCGGCGCCGCCCTCAACTTCGTCTCCCAGTCGGCGGCGAGCCAGGCGATCCAGCAGCTCGAGGCGCACCTGGGCGTGGCCCTGATCGACCGCACCAAGCGCCCGTTCGTCATCACGCCGGAGGGGCAGACCTTCTACGCGACCTGCCGCGAGCTGCTCGAGTCATGGGAGAAGGCCAAGGCCGAGGTCGTCGCCGTCAAGGCGCGGGTCGACGGCACCGTCCGGGTCGCGGCCATCTACTCGGTCGGGCTCCACGACGTGAGCCGCCACATGCAGCGGTTCATGTCCCTCTATCCCGAGGCGCGTGTGCAGCTCGAGTGCCTCCATCCGCACAAGGTCGTCGAGGCGGTGGTGGGCGGGGAGGCCGACGTGGGGATCATGTCGTACCCCCCCGCCGACCGCGCGCTCTCGGTCGTGCCGCTCAGGCGAGAGCCCATGGCCGTCGTGTGCCATCCGAGCCACCGGCTGGCGCGGCGCCGGGCGCTCACGCCGTCGGACCTCGCCGGCGAGAACTTCGTGGCGTTCGACCGCGAGCTGACGATCCGGAAGGCGATCGACCGGGCGCTCCGCCAGCACAACGTGAAGGTCGCCGTCGTGATGGAGTTCGACAACATCGAGACGATCAAGCAGGCCATCATGATCAACGCCGGCGTGAGCATCCTGCCGCGCCACACGGTGCAGAAGGAGGCCGGGATCCGCACGCTCGCGGTGGTACCCCTCGGGATCCCCGACCTCGTCCGGCCCGTCGGCATCATCCACCGTCGCCAGAAGCCGCTCACGCCGACGGTGAGCCGGTTCATCGAGCTCTTGAAGGTGGCGAGCGAGGAGCCGGTGGGGCAGGCCGCGCGGCGGTGAGGCGCAGGGGCGCGCGGCGGAAGACCCTCGGCGGGCGCCGCGGCGCGTCACGACGGCGCCCAGCGACCCTCCGCCCGCGCGCATTTGCTCCGACCCCGGCGGGAGCGTAGGATGACTCGGACGAATCGCTCGAGGGCGCGTTCGGCAGAGGAAGGGGAAGGCCAATGAACGAGTTCGGGGACGAGTATTCCGAGGCGATCGAGAGCGAGACCCGGGAGATCAAGGGAGCGCTGTTCAACGACACGATCGCGGTGCTCACGCCGGCGGAGCCGATCTGCCTGCGCGAGACGGCGACGGTGCACGACGCGGTGCAGGCGATGCTCGCGCGCCGCCAGGGCGGCGTGCTGATCGTCGACGCGAACGGGCGGCTGAGCGGGATCTTCACCGAGCGCGACGTGCTCGTGCGGGTGCTGGGGAAGGACCTCGACGTCCGCCGGACGCCGCTCGGCGAGGTGATGACGCGGGACCCGGAGGCGCTGTCGCTGCGCGACCGGGTGGCGTACGCGCTGCACTGCATGAGCGTCGCGGGGTATCGCACGATCCCGCTCGTGGACGCGGAGCGGTGCCCGATCGGCATCGTCACCGTGACGGACGCCGTCCGATGGCTCGCGAACCTCTTCCCCGAGGCGGTCCTGAACCTGCCGCCCGGCGATACGCTCAAGCACCCGAGCGAAGTCGATGCTGGATGAGCGGGGCGGGGGCCCGGGCGGCCGGCGCGCTGGGTCGGATGGTCTAACCGGCCTGGAAACCTTGCCGTCACGCGCGCGGCCCGATACACTACGGAGGGTCTGCCGAGACCGTCACCCGAGCATCATCGGCAGGCGCCCTCAGCCGATCTTCCCGGAGCGGAATCAGACGCGCGGAAGAGTGTGCGCCGGCGTGTGGAGCGACGTGGCCCGGGGTCGGACGAGATGACGGAGGCGAGGAGAGGAAGGTCGATGAGCGAGACGGCGGCGCCCGCGGCGGGCGCGCGAAAGACGCGGAGGGAGCTGGCCCGGGCGGTCGTCCGGTTCGCGGGGGACTCCGGCGACGGGATGCAGCTCACCGGCGAACAGTTCACCACCGAGTCGGCCTGGGCGGGCAACGATCTCGCCACCCTCCCGAACTTCCCCGCCGAGATCCGGGCGCCGGCCGGCACCCTGTTCGGCGTCTCGAGCTTCCAGCTCCAGTTCGGCAGCCAGCGCGTCTACACGCCCGGGGACCGCCTCGACTGCCTGGTCGCCATGAACCCCGCCGCGCTCAAGGTGCACCTCTCCGACCTCAAGGCCGGCGGCCTCCTGATCGTCAACACCGCGGCGTTCGACAAGCGGAACCTGGACAAGGCCGGCTACCCGGCGAACCCGCTCGACGACGCGACCCTCGCCGAACGCTCCCGGCTGCACAACGTCGACATGACGAGCCTGACGCTCCAGGCGATCCAGGACCTGCCGCTCAACACGAAGGAGAAGGACCGCACCAAGAACTTCTTCGCGCTCGGGCTCGTCTCGTGGATCTACACGCGGCCCCTCGAGCCGACGCTCGACTGGATCAGGAAGAAGTTCGTGAAGAACCCGACCGTGGCCGAGGCGAACACGCGGGTGCTCAAGGCGGGTCACGCGTTCGGCGAGACGGCGGAGATCTTCGGCGAGCACTACGAGATCGAGCGGGCGGAGATGGCCCCCGGCCTCTACCGGGCGATGACGGGGAACCGGGCGCTCGCCTGGGGACTCCTCGCCGCCGCGGAGCGCTCCAAGCTGCCCATCGTCTACGGCGCCTATCCGATCACGCCGGCGAGCGGGATCCTCGAGGAGCTGGCGATGCACAAGCGGTTCCGGGTCCGGACCATCCAGGCGGAGGACGAGATCGCCGCGGTCACCGCGGCGATCGGCGCCTCCTTCGGCGGCGCCGTCGGCGTCACCGCCTCGAGCGGTCCGGGGATCGCCCTCAAGGGCGAAGGGATCGGCCTCGCCGTGATGGCCGAGCTGCCCCTGGTCATCTTCGACATCCAGCGCGGCGGCCCGTCGACCGGGCTGCCGACGAAGACGGAGCAGGCCGACCTGATGCAGGCGCTCTACGGCCGCAACAGCGAGTCGCCCATCGTCGTCCTGGCGCCGGCGACGCCCGGTGATTGCTTCTACATTGCGTACGAGGCGGTGCGGATCGCGACGAAGTACATGGTGCCCGTGATGGTGCTGAGCGACGGCTATCTGGCGAACGGCTCGGAGCCCTGGCCCATTCCCGACGTCGGCACGCTGCCTCCGATCGAGCTCGAGTTCCGGACCGAGCGCGAGGGGTTCTACCCGTACCTGCGCGACCCGGCGACGCTCGCGCGGCCGTGGGTGCGCCCGGGGACGCCCGGCCTCGAGCATCGGATCGGAGGCCTCGAGAAGCAGGACGTCACGGGCAACATTTCGTACGACGCGGACAACCACGATCACATGGTGCGCACGCGGGCGGAGAAGGTCCGGCGCGTGGCGCAGGAGATTCCGCCCACGTCGATCAACGGGCCGGCGACCGGCGACCTCCTCGTCGTCGGCTGGGGCGGGACCTACGGCGCGATCACCGCGGCGGTCGAGCGGGCGCAGGCTGACGGCAAATCGGTCGCGTCGATCCACCTGCGCTACCTGAACCCGCTCCCGCCGGACCTGGGCCACATTCTGCGCGAATACCGGAAGGTGCTGGTGCCGGAGATCAACAGCGGCCAGCTCGTCCGCGTCCTCCGCGCCGAGTACCTCATCGACGCGGTGGGCTTCAACCGCGTCCGCGGGATGCCGCTCGCCACCGACGACATCGGCGAGGCCATCAACCAGCTCAGCGGGAGCGCGTCATGAGCGTCCACGAGGCCGAGGCCCGCAAGTACACCAAGAAGGACTTCGAGTCCGACCAGGACGTGCGGTGGTGCCCCGGGTGCGGGGACTACGCGATCCTGAGCGCCGTGCAGAAGACGATGCCCGACCTCGGCGTCCCCAAGGAGAACATCGTCTTCATCTCGGGCATCGGATGCTCGAGCCGGTTTCCCTACTATATGAACACCTATGGCTTCCACACGATCCACGGACGGGCCCCCGCGCTCGCGACGGGGCTGCGGCTGGCGCGCCCCGACCTCAAGGTGTTCGTGGTGACCGGTGACGGCGACGGGCTGTCGATCGGCGGCAACCACATGCTCCACGTGCTCCGCCGGAACGTGAACGTCACGATCCTCCTCTTCAACAACCGGATCTACGGGCTGACGAAGGGCCAGTACTCGCCCACGAGCGAGCTGGGCAAGGTGACGAAGTCGACCCCGATGGGCTCGGCGGACCGGCCGGTCAGCCCGCTCGCCTTCGCGCTCGGCTGCGGGGCGACCTTCGTCGCGCGTACGGTCGACCGCACCGTGCCGCATATGGAGGAGATGCTCAAGCGGGCCGCCGCGCACAACGGCGCCGCGTTCCTCGAGATCCTTCAGAACTGCAACGTCTACAACGACCTCGCCTGGAACGTGCTCTACGACAAGGAGTCGCGGCTCCGCTTCGAGCTGCGCCTCGAGCACGGCAAGCCCCTCCTCTTCGGCCCGGCCGACGACCGCCGGGCGGTCATCATGGAGGGCGCGACGCCGAAGGTCGTGCGGGCGAAGGAGGTCCCGGAGGGCGCGCTCTGGATCCACGACGAAACCAACGTGAACGCGGCGAAGCTGCTCGCCGATCTCGAGAGCCCCGACTTCCCCGTCCCGGTCGGGGTGCTCGCGGCGGTCTCGGCGCCGGTCTACGAGGAGGTCATGCTCGCGCAGGAGCAGCGGTCGGTCTCCGAGCGCGGCCTCGGAGACATCGCCAAGCTCCTGGTCTCGGGGGACACCTGGAAGATCGAGTAGCCGGTCGTCGTGCCCCTCAGTAGCGCCGTCGTCGCCGACCTCCGGCGCGTCCTCGGTCCGGAAGGCCTCGTGCTCTCGCCGGAAGGCCGTCTCACCTACGAGTGCGACATGCACACCCTCTACAAGGGCGCCCCTGACGCGGTGGCGCTGCCCACGCGCGCGGAGGAGGTCCAGGCGGTCGTCCGCGTGTGCCGCGCGGCCGGCGTCCCGATCGTCCCCCGCGGCTCGGGAACCGGGCTGATCGGCGGCGCCATGGCGCCGCAGGGGGGCGTGATGGTCGGCCTCAACCGGATGGACCAGATCCTCGAACTCGACCTGGCGAACCGCTGTGCCACGGTCCAGCCGGGCCTGATCAACCTCTGGCTCACCCACGCGGTGCGGGACCGCGGTTACTTCTTCGCGCCCGATCCGTCGAGCCAGATGGTCTCCTCCATCGGAGGCAACGTGGCGACCAATGCCGGCGGGCCCCACTGTCTCAAGTACGGGATCACGACGAACCACGTCCTGGGCCTCGAGATGGTCCTGAGCGACGGTGAGTTGGTGCGCCTCGGCGGGAAGGTGATGGACGCGCCCGGCTACGACCTCCGGGGAGTCGCCGTCGGGTCAGAAGGCACCTTCGGGCTGGTGACGGCGGTGACCGTGCGGCTCCTCCACGCGGCCGAGGCGGTGAAGACGCTGCTGGCGTCGTTCCCCTCCATCGACGCCGCCGCCGAGGCGGTGTCCGCGATCATCGCCGCGGGTATCATTCCCACCGCGCTGGAGATGCTCGACGAGGTGATGATCCGCGCGATCGAGGAGGGCATCCACGCCGGGTACCCGAAGGGCGCCGCGGCCGTGCTCCTGATCGAGCTGGACGGCCCCGAGGCCGAGGTGGAGGCGCAGGGCGAGCGCACCGCGGCGATCTGCCGCGAGCGCGGCGCCCTCGAGGTGCGGGTCGCGCGCGACGACGCCGAGCGGGCGCTCCTGTGGAAGGGACGGAAGGAGGCGGCTGGCGCCGTCGGCCGGCTGGCGCCGACCTACCTCCTCCAGGACGCCGTGGTCCCCCGGTCGAGGCTGCCCGAGATCATGCGGGAGATGATGGTGATCGCCCGGCGCCACTCCGTCCTCATCGCGAACGTCTTTCACGCCGGGGACGGGAACCTCCATCCCCTCATCTGCTACGACGACCGACGGCCCGAGGAGCTCGAGCGGGCCCGGCGCGCGAACGAGGAGCTCCTCCACGCGTGCATCGCGCTCGGCGGCACCGTCACCGGCGAGCACGGCGTGGGCCTCGACAAGGCGAAGAACCTGCCGCTCCAGTACGCCGACGCGGACCTGAACTTCATGTACCGGCTGCGTCGCGTCTTCGATCCCCACGCGATCATGAATCCAGGCAAGCTCCTGCCCTCCCATCCCGCCTGCGGCGAGGGCTTTCGCCCGGCGCGGCCGGCCCTGCCCGAGGGCGCCTGGATCTGAGCCCGTGAGCGTCTCGACGCGATCGATCGGGGACGCGCTCACGGCGATCGTCGGGCGCCACGGCTGGAGTGACGCGGAGCGCGCGCGCGCGGCCGCCGCCGTCGACGGTGTTCTCCCGCGGTGGGTCGTCGGCCCCGGGTCGCTCGCGGAGGTCGCCAGAACCGTCGCGCTCGCCCACGAGGCGGGGCTCGCGGTCGTGCCGCGCGGGAGCGGGAGCGCGCAGGCCCTCGGCGCGCCCCCCGCGCGCGTCGACCTGGTGCTGGACATGCGCCGGGTCGCGGACGTCGTCGAGTACAACCCGGACGACCTGACGATCACGGTGCAGGCCGGCCTCACCGCTGGCGCGCTCGCCGCGCGTCTCCGGGCTCGTCGCCAGTTCCTCCCGCTCGATCCGCCGGGCGCCGCCGCCCGGACGCTCGGCGGCCTCGTGGCGACGGCCGGGAGCGGTCCGCTCCGCGCGCGGTACGGTTCCGTGCGGGACCTCCTGCTCGGCGTGCGCTTCGTCCAGGCGGACGGAGTCCTCACGTGGGGTGGCGCGCGGGTCGTCAAGTCGGTGAGCGGCTACGACATCCCGAAGCTCATGGTCGGGTCGCTCGGGACGCTCGGAGTCCTGGGCGAGCTGACCCTGCGCCTCCACCCGATCCCCGACTTCGAGGCGACCTCGCTCGTGACCTTCTCGGGCCCGGCGGCCGCCGCGGCGTTCCTCGGGTCCCTCCTGGACTCGACGGTCCAGCCGAGCCGCGTCGAGTTCCTGAACGAAGGGGCGCTCGCGGCGTGCGAGGCGCCGCCGGCCCTGGCGGCGGTCGCCGTGTCGATCGCCACGGTGGAGGCCGCGGTGCGGGCCCAGGAGCGGCTCGTGGACACGTTCGCGCGCGAGGCGGGCGGTCGCCTCGTCCCCATCGGGGCGAGCTTCTGGGACGCGTACGGCCGGCGCCCAGCGCGGGAGCCCATCGGGCTTCGCGTCGCGACGCTCGCGAGCCTCCTCGGCGCGACGGTGGAGACGATCGAGCGATCCGTGGAGTCCACGGGCCGTGACGCCAGGGCGAGCATCGGTGGCTCGGGAGTCTTCGGGACCCTCGACGTCGGCCTCGACGGGGTCCCGCTCGACGCGGTGGGGGGACTCGTCGCGCGGCTGCGCGGGGTCGTGGCCGAGGCTGGCGGCAGCGTCGTGATCGAGCGGGCGCCGCGAGAGATCCGCGCCACCATCGACCCCTGGGGGCCGGTGCTCGGGGGCCCGCTCGGCCTCATGCGGAAGGTCAAGGAAGAGTTCGATCCGAAGGGCATCCTGAACCCGGGCCGGTTCGTCGGAGGGCTCTGATGGGTGGCGTCGCGACGGACTCGCCGGGGATTTTCAGCGGGCCGGACGCGCCGAGCCTCGACGGCCTCCGCGCCTGCGTCCATTGCGGGATCTGCCTGCCCGCGTGCCCGACCTACCGGGTCCTGGGGGAGGAGATGGACTCGCCGCGGGGTCGCATCTACCTGATGCGGGCGGCGGCGGAGGGCCGGATCGGCTTCTCCCCGGTCTTCACCCGTCACCTGGATCTCTGCCTCGGCTGTCGCGCGTGCGAGAGCGCGTGCCCCTCGGGCGTTCCCTTCGGCTCCCTTCTCGAGGCGACGCGCGCCCAGATCGCACGGCACGGCCGGCCGGCGTCCCGGCGGCTCGTCGAGCGGCTCCTCTTCTCGGTGCTGCCGCATCCGGAGCGGCTCGGGGCGCTGCTCGGCGCGGCGCGCGTCTACCAGTGGAGCGGGCTCCAGCGGGCCGTGAGGGCGAGCGGGCTCCTCGGGGCCGTGCCGGGGCTCGCGGCGATGGACGGACTGCTGGGCGACCTGCCGCGGCCCGAGCCGCTCCCGGCAGGGATTCCGGCGCGGGGGAGGGCGCGCGGCCGCGTGGGGCTCCTCGCGGGGTGCGTGCAGCGCCACCTCTATCCGGATATCAACCGGAAGACCGCGGAGCTCCTGGCGCTGGCCGGCTGGGAGGTGATCGTGCCGCGAGCCCAGGGCTGCTGCGGGGCGCTCGAGCTCCATGCGGGCCGACTCGACGAGCTTCGCGCGCGGGCGCGAGGGCTCGCCCGCGCGTTTCCCGAGGATCTCGACTGGATCGTCGTCAACTCGGCGGGCTGCGGGTCGGCGATGAAGGAGTACCGCCACTGGGTGGACTCGGCCGACGTCGCGTGGCTCGCCGATCGGACGCGGGACGTGAGCGAGATCCTGGCCGAGGCCGAGCTTCCGCTCGGGCCGCTGCCGCTGCGGGTCACCTACCACGACGCCTGTCACCTCGCCCACGGCCAGCGATTGCGCGCGGAGCCGCGCGCGCTCCTCCGGCGGATCCCTGGGCTCGTCCTCGTCGACCTGCCGGAGAGCGAGCTCTGCTGCGGGAGCGCCGGCGTCTACAATCTCCTCGAGCCCGAGATGGCGGACCGACTGCTCGACGGGAAGATCGCGCGCATCGCGGGAACCGGCGCCTCCGTCGTCGCGACGGGGAACCCGGGGTGCCTGCTGCAGATCGCCAAGGGATGCCGTGCCCGCGGCCTCGCGGTCGAGGTGGTCCACCCGGTCGAGCTGCTGGCGCGATCCGTTGCCGCGAGGACGGAGCCATGAAGATCACCCCGCGCGACCACGTCAAGTTCGAACCCGACCGGATGGCGAAGATCGGGCTCGCCGGGACGGCTCGCGTCCAGCTCGACCTCTACTGCCTCAAGCCGGGCCAGGCGCAGAAGCTCCACGCCCACGACGACCAGGACAAGATCTACGTGGTGCTCGAGGGGCGCGCGCGCGTTCGGCTCGGCGACGCCGAGCACGCGCTCGGGGCGGGCGAGGCGGTGCTGGCGCCCGCCGGCACGCCCCACGGGCTCGAGAACGACGGCGAGACGCCGGTCGTCGCGCTGGTGGTCGTCACGCCGCCGCCCCGGCACGCGCGATGACACGGGGCCCGGTGGGCGCCTCCCTGATGATCACCTGCCTCGGCGACCTGTTCTACCCCGAGGTGGGCGAGCGGATCGTCCGCCTCCTCCAGGCGCTCGGCGTCGTCGTCGACTTCCCGCGCGGCCAGACCTGCTGCGGGCTGCCGCTCTTCAACTCCGGCTACCGGAGGGAGGCGGCGGCCGTCGCCCGGCGGACGCTCCCCCTCTTCCGGGACTCCGAGCACGTGGTCGTGCCCTCCGGCTCCTGCGCGTGGATGGTCAAGCACGAGTACCCGGGGCTCGTGCGGGACGGTGCGGAGCGGCGGGCGGCGGAAGCGCTCAGTCGCCGCACCTTCGAGCTCTCGCAGTTCCTGGTCACGGTGCTCGGCAAGACGGACTTCGAGACCGAGCTGGGCGGCCGGGTGACCTACCACGATTCCTGCCATCTCCTGCGCGGTCTCCACGAGTCGGCGAGTCCGCGAACGATCCTCCGGAAGCTCAGGGGCGCCGAGTTCGTCGAGCTGCCCGGCAGCGACGAGTGCTGCGGGTTCGGCGGCTCGTTCTCGGTGCGGCTGCCGGAGGTGTCCACGTCGATTCTCGAGAAGAAGCTCGCCAGCATCGACTCGACCGGCGCCACCTGCGTGGTCGCGTGCGATGCCGGGTGCCTCATGCAGATGCAGGGCGGGCTCGGCCGGCGCGGTTCGAAAGTTCGCGCCGTGCACCTGGCCGAGCTCCTGTCGCGGGAGGCGCGATGAGCCGGCCCGAGCTGGCCGTCCCGTTCCGGGAGCGGGCCGAGCAGGCCCTCAAGGACGACTTCCTCCGCGAGGCGCTGACGATCGCGACGACCAAGTTCATCGGCCTCCGCCGCGAGGCCTTCGATGACTTCCCGGAAGGGGAGGGGCTTCGCGATCGCGCGCGGGAGATCAAGGAGGCGACCCTCCAGCACCTCGACCGGTATCTCGAGCAGCTCGTCGACGCGGTCGAGCGGCAGGGGGGTCACGTCCACTACGCGACGACCGCGGAGGAGGCGCGGGCGATCATCCTCGACGTCGCCCGGCGCACGGGGGCGCGGCTCGCGGTGAAGTCGAAGTCGATGGCGACCGAGGAGATCCACCTGAACGAGGCGCTGGAGCGCGCGGGCGTGACGCCCGTGGAAACGGACCTCGGCGAGTACATCATCCAGCTCGCGCACGAGCGGCCCTCCCACATCATCGCGCCGGCGATCCACAAGACCAAGGGCCAGGTCGCCGACCTTTTCGCCAGGGAGGTAGGGCGCAAGGTCGCGGCCGATCCCGAGGTCCTCACCCGGATCGCCCGCGGCGAGCTGCGCGAGAAGTTCCTCCAGGCGGACCTCGGCATCACCGGGGCCAACTTCGCCGTGGCGGACACCGGCACGCTCGTCCTCGTCACAAACGAGGGGAACGGCCGGATGGTCACGTCGCTCCCGCGGGTGCACGTGGCGGTGATGGGGGTCGAGAAGATCGTGCCCTCGCTGAGCGACCTCATGGTCTTCCTGGCGATCCTCGCCAAGAGCGCGACCGGCCAGAAGCTCTCCTCCTACACGACGCTCGTCCAGGGGCCGCGCCGAGCCGGGGAGCTGGAAGGGCCGGAGGAGCTCCACCTGGTCCTCCTCGACAACGGGCGCATCGCCCAGCTCGCCGGGCCGCTGCGCGAGTCGCTCTACTGCCTCCGCTGCGGCGCCTGCCTCAATGTGTGTCCGGTGTATCGCCAGATCGGCGGCCACGCGTACGGCTACACGTATCCGGGGCCGATCGGGATCCTCCTGACGGCGATGCTCGAGGGACCCGGCTCCGTCAAGGAGCTGGCGCACGCCTCCTCCCTCTGCGGCGCCTGCGCGGAGGCCTGCCCCGTCCGGATCGACATCCCGAGGATGCTGATCGAGCTGCGCCGTGGGCTCGACGAGGCGCGGCTCGCGCCCTGGCCCGAGCGCCTCGCGTTCAAGGTCCTCGGCCGCCTCCTCCGGAGGCCACGCCTCTACCGGCTGGCCGCGCCTCTCGGGCGCCTCCTCCAGCTGCCGTTCGCGCGCGGCGGGACGATCCGGCGCCTCCCGCTCTTCCTCGGCGACTGGACACGCGGCCGGGACCTTCCGGCGGTGGCGGGGCGGACCTTCGCCGAGCGCTGGACCGACCTCGGGCGCCGGGCATGACGACGCGCGCCGAGTTCCTGGGACGCATCCGCGCCGAGATGCGGAAGACCGGGGGGCTCTTCCCGGCGACCATCGCCGAGCGCCCGGCCCATCCAGCGGTCGTGGCGGAGACGGTGCGTCGGGAGCTGGCCCCACGCTGGCCGGAGACGCTCGCGCGGTTCCGCGGCGAGTTCGAGCGCGTGGGCGGGACGTTCCACCGCGCCCGGTCCGCTGACGAGATCCCTGCGCTCGTTGCCGGGATCGCCCGCGCGCGGGACGCCCGGCGGCTGATCGCGTGGCACCCGGACGCGATCGGGCGGGACTGGGGACCGGCCCTCGCGGCGGAGGGTCTCGAGGCTCACGCGATGCCGCCCGGGCCGGCCGACTCCCCGGCCGAGCGCCTGCGGCTCAGGGAGGTCTGCGCCGCCGCCGATCTCGGGCTGACCGGGGTGGACCTCGCGGTCGCCGAGACCGGCACGCTCGTCCTCCGCTCCGGCGCGGGTCGGCCCCGGTCGACCTCGCTCCTGCCGCCGTACCACGTCGCCGTGTTCGACCGCGGGGCGCTCGTCGACTCACTGCACCAGCTCGGGATCCTCCTCGAGGCGTGGCACGAGGGCGCGCCGCCCGCGGGGGACGGCGCCATGATCAGCTTCATCACCGGGCCGAGCCGCACGGCCGACATCGAGCTGACCCTGACGCGGGGTGTGCACGGTCCGAGAGAGGTGCACGCCGTCTTCGTCGAGTCGGAGATACGTGGCTGAGCGTCACTTCACGCCCGCCGAGGTCGAGGCCCTGATTGGGACCCTCACGAAGCTCATGGGGGGCGTGATGGCGGCGCACGCCGAGGCGGGCGAGGTCCGCGAGCGCCTCCGCGCCGAGCACCAGCGGATCACGATGGCCGGCGGCGGCGTCATCGACCAGGCGGCTTGGCGCGCCGACACCGAGCTGCTCACGCAGTTGACGCAGCGGGTGCAGCGTGGGCTCGAGAAGATCGTCGAGCTCGGCGGCGCCCCGAAAGACCTCGGGCTCGGGCTCGTCGACTTCCCGCACCTGCGCCAGGGAGAGGAAGTGAATCTCTGCTGGAAGTACGGCGAGTCATCCATCCGCTACTGGCACGGGCTCGACGAGGGCTACGCCAGCCGCAAGCCCCTCTAGCCCGATGGCCTACGCCGCCGTCCTCTTCGACCTCTTCGACACGCTGGTCCGCTTCGACCGGAGCCGCCTGCCGCGTATCGAGGTCGACGGGCGCGAGGTCCGCTCGACGGCCGGGTACCTGCACGAGATCCTGCGACCGTACGCGCCCGGGATCACGGTGGAGGTCCTGTACCGCGCGCTCATCGAGAGCTGGAGCGAGGCCGAGCGGGTCCGCGCCCTCGACCACCGGGAGGTGCCGGCGCGCGAGCGCTTCGGCCACCTGTTCCGCTGCCTCGAGCTGGACCCGTCGGCGTACCCGCCGGACCTCATGCACGCGCTCATCGAGGCGCACCGGCGGCAGCTGAGCAAGGCCGCCGAGTTCCCGCCGCACTACGGCCCGCTCCTCCGGGCGCTCGCCGGGCGCTTCCGGCTCGGCGTCGTGTCGAACTTCGACTACACGCCGACCGCGGTCGGGATCCTCGAGGAGGCCGGGGTCCGAGACCTCTTCGGGGCCATCGTCGTCTCCGACGAGATCGGATGGAGGAAGCCGAGGCCCGAGATCTTCGAGGCTGCGCTCGGACGCCTGGACGTCCGGGCCGAGGAGACCCTGTTCGTCGGCGACCGGATTGACATCGACGTGCTCGGCGCCCTGCGGATCGGCATGGACGCGGCCTGGGTGAACCCGAGCGGCGAGCCGGCGCCTCCGCTCGCGCCCTCGCCGACCTTCGAGATCCACGATCTCGCCGACCTCGGTCCCCTGCTGACGCCGTGAGCGGCATCTCCGGACCGCGCTGGAGCATCCCATACGATGGAGGAGGAAGTATGGCCGTCACGCGCAAGGTGATCATCATCGGCTCGGGACCCGCCG
This sequence comes from Candidatus Rokuibacteriota bacterium, assembly GCA_016209635.1. Taxonomy (GTDB): domain Bacteria; phylum Methylomirabilota; class Methylomirabilia; order Rokubacteriales; family CSP1-6; genus JACQWC01. Next base: position 35,162 of record JACQWC010000227.1, on the reverse strand, counting down.
GCTACACCGCGGCGATCTACGCGGCGCGGGCGAACCTCTCGCCGCTGATGCTGACGGGCGTGCAGAAGGGCGGGCAGCTCATGCTCACGACGCTCGTCGAGAACTACCCGGGGTTCGTCGATGGCCTCATGGGTCCGGAGCTGATGGAGATCATGCGGAAGCAGGCCGAGCGCTTCGGCACGGAGATGGTGGCCGAGGACGCGACCGCCGTGGACTTCTCCCGACGTCCCTTCGTCGTCCGGGCGGGGGAGGACGAGTGGGAGGGGCACACGGTCGTCCTCGCGACCGGCGCCTCCTCGAAGCTCCTCGGGCTCGACGCCGAGCGGACGCTCATGGGGCGCGGGGTGTCCACGTGCGCGACCTGCGACGGGTTCTTCTTCCGGGACCAGAACATCATGGTCGTCGGCGGCGGCGACTCGGCGATGGAGGAGGCGCTCTATCTCGCGCGCCTCGGCCGGAAGGTGGAGGTCGTGCACCGCCGCGACAGGCTCCGGGCCTCCAAGATCATGCAGGAGCGGGCGTTCAAGCATCCGAAAATCGAGTTCGTGTGGAACAGCGCCGTCGAGGACATCCGCGACGTCGCCCAGGGCAAGGTGACGACCGTCCTCCTGAAGAACCTCCAGACCGGCGAGATCGCCGAGCGTCCGGTCGACGGCCTGTTCATCGCCATCGGTCACCAGCCGAACACGGCGATCGTCCGGGGCCAAGTCGACCTCCTGCCGAACGGCTACGTCAAGGTCGCGCCCGGGACGACCCGGACCTCGGTGCCCGGCGTCTTCGCCGCGGGCGACGTCCAGGACCACGTCTATCGCCAGGCGGTGACCGCGGCCTCCACCGGGTGCATGGCGGCGCTCGAAGCCGAGCGGTACCTCGAGGCCACCCAGCCGCACTGACACGCGAATCCCGCAGCGTCGCACGCCACATGGCAGCGGGGAAGAGGGGGCGCGCGGATCGCGCCTTCAGGTGCCGACGCGGAGGGACGCGACCAGGCCCTTCAGCAGCGCGATCGTCGACATGTAGGAAAGCTTGCCGGTGCGCGGGTTCTCCGACGGGACGTTCTCGATCTCGATCGTCAGCCGGCCGAACTCGCCCTCGACGCTGATCCGGTGCTTGTTCATCTTCTGCTCCGGCGTCGCGAAGAGCCGGATGCGGGTCTTCTCGGGGCCGATGCCGGCGAGCGAGAGCGCCGCGAGGACGTTGACGTTCGCCGGGAACGCGCGGCACGCCTCGGTCGCGGGTCCCTCGAAGATCAGCGTTTCCTCGGTGATGGCGTCGAGATTGATCTGCTGCGCCTCGATCCACGGCGCTCCCGCGAGTCCCCTGGGCGGCTTCCGAGTCTCCATCGTGACCGACGTGATGGCGCCGACGCGCGCGCCCTTGACGCCGTCGAGCCCTGCGATCGCACCTGAGGGGACGAGGATGCGGCAACGGTTGGCGGCGGCGAGGTCCACCCAGTCCTGACGGCCGAGGAGCCCGCCGCAGGACAACACGACCAGGTCCTTGCCCGCCTTCAGGGTCTTCGGCGCGATCTCCTCGAGGTGGGCCTGCGTCGAGGCCTCGACGACCACGTGGGACGCGTGGATGAGATCGTCGAGGGAGAGGAACGGGGCCGGCGCCCTGAGGGCAGCGAGGAAGCGCTCGGCCTTTTCCCGGTCGCGCGCCGTCACCCCGGAGAGCCTGAGGCCCGGGCTGCCCTCATCGAGGGCGCGGCACACCGCGCGGCCGATCACGCCGAGGCCGACGATGCCGACGTTCATGACGGGCGCATGGTATCATGCCGCCAGGCGGCAGATGACGCTCACGCCTGCGCTCAGGGAGCCGCTCGAGCGGCTCTACCGTGAGTTCGATTACTCCGCGCGTGTCGGGCGCGACGCCGTCCAGTTCCCCCTCCGCTACACCGATCCGAGAGACCGCGAGCTGGTCGCCCTCCTGACGGCGTGTCTCGCGTACGGGCGCGTAGACCTGTTCGGGCGTGAGCTGGACAAGGCGCTGCGCGCGATGGGGCCGTCGCCCTTCAGGTTCGTGGCCGAGTTCGACCCGAAGCGCGACGCGGCGGCGTTCGCCGCGTTCAGGTATCGGTTCAACCGGCCGCGTGATCTCGTCGCGTTCTGCGTCACGGCGCGCGACCTGCTCGCCCGCCACGGGACGCTCGAGAAGCTATTTCTGGCCGGCGACGCCGACCCTGGCGGGCCTATCGGGCCGGCGCTCGAGCGCTTCGCCCGCGCCTTTCTCGAGGCGGACCTTCGCCCCGTCTTCCCTCGCGGCCGGCGCTCGCGGGGCTACCGCCACCTCTTCCCGCTGCCATCAGGGGGTGGGCCGTGCAAGCGCCTGCACCTCTTCCTGCGCTGGATGGTCCGCCGGGAGCCACCCGACTTCGGCCTCTGGGCGTCGGTGTCGCCGGCGCGCCTCCTGATCCCCGTGGACACGCACGTCGAGAACATCTCACGCGCCATCGGGCTCACGCGCCGCCGCTCGCGGACCTGGCGGATGGCGGAGGAGATCACACGGCGGCTCGCGACCGTGGACCCCGCGGACCCCGTGAAGTACGACTTCGCGCTCTGCCACACGCGGATGTCGGGCGACTGCCGCGACCGGCGCGATGTCGTCGTGTGCGCGCCCTGCGGGTTCAGGCCGGTGTGCCGGCACTGGAAGGGCCGTGCGAGCCGCGGAGCGGGGCGGAAATGACCGAGGTCTTTGCCGCCGTCGCCGGGGCGCTGTTCGTCGCGCTCGTCCTGCTCGCGTGGATGCTGCTCCGCCAGATCGAGGGCGTCCGGAGCGAGGGACGCGAGGGGCAGGAGGCCGTCCGGAGGGACCTCAACGGCCTCATGCAGAGCGTCGCGACCGAGCTCAGAGGCGTCAGCGCAGAAGTGACGCGTCAACTCGAGGCGGGCATGAGGCTGATCTCCACCTCCCAGGCGACGATGGGCGAGCGCCTCGACCGCGCGGCGAAGGTCGTGGGCGAGGTGCAGGGGAGCCTCGGCAAGCTCGGTGAAGCCACGCAGCGCGTGGTGGACGTCGGCAAGGAGATCCAGGGGCTCGAGCAGATTCTCAAGTCGCCAAAAGTCAGGGGCGGACTCGGCGAGATGCTGCTGGCCGAGCTCCTGGCCCAGATGCTCCCGCGCGAGCACTACGAGCTGCAGCATCTGTTCAAGAGCGGCGAGAAGGTGGACGCCGTCGTCCGGCTCGCCGGGCGGCTCGTGCCGGTAGACGCCAAGTTCCCGCTCGAGAACTTCCGCCGGATGCTCGCCGAGCCCGAGGAGGAGCGGCGGCGACCGCTGCGGAAGCAGTTCGCCCGGGACGTGAAGACGCGGATCGACGAGATCGCGAAGAAGTACATCCTGCCGGACGAGGGGACCTTCGACTTCGCGCTGATGTACGTGCCGGCGGAGAACGTCTACTACGAGATCATCATCAAGGATGACGCGGACGCGGACGACGAGGCCATCGCCACCTACGCCCTGTCCCGGCGCGTCGTGCCGGTGTCGCCGAACAGCTTCTACGCGTATCTTCAAGTCATCATCCTCGGCTTGAGCGGGCTCCGGATCGAGGCGCACGCGCGGGAGATCCAGAACGACCTCGCCCGGCTCACCGGCGATCTGGACAAAGTGCGTGAACCGATTCGGACGCTCGGCAAGCACCTCGGCAACGCGCAGAGTCAGTTCACCGACGCCGAGCGCGCGCTCGACTGCTTCAAGGACAAGCTCGAGGCCATCGAGCGCAAGGGCGAGCAGGGGGCACTCCCGGAGGCCGGCGCGGCGCCATGACCCTCACCGCGATCGACTGGGCCGTCATCGCCGCCTACTTCGTCCTCTCAATCGCCATCGCGCTCTTCTACTCGCGCCGCGCCGGACGGTCCTCCGACGAGTACTTCCTCTCGGGCCGGACCATTCCATGGTGGCTCGCGGGCACGTCGATGGTCGCGACCACGTTCGCCGCCGACACGCCGCTGGCCGTCACCGGCCTCACCGTGAAGTACGGCATCGCCGGCAACTGGCTCTGGTGGTCGTTCGTCATGAGCGGCATGCTCACCGTCGTCTTCTACGCCAGGCTCTGGCGTCGCGCGGGCGTGATGACCGACGCGGAATTCGCCGAGATCCGCTACTCGGGACGGCCCGCGGCGTTCCTCCGGGGCTTCAGGGCGTGCTACCTGGCGCTCGCCGTCAACTCGATCATCATCGGCTGGGTCACGGCCGCGATGGCCAAGATCGTGGGCCTCACGCTCGGGGTGGGGAAGTGGGAAGCGACCGTCGGACTGTTCGTCCTCACCGCCCTCTACTCGACGCTCTCCGGGCTCTGGGGCGTGCTCGTCACCGACTTCTTCCAGTTCGTCCTGGCCATGTCGGGGTGTATCGCGCTCGCCTTCTTTGCCCTCGGCGCCGTCGGTGGGATGTCGGGACTCCTCGCGGCGCTCCACGCGCGCTTCCCTGACGACGCGCCGCTGAGCGTGATCCCGTCGCTCGACTCCGCGTGGATGCCGGCGCTCACCTTCTTCGTCTATCTCGCGGTCAACTGGTGGGCCTCCTGGTACCCGGGCGCCGAGCCCGGGGGCGGGGGCTACGTGGCCCAGCGGATCCTCTCGACGAAGGACGAGCGCCACGCGCTCCTCGCCGCGCTCTGGTTCAACATCGCCCACTACGCCCTCCGGCCGTGGCCGTGGATCATCGTCGCGCTGGCCTCGATGGTCCTCTACCCCGGGCTCGCCGATCCCGAGTCGGGCTACGTGCGGGTCATGGTGGATCACCTGCCGCCCTTCTGGCGTGGGTTCCTCCTCGCAGCGTTCTTCGCCGCCTACATGTCGACCATCTCGACGCAGCTCAACTGGGGCGCCTCCTACCTGGTGAACGACGTCTACCGGCGCTTCTGGGCCCGGGATCGGAGCGAGACGCACTACGCCGGGGCGGGCCGCCTGGCGACGCTCGTCATGATGGTGATCTCCGGCGTCGTCACGCTCAACATCAGCACGGTCGAGGGCGCGTGGAAGTTCCTCCTGGCGATCGGCGCCGGCACGGGCCTCGTGTACCTGCTCCGGTGGTACTGGTGGCGGGTGAACGCCTGGTCGGAGGTGAGCGCGATGGCGGCGGCGCTCACGGTCTCGCTCGGGGCGCAGCTCGGGCTGGGCCTCTCCGCGGCCGAGCCGCGCGACTTCGCCATCCTCCTCCTCGGGACGACCGTGGTCACCACGGTCGTCTGGGTCCTCGTCACCTACGCGACCGCGGCCGAGCCGCGGGAGAGGCTTCGCGAGTTCTACGCTCGCGTCCGGCCCGGCGGCCCGGGCTGGCGGGCGATCGTTCCCGAGGCGGCTGGCGAGGGACGCCTCGGGGGCGGCCTCCTCCAGTGGGCGCTCGGCTGCGCCGTCGTGTACCTGGGGCTCTTCGGGATCGGCGACCTCGTGCTGCGGGGCAGCATGCGCGGGCTGGGGGCGCTCGTGGTCGGGGCGGCGCTGACCGCCTACCTCGTCCGCGCCACCCGGGGCGAGTCCGGCGCTCCGGTCCGCGTGGTATCATGAGGCCCTGACTCCGTCAGCCGCGAGGAGGGCGATGAACAACATTCCCATCCAGGTCTACGGCATCAACCTGTTGGTGCGGATGATGGCCGAGGCCCCCGCCGACGTCCGCGTCCACTGTCCGAAGGGCTCGCCCATCCGCTACGGCGAGGTCGTCGCCCGGGGCGACGGCTTCGACGAGGGTGCGAACGCCTTCCGGGAGATGCCCACCGTCAAGTCCGTCGTCGCGTTCGAGGAGAGCGCCGAGGACGTCGAGGGCCACTACTTCCACGTTGCCGGCGAGGAGTTCCGGGTCATCCGGCTCGACGCCGTCATCCTCTCCTTCCCACTCGAATAGCCCCCGGCCTCCGACAGGGCGGGGTCCGATGGCCCGCGGGGACGTTCTCTCCCACATCGACGAGTCCGAGCTGGTGGCGCTCACGCGCGACCTGGTCCGGATCCCGAGCGTCTTCCGGCGGGACGACCCGGCGGCGAACGAGGCGGCGGTCGCCGACTACATCCGCCGCTGGTTCGAGACGGAGGGCTTCGCCGTCGAGATCCAGCAGGTGGCCCCCGGCCGGGAGAACGTCGTCGCGTGGATCGGCGACTCCGGCGGGGGACCCTGCCTCCTCCTCGAGGGACACACCGACGTCGTCACCGAGGGCGACCCGCGCGAGTGGGCGCACCCGCCCTTCGCCGCCGAGCTCCGGGACGGGCGGATCCACGGGCGCGGCGCGGCGGACATGAAAGGCGGCCTCGCCGCCGCGATGATCGCCGCCGGCGCGATCAAGCGGAGCGGCAGGACGCTCGGCGGCCGGCTCGTCGTGGGCGCGCTCGTCGACGAGGAGGGCGACATGCTCGGCGTCCGGCACCTCTGCCAGACGCCGATCGGTCGCGCGCTCTCCGCCGCCATCATCTGCGAGCCCGAGCAGAACGAGCTGTGCCTCGAGCAGCGCGGGGTCGTCTGGGCCCGCGTCACCGTGCACGGCCGGATGGCCCATGGCGCCATGCCTGAGGCCGGCGTGAACCCTATCCAGGGCCTGGGGGCGCTGCTCCGCGAGGTGCCGCGTCTCGAGCGCCGGCTCCGGCGCCTGTGCGGACGCAGCCGCTACCTCCGGCCGCCGACCGTGACGCCCACGGTCGTCCAGGCGCCGCTCGTGGGCGTTCCCCAATCGAACGTGATCCCGTCGACGGCCGTGGCGACGCTCGACATCCGGCTGACGCCGGGGCCCGAGGAGCCCGCCGTCGCCCGGGAGATCGATGGCGCCTGCCGGGCTGCCGCGGAGTCGTGCCCGGGGATCACGATCGACTGGACCCCCGTGAACGGCTTCCGCCTGGCCACGCGCGTGCCACGAGGAGAGCCGCTCGTGCGGGCGATGGTCGCCGGGGTGCGCGAGGCGACGGGGCGGCAAGCGCGGTTCGGCGGGGTGCCGGGCTCTACAGACGGCACGATCTTGAGGATGACGCTCGGGATCCCGATCGTCACCTGCGGTCCCGGCCACCGGCTCATTCCCCACCAGGTGAACGAGTATGTCGATGTGGCTGAGTTGGTTGACGCGGCAAGGATTTACACAGCATCCTCTGTGAAGTTTCTCGAGCAATGACCGACGTCACCCCGAGACTCCGATCGGTCGAAGTCCTGACGGTCGACCATGATGGACGCCGCTTCCTGGCGCTCCGCGATCCGGCCGGCTACACGCCCGCGGTCCTCCTCCTGCCGCTGGACCTCCTCGAGGTCGTGTCGCTCCTCGACGGCGAGCACACGCTGGTCGACATCCAGGCGGCGATCATGCGCCACACGGGCGAGCTGGTCTACCAGGCCGACCTCGAGGCGCTCGTGGCCACCCTCGACGAGCACGGCTTCATGGAGAGCACGCGCTTCGAGGAGCACCGCGCGGCGGTCGACCGCGGGTTCCTCGACGCGGCGACGCGACCCGCGACCCACGCGGGGGGCGCCTACCCGGGCGAGGCGGAGGAGCTCCGGCGCACGATGGAGGCGTTCTTCGCGCCCCCCGCGGGTCCGGGGCCGATCGAGTGGCGGGACTCCAGCTCGCCGCGGGTCACCGCCGTGATCGCGCCGCACATCGACTTCCATCGCGGGGGTCCGGCCTACGCGTGGGCCTACCACGATCTCGCCGAGCGGAGCGATGCGGACCTCTTCGTCGTCTTGGGGACGTGCCACGCCGGGATGCGCGACCCGTTCGCGCTGACGCGCAAGGGCTACGAGACACCGCTCGGCACGCTCCCCGTCGACGTCGACTTCGTGGAGGCGCTCGCGGGCCGGGCCCGGCAGGACTGCTTCGGCTCGGAGCTCGCGCACCGCGCCGAGCACTCGATCGAGTTCCAGGCCGTCTTCCTCCGCCACCTCTTCGGCGCGCGGCGCGAGATCGCGATCGTCCCGGTCCTGACGAGCTTCGCCCAGGAGGCGCTGGCGGCGGGGAGTCGCGCCGACGCGGACCCGCGGGTCGGGCGCTTCCTCGACGCCCTCCTCGAGACGGTCGCCGCGAGCGGCCGGCGGGTCGGGTTCATCGCGGGCGCCGACCTCGCCCACGTGGGACCGCGGTTCGGCGACGGCGAGCCGGTGTCGCCCCCCGCCCTCGCAGCGCTGGACCGTGAGGACCGGGCGCTGCTCCGCGCGGTCGAGGCGGGTGATGCCGAGGGGTTCTTCGAGGCGGTCGCCCGCGACGGCGACCGTCGGCGGATTTGCGGGCTCTCGCCGATCTACACCCTGCTGCGCGCGCTCGGCGGCGCCAAGGGCCGCCTCCGCCACTACGGCCAGTGGCCCGACCCGCAGGGGGTCGTGACCTTCGCGAGCGTCGTGTTCTGATGGCGACGGTCGAGCCGGGATGGACGCTCCCGCGGCTGCGCGTGGACCGGAACGGCGACTGGTTCGACGACGACGACCAGATCACCCACCCGGGCATCCTCGGCAGCCTGCGCTCGAGCCTGCGACGCGACGCGAATGGCTACTTCATCCAGACGCGCGTCCGCATCCCCGTCGAGGTGGAGGATGTCCCGTTCGTCGTCGTGCGTCTCGAGCGGCGCGGGGACGCGCTCCACGGCCTGCTGAACGACGCCACCGAGGCGGCGATCGATCCGACCACGCTCCGGATCGGGCCGGACGGCGTGCCCCGCTGCGCGGTGAAGGGCGGCGCCTTCGACGCCCGTCTGAGCCGGGCCGCCGCGTTTCAGCTCCTGGCGCTGGCGGAGCACGACGAGACGGGCGCGCGGAGCCTCCTCCGGCTGGGCGGCCGGGAGTACCCGCTGGCGTGGCCGGCGAGCGCGGGCTGACGTCCGGTAGTATCCTCGGCGCATGAACGTCGCGTCCGCCCTGATGGCCACGCTCTCCGCCGCGGGCGTGCGGTATCTCTTCGGGAATCCCGGGACGACCGAGCTGCCCTTCCTCGACGCGCTCGACGGCTCGGGGCTCGAGTACGTCCTGGCGCTCCAGGAGGCGACCGCGATCGCCGCCGCCGACGGCTACGCGCAGGCCTCCGGCACGCTCGGCGTCGTGAACCTCCACGTGGCGCCGGGCGTCGCCAACGGCCTCGCGATCCTGCACAGCGCGAGCCGCGCCCGGACGCCGCTGGTCGTGACGGCCGGGCAGCAGGACACGCGGTTTCTCATCCACGATCCGATCCTCGCGGCGGACCTCGTCCGCATGACGGCGCAGTTCACCAAGTGGTCGTGCGAGGTGCGACGCGCGGAGGAGGCCGTGCCGGCGCTCCGGCGCGCGCTCGCCCTGGCGCAGGCGCCGCCGACCGGACCCGTCTTCCTGTCGCTCCCGATGGACCTCATGACGGACGCGGCTGAGGACCTCGGCGACTGGCGGCCGGTCGCGGCGGGGGCCCCGCATCCCGAGCCGGCCCTCGTCGGGCGCGCGGCCGACCTGCTCGCGGGGGCGCGGGCGCCGCTCGTCATCGCGGGCGACGGTGTCGGGCGGGCGGGGGCGGTCCCGCGGCTCGTCGAGGTGGCGGAGCGTCTGGGCGCCAGGGTGCACGGGGAGCCGATCTATCGCCGGACGAATTTCCCCGGCGATCACCCGCTCTGGCGTGGCGGGCTCTTTCCGTCCCCGGCCGGCGTGCGACGGGCGCTCGAAGACTGCGACGCGGTGCTCATCGTGGGTGCCGACGTGTTCACGTGGTTTCTCCACACGCCGGGCGCGCCCTTCCCCCGCGGGCTCGCCGTGGTCCAGCTCGACGAGGATCCTCGGCAGATCGGCCGGAGCTATCCGGTGGCGCTCGGGGTGGCCGGCGCCGTGGACGCGGCGCTCGCGTCGCTCCACCGCGTCCTCGACGCGCGGATGAGCCAGGCGCAGCGCGCGGCGGCCGCCGAGCGGGTGGCCGCGCTCGGCAGGGCGCGCGCGGAGTTCGTCGCGCGCGTGGGCGCGGCGGCCGCCGGAGACTCCGGACGCGCGCCGATCTCGCCGGCCTTCCTGATGCGCACGCTCGCGGCGCTCCTGCCCCGGGACGCGATCGTCGTGGACGAGTCCGCCTCGTCGCTCCCTCACGTGCTGCGCCACCTCCCCTTCGGGAGCCCCGGGTCGTTCTTCGGCAGCAAGACCGGGACGCTCGGGTGGGGGATGGGCGCGGCGCTCGGCGTCCAGCTCGCCGCGCGCGACCGGAAGGTGGTCGCCACGATGGGAGACGGCTCCGTGATGTACGCGCCCCAGGCGCTCTGGAGCGCGGCGCGCTACCGGCTCCCGATCACCTACGTCGTCGCCAACAACGCCTCGTACGCCATCCTCAAGTCGGGGATGCTGAGCCTCGGCCTCCCCGGCGCGAAGAAGGGCGTCTACCCTGGCATGGACCTGACCGATCCGGAGATCGATTATCTCGGCCTCGCCCGGGCGCTGGGCGTCCGGGCCGAGCGCGTCGAGAAACCCGGCGACCTCGCCGACACGCTCGCCGCGTGCCTCGCGGATCCGGTACCGTCCCTCGTCGACGTCGCGATCGACCGCGGCTTCGAGGCGATGCTGTGACGTCGCGCACGGGCGGCGAGTGGGTGGTCGAGGCGCTGAGGGCCGAGGGCGTCCGTCACGCCTTCGGCATTCCCGGCGTCCACAACCTCGCGATCTACGATGCGCTGCTCCGGCAATCCGACGTCGCCCACGTGCTCGCGCGCACCGAGCAGGGGGCCGGCTTCATGGCGGACGGGTACGCGCGGGCCTCGGGGCGGCCCGGCGTCGTCCTCGTGACGACGGGTCCCGGCGCCACGAACACGCTCACGCCACTCGTCGAATCCTACGCGGGGTCGGTCCCCGTCGTCGTGCTCATGTCGGACATCGCCTCCGACCTGGTGGGCCGCGATCTCGGCGCGCTCCACGAGGTGCCGAACCAGATCGAGTGCTTCCGTCCGGTGACGCGCTGGGCGGAGGCAGTGACCGAGGCCGCGGCGATCCCCACGACGATCGCGGGCGGCTTCGACCTCCTGAGAACGGGCCGGCCGGGTCCGGTGGCGATCTCGATCCCCAACGACTTCCTGACGGCGAAGTGTGACGCCGTGGTGCGGGGCGGCGCCGGCCGCCGGCCGCCCTGCCACGTCGCGGACGTCGAGGAGACCGCCCGCCGGCTCCTGGCGTCCGCCCGACCGCTCCTGATCGCGGGCGGGGGAGCGATCGCGGCCGACGCCGGGGCCGAGCTCGCGGCGCTGGCCCGGCGGCTCGGCGCCCCGGTGATCACCACGGTGATGGGGCGGGGTGCCGTGAGCGAGCGGGACCCGCTGTGGCTCGGCGTCCTCCCGAACAAGCGCGCGACCGAGGCCGCCATCAAAGCGGCCGACGTCGTGCTCGCGGTCGGCTGCCGCTTCGCCCACCGCTCGACCCAGGGCCTGCTCCTGAACCTCTCGTTCGCGCCCGGCCAGACCCTGATCCACCTCGACCTCGACCCGAACGTGATCGGCCGGCTGTTCAAGCCCCAGCTCGCGATCGTCGGCGACGCGAAGGACGGCCTTGGTCGGCTCCTCGAGGTCCTCGGCGAGGGTCGACCGACCGTACGGTGGGACTGGACCTGGCTCGGCGAGCTGCGGGAGGCGGCGAGCCCACGCTACACAGCGGTGGTGGCGGGCCTGATCGGGGCGCTCCGCGAGGCGCTGCCGGCCGACGCGATCGTGGTGAACGACCAGACGGGGGTCAACTACTGGATGGAGTGGCGCTTTCCGGTGCTGGCGCCACGCACGTTCCTCTACCCGGTGGGCTCGGCCACTCTCGGCTACGCGCTGCCCGCCGCGATCGGGGCGCAGATCGCCAACCCCGGGCGTGCCGTGGTCGCGGTCGTGGGCGATGGCGGCTTCATGTTCTCGGTCGGGGAACTCGCCACGGCCGTCAAGTATCGACTGCCGATCGTCGTCCTCCTCATGAACGACAACCGCTATGGCGCCATCAAGTGGCTCCAGGAGCAGATCTTCGGTCGCTGGGGCGAGGCCGATCTCAGCAATCCCGACTTCCCGGCGCTGGCGCGCGCCTTCGGCTGTCGCGGCGAGCGGCTGGACGGCGCCGAGGCGCTCCCCGAGGCCCTCACCCGGGCGCTCGTGGCGGACGGGCCGACCGTCCTCGAGCTGCGGGCGGCGATGGAGCCACCGTGGGAGCTCTAGCGGCCTAAGCGGGGCGGCGGCGCGCCGACAGCGCCTTCAACCCCTCGAGGTCGTTCGCCTCGAGGCGCGCATGGAGGGGGCCGCCCTCCCGCCACGCCTGGCAGGTGTTCACGAACCAGTGGTCCGCGTCCGCGCGCGGCGGGGCGCTCTCGCCGCGGAACGCGACGCCGGCCGCCTGGCGCACGACCGGGGCCATCGCGTGGATGAGGGCGGTCAGGTGGGCGCAGCCGCGCTGGCGGCCGAACCGCTCGTTGACGGCCCGCGTGAAGCCGCGGGCGACGGAGAGCCCCACCAGCTCACCGAGGGGCGGGACCGCGTCCGTGCAGATCGTGTAGGGATGGCTCGTCATGGTCCCGCGGGCGGCGGTGACGACGAGGTCCGGATAACGGACGCTGATCGTGACCGTCATGTCGTGGATCAGCGCGCTCTGATCCACGCCGAACCAGCGCGGTCCGCCCGGCGGGCGCTCGTCGGCGAGGCGGCCGGTGACCTCCAGGTGGTCGTCGCCGATTCTCGCCGCCTCGCAGCGGATGGTCCGGACGTGAACCGGCATCGGGGCATCGTTCATGATCGTCTGGTCTCCTTCAGCACGGCCAGCATGGCCTCGTGGATCACCCCGTTGCTGGCGACCAGCGCGGGGGCGTCGAGATCGAGGCGACCGCCGTCCAGGTTCGTGACCCGCCCGCCGGCCTCCTCGACGAGGAGCGTGCCCGCGGCGGCGTCCCAGGGGCCGAGGGACAGCTCCCAGTAGCCGTCGATCCGGCCGGACGCCACGTAGGCGAGGTAGATGACCGCCGAGCCCATGCGGCGCACCCCCTGCGCGCGCAGGCTGAAGGCCGCGTACTCGGCAAGGTTGGTGTCGCGGGTCTCGCGAATGTCGTAGGGGAAGCCGGTCGCGAGGAGGCTCGCGTCGAGGGTCGGCGTGGTCGACACGGCCAGCCGCAGGTCGTTCACGAACGCCCCGCCGCCCGCCTCGGCGACGAACAGCTCGTCCCGGCTCGGATCGTAGACCACGCCCAGGGTGGGACGCCCGCCGACCTCGAGCGCGATCGAGACCGCGAAGACTGGGAGGCCGTGGGCGTAGTTCGTGGTGCCGTCGAGCGGGTCGATGATCCAGCGCCGGCCCGAGCGTCCCGCGCGCGCGCCGCCCTCCTCCGCGAGGATCGCGTCGTGCGGGAAGTCGCCCCGGATGCGCCCGACGACCAGCGCCTCCGCGCGCGCGTCCATCTCCGTGACGAGGTTCGTCGGGCTGCCCTTGAAGGAGACGCGCCGAGTGCCGAGGAGCTCGCCCTGGAGGAGAGAACCGGCCGCGCGCGCGGCCTCGATCGCCACGCGTCGCTCGAGCGATGACATGGGTTCACGCGCACTTTACCACACGCTGGCTTGACAACCAACGGAGCCTCCCGGAGCATGTGGCCGGCGATGATCAGCGAGTGGCGACGACGACAGCAGCTCCTCCGCGCGGCGGTGCGGATCCGGCGCCCGCGTGCGGCCCGGGTCCGGCCGGGCGCGCTCCCGGGGGCGCTCCCGCCGCCCGAGGGCGCCGAGCGCCCGAGGATCTCCGTGCTGACCTTCACGCGCGAGGAGGTGGCCGAGCTCGAGGCGAAGGACGTTGACGAGGCACTCGCCGCGGCGCACCCCGCGGGCGTGACGTGGATCAACGTCGACGGTCTCGGCGAGCCGGCGGTGCTCTCGCGCCTGGGCGAGCACTTCGGGCTCCACCCCCTCGCCGTCGAGGACGCGCTGAACGTCCCCCAGCGCCCCAAGGTGGAACGCTACCCCGCCCACTTCTTCATCGTCCTCCGCATGATCCGCCAGGGCGCGGAGATGCAAGAGGAGGAGCAGGTGAGCGTCTTCTTCGGGCAGGACTTCGTCGTCACCGTGCAGGAGCGCGCGGGCGGCGACGTCTTCAACCCGGTGCGCGACGCCATCCGGCTCGGGCGCGGACGGGTCCGCGAGTCGGGCGCGGACTACCTGGCCTACCTCCTCCTGGACGCGGTGGTCGACGGGTACTTCCCGGTGCTCGAGGGCATCTCGGGCCGCGCGGAGACCTTGGAGGTCGACGCGATCGCGGCTGCCGGGCAGGAGACGCTCTTCGGGATCCAGCGCCTGCGCCACGACCTCCTGACGCTGCGCCGCGCCGTCTGGCCGATCCGCGAGGAGATCGCCATCCTCCAGCGCGACGACTCGCCGCTCATCGGCGCCGAGACGCGCGTCTTCCTGCGCGACGCCTACGATCACGCGCTCCAGGCGCTCGAGGTCGTCGAGTCGCTGCGGGAGATGGCGGCGACCGTCATGGAGGTGTACCTCTCCGCCCAGAACCAGCGCCTGAACTCGGTGATGAAGGTGCTCACGGTGATCGCGACGCTGTTCATCCCGCTCACCTTCATCGCCTCGATCTACGGGATGAACTTCGAGTTCATGCCCGAGCTCCACTGGCGCTACGGCTACGCGTTCGCGCTCGGGCTCATGGCGGTCGCCACGGCAGTGATGGTCCTCTACTTCCGTCGCCGCGGGTGGTGGTGATGCGCATCGTCGTGGTCGGCGCGGGCGGCGTGGGCGGCTACTTCGGCGGCCGGCTGGCGCGGGCGGGCGAGGCGGTCACGCTCGTCGCCCGGGGCGCGCACCTGGAGGCGATTCGGCGTGAGGGTCTCCGGGTGAGATCGGCGATCGAGGGCGAGTGGGTCGCGCGTCCCGAGGCAGTGGCCGAGGTGAACGGGCTCCCGCCCGCCGACGCCGTGCTCCTCTGCGTGAAGGCGTTCGACACCGAGCCGGCGCTCACCGGGGTCCGGCCCGTCGTCGGGCCGGAGACCGCCGTTCTCACCCTGCAGAACGGCATCGACAACGTGGAGAAGATCGACGCGCTCCTCGGCGCGGGGCACGCCCTCGGCGGCGCCGCCTACGTCTTCGCCACCCTCGACGGTCCAGGCGTCGTCGCGCACCGGTTCGCCGGGCGGATCGCCCTGGGTGAGCTGGACGGCGTCCCGCGAGCGCGGACCGAGCGGCTCCGGGACGCGTTCGCTCGGGCACGGGTGCCCGTCGAGCTGTCAACGGCGATCCATCGCGTGATGTGGGAGAAGTACCTCTTCATCTGCGCCCAGGCGGGAATGACGGCGCTCGCGCGCGCGCCCTCCGGCGTGCTGCGCCAGCACCCCGCGACCTGGCGGATGTACCGAACGATCGTGGAGGAGCTGGCCGCGGTCGGCCGCGCGGCGGGGGTCGACCTCCCAGGGGACGTGGTCGACACGATCATGGCGGCGGCCGCGAGCCTCGGAGCCGACACCTTCTCGTCGCTCCACCACGACCTGGTCGAGGGCCGGCGGCTCGAGCTGGAGGCCCTCCACGGCCATGCCGCGCGCCTGGGCGAGCGGCTCGGGGTCCCGACGCCGACCGTCGCCGCCGTCTACGCGGCGCTCCGGCCGCACGCGGACGGGAGGCCTCGCTGACCGCTCCCGCCCGGGCGCTCTGGCGTTACGTGTCCCCCTATCTCTCGCGGTACGTCGTCGGGATCGCGTGCCTCGGCGCCGCCACCGCGTTCTCGCTCGCCATTCCCTGGACCGTGAAGGACGCGATCGAGGCGCTCCAGGCCGATCCCGCCGGCGCGGCCCTCACGGGATACGCGCTCACGATCCTGGCGCTCGCGGCGGCGAACGGCCTGGCGCGGCTCGGGTCGCGCTTCGCGATCGTGGGCGCCGCCCAGCGCGTCGAGGCCGACATCCGGACGGCGTTCTACGCGAGCCTGGAGACGTTTCCGCCGAGGCTCTTCGCGGCGTATCGCACCGGCGACCTGATGGCCCGCGGCTCGAGCGACGTGGCGGCGACGCGGACCCTCGTGGGGTTCGGCGCCCTGAGCCTCGTCGCGACCTCGTTCGCCTTCGTGGGCGCCCTCGCGGCGATGGTCGCGATCGACCCGTGGCTCGCGCTCGCGTCGGTGACCCCGTATCCGGTGATGGTCGTGCTCGCCCAGCGCTTCACGCGCGCGGTGCACGAGGGGACGGAGGCGGTGCAGGGCCAGCTGGGCGTGCTCTCGGGGCGGGTGCAGGAGTACGTGTCGGGCATGGCGGTCGTTCGCGCCTACACGATGGAGGCGCGCGCACGCGCCGACTTCGCCGCGGCGAACGCGGAGTACCTCCGACGGAGCCTCGCCCTGACGCGGCTCCAGGCGCGGTTCACGCCGCTGCTGGGCCTGATCGCCGGCGTCGGCACGCTGATCGTGCTCTGGATCGGCGGGGGCGCGGTGGTCGAGGGACGGCTGAGCCTCGGGGCGCTCGTCGCCTTCAACGGCTACCTCGCCTACCTCGCGTGGCCGACGATGGCGCTCGGCTGGACGCTGTCGATGATCCGGAGCGGGCTCACCTCGATGGGGCGCATCCAGGAGATCGTCGAGGCCCAAGTGGTGCCCGGGGGGGACGGGGCGGCGCCCGACGGGCCACCCTCGATCCGCTTCGCGGGCCTCACCTTCGCGTACGACGGCGGGAGAGCGGTCCTCGAGGACGTCGACTTCGAGGTGGTGGCGGGCGAGACGGTCGCGGTCGTCGGCAGGACGGGCAGCGGGAAATCGACCCTCGGGCTCCTGCTGGCGCGCCTCCAGGAGCCGCCGCCGGGCACGGTGTTCCTCTCCGGGCGCGACGTGACCGGGATGCGCCTCGACGCGCTCCGGCGCGCGCTCGGCCACGTCCCGCAGGAGGGGTTTCTCTTCTCGCGCTCGATCGAGGAGAACGTGACGCTCGGTCGCGAGGGGGTGGAGGCGGACCGGGCGCGCGCGGCCGCCGACGCGGCGGGGATCGCGGACGAGATCGCCCGCTTCCCCCGCGGCTGGGACACCGTGGTCGGCGAGCGGGGGCTGACGCTGTCGGGCGGTCAGCGCCAGCGAGTGGCGCTCGCGCGCGCGCTCGCCGGGGACCCGAGCGTCCTGGTGCTCGACGACGTGTTCGCGAGCGTCGACGCGGCCAAGGAGGAGGCGATCGTCGCGAACCTCCGGCGGTCGCCGGAAGGCCGGACGGTCCTCCTGATGACCCACCGGCTCCGCGCGGCGCAGACGGCGGACCGCGTCGTCGTGCTCGAGCGGGGCCGGGTGGTCGAGCAGGGGACCCACGACGCGCTCCTGCGCGCGGGCGGTACCTACGCGCGGCTCTGGAGGATCCAGCAGCTCGAGGAGGAGATCGCCGGTGCCTGACGCGCGGGTGGGGGAGGAGCACGATGAGATTCCGGGCCGCGCGTTCGACCGGCGACTCGCCACGCGCCTCTGGACCGTCGCCCGCCCCCACCGCGGGCTGATCGGCGCGTCGGTCGCGCTGTTCCCCCTGATCGCGGGCGTCGAGCTGGCCCAGCCCTACCTCCTCAAGATCGCCATCGACGAGTACATCCTCAAGGCGGACTGGCCGGGGCTCACGGGGATCGCCGCGCTCTTCCTCCTGACGCTCGGCGTCCTCTACGGTCTGCGCATGGTCGAGGCGTACCTGATGCAGCTCACCGGCCAGCGGGTGATGGGCGATCTGCGCGAGGCCCTGTTCGCGCACCTCCTGCGGCTGGAGGCCGCCTTCTTCGACCGGAACCCGGTGGGCCGCCTCATGACCCGGGTGCTGAACGACGCCGAGGCGGTCAGCGAGGCGTTCACGAGCGGCGCCGGCGCGGTGGTCGCCGACGTGGTCACGCTGGCGGGGGTCGTCGGCGTCATGCTCTGGATCGACTGGCGGCTCGCCCTCGTCACCTTCGCGACGGTGCCCGTCCTGTGTCTGGCGGCGGGCTACTTCCGCCTGCGGGCGCGGGACGCGTACCGCGAGGTCCGGCGCCGGCTCGCGCGGCTCGGCGCGTTCCTCCAGGAGTCGATCCAGGGGATGAGCGTGATCCAGCTCTTCGCGCGCGAGGCGCACGAGCGGCGGCGCTTCGGCGTCCTCGCGCGCGATCATCGGCGAGCGCTCTTCGCGTCGACGGTCTACGAGGCCTCTCTCTACGCCTCGGTGGAGGCCCTCGGCTCCGCGGCGCTGGCCCTCCTCCTCTGGTACGGGGGCGGGCGGATCCTCGTCGGGACCCTGACGTTCGGCGCGCTCGTCGCGTTCATCCAGTACACGAACCGGTTCTTCCTCCCCATCAGAGACCTGGGCGCCAAGTACACCGTGATGCAGTCCGCGATGGCCTCGTCCGAGCGGATCTTCGCCCTGCTCGACCGCGAGCCCGCCATCGTGTCGCCGACGGCGGGGGTGTCGGTCCCACGACCCGGCGCGCCGGCGCTCGAGTTCCGGTCCGTCTGGTTCGCGTACGCCGGGGACGAGTGGGTGCTGCGCGACTGCTCCTTCGAGGTGGCCGCGGGCGAGCACGTCGCGATCATCGGGGCCACGGGCGAGGGGAAGAGCACCTGCGCGCGGCTCGCGACCCGCTCCTACGACGTCGAGCGCGGACGGGTCCTCGCGGGCGGCGTGGACGTCCGCGAGTGGGACCTCGAGCGGCTGCGCCGGCACGTGGGGATCATCTTCCAGGACACCCTGCTCTTCGCCGGGACCGTGGAGGCGAACCTCGCATGGTCGCCCGGCGGCGCGGTCTCCCGCGCGGCGCTCGAGGGCGCCGTCGAGGCGGCGAACGCGCGAGGCCTGCTCGAGTCGCTGCCGCGCGGCCTCGGGAGCGAGCTGGGCGAGCGCGGCGCCAACGTCTCGCACGGACAGCGCCAGCTCCTGGCCATCGCGCGCGCCCTCGTGTACAATCCGGCAGTCCTCCTCCTGGACGAAGCGACGTCGAGCGTCGATCCCGAGTCGGAGTCCCTGATCCGGGACGCGCTGAAACGGCTCCTGGAGGGCCGCACGAGCGTGACCATCGCGCATCGCCTGTCGACGATCCAGCACTGCGATCGAATCCTCGTGCTCCACCGCGGGCGCGTCCACGAGGAGGGCTCGCATGCGGAGCTGCTGCGAAAGGGCGGTCTTTACGCCCGACTTCACGAGCTCCAGGCACGCGCGCAGCCGGCGTGACCCTGCGCGCGGCGATCCATCGCGTGGTGCGGCGCATCCCCCGCGGCCGGGTCGCGACGTACGGTCAGATCGCGGCGGTGGTGGGCCGACCCACGGCCGCGCGCGCCGTGGGTCAGGCGATGCGCGACTGCCCGCCAGGCGTGCCGTGGCATCGCGTGGTGAACGCGCGGGGCGGGATCAGCCCGCGGGTCAGGATGAGCGGTATGCTGACGCAGCGGTTGCTGCTGGCCGAGGAGGGCGTCCGGTTCCGGGCCGGCCGTGCCTCGCTCCGGAACCACCAGTGGAAAGGGGAAGGGCGTCATGCGGCTCGCGCTGAACCTCAACTACTCCGGGGCGACGCTCTCGCTCGACCTCCAGCGGGTGCTCGAGGCCGAGCGGCTCGGCTACGACTCGGTCTGGTCCGCTGAGGCCTATGGGTCGGACGCGGTGACCGTCGCCGCCTGGGTGGCGGCGCGCACCGAGCGCATCCACGTCGGGACGGCGATCATGCAGATCGCGGCGCGCACGCCGGCCATGACGGCGATGACGGCGATGACGCTGGACGCGCTCTCCGGCGGCCGGTTCCGGCTGGGGCTCGGGGTGTCCGGCCCCCAGGTCGTCGAGGGGTGGCACGGTCAGCCGTTCGGCCGGCCGCTCCGGAAGACGCGCGAGTACGTCGACATCGTCCGGGCGGTCCTGCGGCGCGAGAAGCCGCTCGAGTACCGCGGCGAGTACTACCAGATCCCGTACGCGGGCCCCGGCGCCTCGGGGCTCGGGAAGCCGCTCCGCTCGATCCTGCACGGGCGGGCGGGTCTCCCCATCTATCTCGCCGCGATCGGCCCGAAGAACATCGCGCTCGCGGCCGAGATCGCCGACGGATGGATCCCGGTGTTCTTCGCCCCGGGCCGCATGCGGATGTTCCGGCAGTGGCTCGACGAGGGCGCGCGCGCGGGGGGGCGGGACGCCGGGAAGGGCTTCGACATCATGCCCGTCGTGCCGGTCGTCGTTGGCGAGCGCGTGCAGGCGTGCCGCGACGCGGTGAAGCCGCGCGTGGCGCTCTACGTCGGCGGGATGGGCGCCCGGGGCAAGAACTTCTACAACGAGCTGGCGCGCCGCTACGGCTACGAGGAGGCCGCGGAGAAATTACAGGACCTC
This sequence comes from Candidatus Rokuibacteriota bacterium, assembly GCA_016209635.1. Taxonomy (GTDB): domain Bacteria; phylum Methylomirabilota; class Methylomirabilia; order Rokubacteriales; family CSP1-6; genus JACQWC01. Next base: position 14,993 of record JACQWC010000227.1, on the reverse strand, counting down.
TACCTCTCCGGCCGGAAGGCGGAGGCCGAGGCCGCGGTCCCGGACGCGCTGGTGGACGAGCTCGCGCTCTGCGGGCCGCGCGAGCGGATCAAAGAACGGCTGGGCGAGTGGACGGCGTCGGGAGCGACGACGCTCATGGTGGCGGGCAATGCCGAGGCCGTGCGGCTCATGGCGGAGCTCGCGCGCTGAGCCCGGCCACGGGCGGAACGACGGGAGGCGGAGCATGAAGCTCGAGGACAGGATCGCGATCGTGACGGGGGCCGGGTCGGGCATCGGCGCCGCGTCGGCGCTCGCCTTCGCGCGAGAGGGCGCCTCCGTGCTGGTGGTGGACGTGAACGAGGCCGCCGCCAAGGCGACGGTCGAGCAGATCGAGCTGGCCGGCGGGCGGGCGATCGCCGCGCACGCGGACGTCACGCGGGCGGCGGACAACCAGGCGATCGTGGAGCGCGCGAGCGCCGCGTGGGGCCGGCTCGACGTCTTCTTGGCCAACGCGGGCGTGCCCCAGTGGCCCGCCGACGTGGAGAACGTCGAGGAGGAGGCCTTCGACCGCATCATGGCGGTGAACGTGAAGGGCGTGTGGCTGGGCGCCAAGTACGCGCTCCCGGTCATGAAGCGCCAGGGGCGCGGCGTCTTTCTCGTCACCGCGTCGACCGCGGCGATCCGGCCCCGCCCCGGGCTCCAGACCTACTGCGCCTCGAAGGGCGCCGTCGTCACGCTGGCCAAGGCGCTCGCCCTCGAGGTCGCGCGCCACGGGGTCCGGGTGGTGTCGATCGCGCCCGTCGCGACCGACACGCCGATGCTGCCGGCCTTCATGGGCAAGCGGGCGGCCGACGCGGAGGCCCGCGCGCGCTTCGTCGCGACCGTGCCGCTCGGCCGCCTCAACCGGCCCGAGGACCTGGCCGCCGCGGCCGTGTTCCTCGCCTCCGACGACGCCTCGATGATCACGGGGACGTGCGTCGAGGTCGACGGCGGCCGGTGCATCTAACGGGTAGAACGGAGCCACGCCGTACCGATGGCACGCCACCCACGGTGTAAGCCGGCCTCGAGGCGCGCGATACAACGGAGCCACGCCGCGCCTGCAGCAGGCCACCCACGATCTGAACCGGACTCGCGGCACCCGTTACAGTGAAAGTCCTCCCGCTGGCGGCGGAGTCGCTCGGGACACGGTCGATGGCAACCTACGTCCAGGTCGGGCAGACCGGGATCCTCATCGATCCCGGCACCACGCTGGCGCCGTCCCGCTTCGGCCTCCCGCCCGCCGAGGAGGAGTGGGAGGCGCTCCGGCGGGCGAACGACCGCATCTCGGGCTACGCGGCGCGGGCGGAGCTGGTCTTCGTCAGCCACTATCACGAGGACCATTTTCGATCCGATCCGGCGTCGTACGCGGGTCGCACGGTGCTCGCGAAGGACCCGCGGCGCATGGTCACCGGCCTCCAGGTCCGGCGAGCCGCGGCGCTCTGGAAGGCGCTCGAACCCCACGCGCGCCTGCAGGCCGCCGACGGCTGGGAGCGCCGCGAGGCCGGGCTGGCGCTCTCGGTCTCGTCGCCGCTCGCCCACGGCGTCGAGGGCTCGCCCCTCGGCTACGTGGTGGCGCTGACGGTGGTCGATGCCGCCGAGCGCGAGCGCTTCGTCTTCGCGGGAGACCTCCAGGGGCCGATGTCGCCCGTCACCGCGGCGTGGGTGATCCGCCAGCGCCCGACGCTGCTCTACGTGTCTGGCCCCCCCTCCTATATCGAGCACGAGCTGGGTCCCTCGCCGATCGAGCGCGGGATCGAGAACCTCGTCCGGATCATGGACGCCACGGAGTGCCGGGTGATCATGGACCACCACGCCCTCCGCGACGCGCGGTTCGAATCGCGCTTCGCCCGGCTCTGGGAGACGGGGCGCGTGGTGACCGCGGCCGGCTACCTCGGCGTGGAGGCGGCGCCCCTCGAGAGCCGGCGCGGAGCGCTCTGGGCGCGGGCGCGGAAGCCCCCGGCGAGGGCGGGCAGTCCACATGCTATCATGGTCGCCAAACCTCGCAGAATCGCGAAAGGGGGAGACCTCGAGTGAGCACGCCGAACAAGACCTTGAACGTGGGCGATCCGGCTCCCGACTTCACCCTGAAGGCGATCGGGCTCAAGGAGGTGAGCCTCAAGGACCACCGGGGCAAGAACGTCGTCCTGTTATTCTACGTGTTCGACTGGACGCCTGGCTGAGCCAAGTGCATGCCCGCCTTCGACGCGCGCGTGCGCGACTTCGAGGCGGCGAATACCCAGGTGCTGGGTATCAGCACGGACAGCCCCTTCAGCCACGACAACTGGGCGAAGACTGTCGGCATCAACAATTACCCCCTCTTGTCCGACGTCCACCGTACCGTCGTCAAGGATTACGGCATTTACTGGCCAGAGTGGAACGCCAGCACGCGCGCGACGTTTATTATCGATAAGAACGGCATCGTGCGGTTCGCCAAACACCACCCGAAGGGTGACCTGCCAGACCCGGATACGATCCTGGCCGAGGTGAAGAAGCTCGGGTGATCAAGAGGCGGGCGTGTAGCGCCGGCTGGTCCCGATCGGCCTCCGGCGCGACAACGCCTCGCCTGCTACACGTCCCACTGCGCGATGACGGCGCAGAGCTTTGCGCCCTCGATCTCGCCCACGATCCACGGGTCAACTTGGCGCTGCTCGTAGTACGTCGGTGTCGCGACCCAGAATTTCGAGAACAGCCCGCTTTGGTCGGCCTCGTCGTACTTGCGGAGGGCATGGTCCGGGATAGGTTCGCGGTACTTTTCGATGGGTTCGAACACAGCGTCCCGCATCAGACCAATGTGTCGAGGCAACGTCTTGGCGACGTTCCTGCGGATCTCGGCCAGCGTGTAAAGGGCGCCATACCAAGCTTGCGCCGTCTCGATTCGCTCCTTGAGCATCTGGCCAGGAAGTCGAGCGCGAATGCTTCGAAGTCGCGCCTCGGTATCGACGGGCACCAGATTGTCGTGGGTTGATGCCAGTTGACGTTCCAGTTGGTTCATCGCTATGCCTCCAGGGGCGTCGAAATATTGTTAGGAATAATTATTACCTAACAAGAGCATACACAGGGACCTCGACGCCTGTCAACCGCGCTGGCGCTGAAAGGAAAGGGCCCGGCATGACCCGGGCCCTTTGGAGGCTTAACCGTCCCTGAAGACCGGCAGGGGCGCGATCCTACTCCTCGGTCCGTAGGAAGACAAACTCGTAGACCAGCGCCGCCAAACCCCCGCCTACCAGGGGACCGACCCAATAAATCCAGTGGTTGTCCCAGGCCGCGGCGACCAGGGCGGGGCCAAAGCTCCGGGCGGGATTCATTCCAGCACCTGTCACGGGCACTCCAATGAGGTGGTCCACCACGATAGTGACGCCGATCGCGAAAGGCGCGAGGTGTCCCAGTCCTTTCGGGTCTACGGCGGTGGCAAAGACGACAAAGACCAAGGCGAAGGTAAGAACGATTTCGGCTACGAGACCACCACCGGCAGTAATGCCGGCACCGAGGCCATGGGCGCCAAGGTTGCCCTGAGCAGCGGCCGGAATGACCAACGTGAGCAGCCCGGCGCCGACGACCGCGCCCACGAGCTGGGCGATGATATACATGATCGCTCTCGGGAGATTGATCTTGCCCGTGATCAAGGCTCCAAAGGTCACAGCCGGATTGATGTGTCCGCCGGAGATCTTCGCCGTAGCGGAAACCAGAAGCGCGATGGCGAGCCCGTGGGCCAGAGCGATGGCGACCAGACGCGCTGACGTGAGCCCTTCCTTGATCAATCCTCCCGTAACGACCACGGTCCCAGCGCCCAGGAAAATGAAAAGCAGGGTCGCGATGAATTCTGCCGCCGTGGCGCGCCACGCTGCCGGTGAAGAAGCATCGTTGGTCATAGCCATGGAATTCTCCCTCGTTAAGTTCCGCGATAGGATCGTGGCTTATTGCGACGTCGTCCAACCCGACAAGTCTTGCACAGGCCGAAGAAGTCCACCCGATGGCTGATCACATCGAACTTCATCGCGAACCCCCGCGGCATCTTCAATCGCCGGAGAGCGGGATCGTGAACGTCCGCAATTTTCTTGCATCTAACGCACACGGCATGATCGTGCGGCACGCTATTCGCCTCGAACCGTGCCGCATCGTGCCCGATCCAAACCTCCGAGGTCTCACCGACCCGCGTGAGAGCCTCCAGGTTCAGATACACCGTGTTCAGGGAAATCTTCGGGAACCGCTTCCGCACCTGCCGATGCACGGCCTCCGCGGTAGGGTGGATGTGGCTTGCCTTGAGGACTTGGAGGACCCCCAGACGCTGGGCGGTAACTCTCAGGCCGGCATTCCGCAGTCGGGCCGCCAGAGGGTCGATCGGACGCTTCCCGGCGACTCCCTTTTCGAGAGTTGTCACGGCTGAGCGATGCTGCCACTCAAAAATTTGTTATGTCAACGTCAATTTTGGGGCCTCCTCCGGGGTTGATCAGACTATATGGAACGGCCCCTCACCCCGTGTATACGCGGATTGATCACCACCGCGAACGCGGCGACCAGAGCCGCAGACGGAGGAGGGGCCGAGATGAAGGATACCAGGATCTACGTGGGACTGGACGTGCACAAGGACACCATCGCCGTGTGCTGGGTATCGGAGGACGGGGCGACCGAGGAGACGCGCGAAATCGCCAACGAGCCGCGGGCCGTTCGCAAGTTGTTCCACCAGCTGGCGGCGGTGGGCGCCCCCCGCGCCTGCTACGAGGCGGGGCCGTGCGGGTACGAAGTGCGGCGACAGCTGGAGGCGCTCGGCATCGCCTGTGAGGTCGTGGCGCCCTCGCTCATTCCCCGCCGTCCAGGCGACCACGTCAAGACCGATCGGCGCGATGCACGGAAGCTCGCCCGCCTCTACCGCGCCGGCGAGCTCACGGTCATCCGCGTGCCGACCCGGCAGGAGGAGGCCGCGCGCGATCTGGTCCGCTGCCGCGAGGATCTCGGGGAAGATGTCACCCGCCTCCGGCACCGCCTCGGCAAGTTCCTGCTCCGCCACGGCCGCATCTGGCGAGAGCGCTCGCGCTGGTCGGCCCGCCACTGGAGCTGGCTGCGCGCCCAGCGGTTCGACGACCCGATCGCGCAGCGCACCTTCGAGGAGTACCTCGCGCAACTGGATCATGGCGTCGACCGCCTCCGCGCCCTCGACGGCGAGATCGTTGCCCTCGCCCAGCAGGCGCCCTGGGCCCCGCTCGTCGCCCGCCTGCGCTGCCTGCGGGGGCTCGACACGCTGTCCGCGCTCACGCTGCTCGTCGAGCTCCAGGACTTTCACCGCTTCCGGTCGCCGCGCGAGCTGATGAGCTTCGTCGGGCTCACGCCCAGCCTCTACGCCTCGGGCGGCCGGGAAGTCCGGGGCTCGATTACCAAGGCCGGCAACGCCCACGCCCGCCGCATCTTCGTCGAAGCCGCCTGGCACTACCGCCACCGGCCGATGCAGGCCGGACGCCTCCGCACTCGCGCGGCCGGGCAGCCCGAGCCCATCCGCGCCGAAGCGCTGCGGGCGCAACACCGCTTGCATCGCCGCTTCCGCCACCTGGTCGGCCGAGGCAAGCCCCACCAGGTGGCGGTCGTGGCCGTGGCGCGGGAACTCGTCGGTTTCGTGTGGGCGCTGCTCGTCAAACACGAGGCCCTCGAGGCTGGCGCGGCGTAGGAGACTCGGACATCGTGCTCTCCGCATTCGGCTTGGCGCGGCGAGGACAGCGGGCGAACGTGGCCACGACCGGAGCGCCCTCGACTGCACTGTGCGGCGCCAGGCCTCGGCCCGGACGACCCGCGATCTCAGACAGAGGCAGCTCCCGACGAACCACAGTCATGCGGCTCGGCTCCTCGGAGCAACCCGCGAATACTAGAATGATTCGTCGTCGAAGCGCGCCCGCTCGTCCGCTGCCCTCGCCGCTCCAGGCCATCGAACCACAACGCCGCGTGCGACTCGACGCGAGGAGGTGTTGACCGAGGGGCCGTTCCATACTAGTGCAGGAACGCCTCGAGGTCGGGAACGCTCGGCGTGAGCTGCGGCTGCGGGGACATGACGGCCGTGTTTCGCTTGGGCGCGTAGCCGGGCGGGTAGCTCCCACGGAGCACCTTCGCCTCGAGCAGCGCGCGTGAGGACCCCTTGACCGCCGGTCCGAGGGGACCGTCCTTCGCCGGATCGATGGCGTGGCACGCCGTGCATTGCGCCAAGTAAACCAGTCTCCCGCGCCCCGCATCACCCTCCGCCGCGTTTCCAGACGGCTTCGAATCCTCGGTACAGCCTTGGAGCGCAAGGAGAAGAGTCAGGGCCAAGGACGGGATCGCACGCACGATCTATAGCCTCGCCGGTGTTTTCGAAGTCACCTCTCTGAGCCGGTCTGACCTCGCGTCGTCAGCGTCATGCCGCCGAGCACGAAGATCCCTCCCGCAACCCGCCACACGCTAATCCGTTCCGCGAGCAGAATCCTCGCGGGCAGGATCCCGGGGATCGGCTGCAGGTTCATGAACACCGCCGAGCGGCTCGGCCCACGACCTCGACGGCCTTGTACCACCAGAGGTCGCCACGGCGCCCAGCAGCGCCTGGTAGAGCACGACGGTCCAGGCCAGCGGCGAGGTGAGCCGCGGGACGGGGAGAGCGTAGATGGGATGAAGCGGCTGGCCTCTCGGTCGACGTGGTGGCATACCCTGCCCCACAAAAGCATACACGCGGTCAACGCCGTGGAGAGGAGAGCCCAGCCATGGACCATAGTGGCATCGACGTCCACAAGAAGGAAAGCCAGATTTGCATCCTCACTGAGGCCGGCGAGCTGATCGAGCGGCGGATCCACACCGAGCTCCAGCGCTTCGCGGCGGTGCTCGGCGATCGGCCAGTCGCGCGACGCCGGGCTGAAGCACCTGCATGTCGGCCTTCGACAAGCGCATCCGCGACTTCGAGGCCGCGAATACCCAGGTGCTGGGTATCAGCTGGAGTGCTCCCCAATCTTCTGCCCAGGTGGGGGCGCGCAGGATCTCGACCTCCATGGTTTTGCGGCCCAGCGCGCGCTCGAGCTCCCGGATCTTGGCGGCCTCGCGCAGGTGGCTGGCGCGGACCACGTCCTCACTGGCCTGTACGGCCGTCGTCGCTCCGGCTTCGGCGAACCGTTTCTAGTTGCGGATCACGCTTGGCGCGATGTCGAGCTCCCGACTGAGCTCGGCGACCATCTTCTCGCCCGTCAGGATTCGCTGGACCGTCGTCCGCTTGAACTCCGTGCTGAAAACGCGCCGCCCGTCTGCCTTCCGTCGATGCTCGCCCATGGAGCCTCCCACTGCATCTTACGTCCCCACGGTGAGCAGTCGAAACGGGGAGCACTCCACAGCACGGACAGCCCCTTCAGCCACGACAACTGGGCAAAGGCGGTGGGGATCAGCCACTACCCGCTGCTGTCGGACGTCCAGCGGGCCACCGTGAAGGACTACGGCGTCTACTGGCCGGACTGGAACGCGAACGTCCGCGCGACGTTCGTCGTCGACAAGGGCCGGCACCGTGCGCTTCACCGAGCGGTACGGGAAGGGCGAGCTGCCCGACCCGGATCGCATCCTCGCCGAGGTGAAGAAGCTCGGCTGACCAGGCGGCGGCGCGGGCCCGGGCCGTTGTCCTAGCGGCCCGACCCGCGCGTCGTCAGGGCGACCCCGCCCAGGACCAGCGCCGTCCCCACGACCTGCCAGAGCCCGATCCGCTCCGCCAGGATCCCGCGCGCGAGCGCCAGGCCCACGACCGGTTGGAGGTTCATGAAGATCGCCGAGCGGCTCGGGCCGATGACGTCGACCGACCGGTACCACCAGATGTGGGCCACGGCCCCCGCCAATGCCTGGTAGAGGACGAACCCCCATGCGAGCCCCGAGCCGAGGCGCGGCGCCGGGAAGAGGGGAGCCGTCAGGATCGCCGTGGGAATCAGGAGGAGCGTGCCGAGCACGTAGGCGGCCGTGGTCGCCAGCATCGGCGAGTGGGTCGCGAGCACGCGCGTGCCGTACACGGTGTAGGCGGCCCAGCCGGCGAGCGCCACGAGGTTGATGAAGTCCCCGGCGCGGAGCTCCTGCGGCGTGAGGGCCGCGAGGCGTCCGTTGGTGATCACCACGAGGACGCCGAGCGCGGACAGGGCGACGCCGGCCCACTGCGCGCGGCGCAGCCGCTCGCCAAGGTAGAATCTGGCGCCCAGCGCCACCATCACCGGCGTGGCCGCCTGGAGGATCGCCGTGTTCGCAGCGGTCGTGTAGTAGATCGCGACGTAGCTGAGCTGCGTCGACACGGCGATGCCCGAGATCCCGAGGACCAGGAAGCTCCCGAGGGCGGCGGGCGTGAGCGCGCGGGCGGCGTCGGCGCCCGCGCGGGCGAGCAGGAGGAGGAGGAAGCCCGACGCGATCGTGCAGCGGACGGCGCCGAGGAAGAACGGCGGGAAGTCCTGGAGCGCGAGCTTGGTGGCGGCCGGGTAGCTGCCCCAGAGCGTGACGATGAGGATCAACGCCGCGTAGGCGCGCGTTTGACTCGGCCGGGGCACCTGCCTATGATAGCGCGCGCGTCATGGCCGATCACATCCTCGAGTCGCGGGTGTGGATCGCGAAGCCGCGGGTCGAGGTCTTCCGGTTCTTCACCGATCCTGCCAACCTGGCCCGGCTCGCCCCTCCGTCGTTCCGTGTGCGGCTCCTGACCGCGCGGGCCGACCTCGCCGCGGGCGCGGTCCTCGATTACCGGATGCGCGTCTTTGGTGTTCCCGTCCGCTGGCGCGCATTCATCCGCGAGTACGATCCCCCGTTCCGGTTCGTCGACGTCCAGGTGCGCGGGCCCTACGCGCGCTGGGAGCATCGCCACCGGTTCCTCGCCGAGGGCGGCGGCACCTGGGTCGAGGACCGGGTGACCTACCGTCTGCCGGTCGGGCCTCTCGGCCGGGCGGCCCACACCCTCCTGGTCCGGCGCTGGATCCGGGAGCTGTGGGAGTACCGGACGGCGCGGATCGCCGAGCTGGTGGCGGGGGTCAGGGGGGCGGCGGGGTGACGCCGCGCCCGCGCGACGAGCTGGGCGCGCACATGTCGATCGCCGACGGTCTCCACCGGGCGCTCGAGCGCGGCGCGGGCGTCGGCTGCTCGGTCGTGCAGATCTTCGTGAAGAACCAGCGGCAGTGGGCGGCGCCGCCCCTCGACGCGGCCGCGGTCCGCGCGTTCGCGGCCGCGCGGCGCCGGACGGGGATCCGCATCGTGCTCGCGCATGCGAGCTACCTCGTGAACCTCGCGTCGCCGGCCGACGCGCCCTGGTGGCGGGCGCTCGACGCCTTCACCGATGAGCTGGAGCGCGCGGAGACGCTCGGGCTCCGCTGCGTCGTGATCCATCCCGGCTCCCACCTGGGGACCGGGCTCGACGCGGGACTCCGCCGCGTCGTGGCGGCGCTCGACGAGGTCACGCGGCGCACCGGCGGCTACCGCGTACGGATCGCGCTCGAGAACACCGCGGGGGCGGGCGCGGCGGTCGGCCGCACCTTCGGCGAGCTGGGCGCCGTGATCCGGCGCGCCCGGGCGCCGGAGCGGCTCGGCGTCTGCGTCGACACCTGCCACCTGTTCGCGGCGGGCTACGATATCCGGAGGCCCGCGGGCTACGCGCGCGCGATGGCCGAGTGCGCGGAGGCGATCGGGACCGCGCGGGTCCTCGCCTTCCACCTGAACGATTCGAAAGCCGCGCTCGGCTCGGGGCTCGACCGGCACCAGCACATCGGCCGCGGACGGCTCGGTCTCGTTCCCTTCAGGCTCCTCCTCCGTGACCCGCGATTCGCCCGCGCCCCCAAGATCCTCGAGACGCCGAAGGAGCCCGAGCCCGTGGCCGACATCCGGAACCTCCGGCAGCTCCGGCGGCTCCGGTCCGCTACCGTGAGGTCGTGACGCCCACGCGCCGGCAGACGGCACCGACCGGGCAGGTGGAGCAGCGCGGGGAGATGGGCGTGCACACGTTCTGACCGAAGGTGACGAGGAGGTCGTTGTAGCCGATCCAGTAGCGGTCCGGGAGCTTCGCCCTGAGCGCCATCTCGGTCGCCTCGGGCGAGCGCGTCCGCACGTAGCCCAGGCGGTTCGAGATCCGGTGCACGTGGGTGTCGACGCAGATGCCCGGCTTGCCGTAGCCCATCGTGACCACGAGGTTCGCGGTCTTGCGGCCGACGCCCTTGAGGGTCAGGAGCGCGTCGATCGTGTCCGGCACGACCCCGCCGAAGCGCTCGAGGAGGTCGCGGCACACGCCGAGGATCACCCGTGCCTTGGTGCGGTAGAACCCCACGGGGTAGATCACCCGCGCGATCTCTTCGCGGGCGAGCTCGAGCATCGCCCGCGGCGTCCGGGCGAGGGCGAAGAGGCGCTCGGCCGCCGGTCCCGTCGTCGTGTCCTGGGTCCGGAGCGAGAGGATGCACGCGATCAGGACGCGGAAGGGGTCCCGCGTCCGCTCGGCGACCACGGCGAGCGCGGTCGGGTTCCACCGGTGTCTCGTGCGCTCGAGTCGGCGGATGACCCCGCCGATCGCGACCCCGACCCTCGGGCGCGCCGCGCGGCGCCCGGAGCCGGAACGCGAGGCGGCGGGCCGTCGGCGCATCGGGGGCACTCTACGCTGCCGCTCGAGGCCCGTCAACGCCCGGCGAGCCCGTGTTGACAGGGGGAGGTGATCCGCCGATCCTGCTCGTCGTGACCCCCGCGCCCCGGCGATCGAGCTCGTGAGGGAGCGCCTCTCCTCCGTCGAGCACCGGTATGTCGAGACCAACGGTCTCCGCCTCCACTGCGTGACGGCGGGCGCGGGCCCGCTCGTGCTGCTGCTCCACGGCTTCCCGGAGTTCTGGTACTCGTGGCGCCACCAGATCCCGGCGCGCGCGCCGGCTTCCGGGTCGTGGCGCCCGATCTGCGCGGCTACAACGAGTCCGACAAGCCGGAGGGGATCGAGGCGTACCGGATGAGCGCGATCGTCGAGGACCTGGCGGGAATCGTCGGCGCGCTGGGCGAGGAGCGCGCGGCGATCGTCGGTCACGACTGGGGCGGCGCCGCCGCCTACGCGTTCGCGATGCTGCGCCCGGGCCTCGCCGCCCGGCTCGCGGTGCTGAACTGCCCGCATCCCGAGCCGTTCGCGAGGGCGCTGCGCGAGGGCGATCTCGACCAGCTGAGGAAGTCCTGGTACATGTTCTTCTTCCAGCTTCCGGTCCTCCCCGAGGCCGTGCTGGCGGCGAACAACTTCCGCGGGCTCCAAGAGTTCGCCTGGGCGCGCGCGCGGCCGGGCACCTTCAGCCGGCGCGACCTCCGCCGCTACGTCGAGGCCTTCGCCCGGCCCGGCGCCCTCACCGGGGCGATCAACTGGTACCGCGCGATGTTCCGGCGGGGCGAGGTCGCGACGCGCGTGTACCCGCCGATCGCCGCCCCGACGCTCGTCATCTGGGGAACCCGCGACCACTTCCTCGGTCTCCCGCTCACGCGCGGGATGCGACGCCACTTCAGCGGCTCCTTCCGGATCCGCTACCTCCGCGGCGTGAGCCACTGGGTCCAGCAGGAAGCGCCGCGGCAGGTCAACGACCTCCTGATCCGCTTCCTGGCGCCCCTCCGCCGGGGCCCGGGACGCGGCCGCACTCGTCCTCGGAGCGGTCAGGAACCTGGCGCGGCGTGACCGGCGGCCTCGAGCAGGGCGCGGAGGCGCTCGGGACCGACGCCCGGCGGCTCGAGGGCGATCGCCTCGCAGCCGGCCATGAGCAGCCAGGCGAGGAGAGCCGCGTCGAGGTCGGCGCGGACCTGCCCGGCCTTCCGGGCGCGCTCGAGGATTTCTTGAAGTCCGAGACGCAGCTGCTCGCGCGCCCACGCGAGCGCGAGGGTCGCCGTCTTGTCGCTCCGGGCGGCGAGCCACGCGCCCCAGAGCGCGCGCGGCAGCGGTGCCCCGGGGGCCCAGGCGTCGGCCAGACGCTCGAGCGCCGCGGGCAGGAGGCGCTCGGGCGCCGTCTCGCTCCGGGCCAGCGCGGAGAGGTCGCGCGCGAGCCGGAGGAGCCGCGCCTCGGCCGGACCGGCGCGCCCGACGGTCGGCGCGGCGGCTCGCCGCTCACGCTCGGGCGGGCGGCGTTTGCGTTTCCGATCCGTCACCGGTAGAAGATAGCAGAACGGGAGGGAGCGACGCATGGACTTCCGGCTCTCGAAGGCGGAGCTCGAATTCCGCGACCGGCTCCGCCAGTGGCTCGCCGAGAACGCGCCCGGCGACTGGGCGAAGGTGCGGCGACGGTTCGCCTCGGCAGAGGGGCGGGTCGCCTTCCTCCGCGACTGGCAGCGGAAGCTCCACGCGGCGGGCTACGTCGGGCTCGCGTGGCCGCAGGCGTACGGCGGGGGCGGCGCGACGCTCACGGAGCAGGCGATCTTCTACGAGGAGATGGCGCGGGCCCGGGCTCCGGAGCTGCCGAACGTGATCGGGCTCGACATGGCCGGCCCGGCCCTCATCGCCCACGGTACCGAGGCTCAGAAGCGCACCCACCTCGCCCGGATCCTCTCGGCCGAGCACGTTTTCTGCCAGGGGTTCTCGGAGCCGAACGCGGGGTCCGACCTGGCGGCGCTCCAGACCCGGGCGGTGCGCGACGGGCACGGCGACTGGGTGGTCACCGGCCAGAAGGTGTGGACGTCGTTCGCCCACTTCGCCGACTGGTGCATCCTGCTCGCCCGCACCGACCCCGACGCACCGAAGCACAAGGGGCTCACCTTCTTCCTGGTCGACATGCGCTCGCCCGGGGTGTCCGTCCGGCCGCTCCGCCAGGCGAGCGGCGACGCCGAGTTCAACGAGCTGTTCCTCGACGCGGTCCGGGTAGACGCGGACCAGGTCGTCGGCCGCCCGAACGGCGGCTGGGAGGTGGCCGTCACCACGCTCATGTTCGAGCGCGGGCCGCGCACGATCTCGCGCCAGCTCCTCCTGCGCCAGGGGCTCGACGCGGCGATCGACCTCGCGCGCGCCCTCGACCGCGACGGCCGCCGCGCCGCGGACGACCCGGTCGTCCGGCAGCGGCTCGCCCAGTTCGTGATCGACGCCGAGGCGCTCCGCCTGTCGACGCTGCGCGCGCTCACGCGGCAGCTCCGCGGCGCCACGCCGGGACCCGAGGGCTCGGCCGCCAAGCTCTTCTGGAGCGAGACCTGGCAGCGGCTGCTCGAGCTGACGCTCGAGCTCCTGGGGCCGTACGCGATGCTCTCGGAGGGGAGCGACCGGGCCATCGAGGATGGCTACTGGCAGTACCGCTTCCTCCGGTCGCGCGGCGATACGATCGCGGCGGGCACTTCGGAGATCAACCGCAACATCCTCGCCGAGCGCGTCCTCGGCCTCCCGAAGGACTGATCACGGCTCGAGCGAGGGGCCGGGGGAGGCTCCGGGCGAGTGGGGTTCCGAAGCCCGTGGCCTCGCCCGGCCCCTCACTCGTAGCGGAGCGCCTCGATCGGGTCCAGACGCGCGGCCTTCCGGGCCGGGTAGAAGCCGAAGAAGACGCCCACCGCGGCCGCGAAGCCGAACGCGACCACGATCGCGTTCGGCGCGATGAGGGTCCGCCACGCGGCGAAGTAGTTGATCGCGTGCGATCCCGCGACGCCGACGCCGATCCCGATGACGCCGCCGATGAGGGAGAGCGTAATCGCCTCGACCAGGAACTGGGTGAGGATGTCCCGGCCGCGCGCGCCGACCGCCATGCGGAGGCCGATCTCCCGCGTCCGCTCCGTCACCGACACGAGCATGATGTTCATGATCCCGATGCCGCCGACCAGCAGCGAGACCGAGGCGATCGCCGCGAGCAGGTAGGTCATCACGCGCGAGGACTCCTCCTGGGTCTGGAGGATCTCGGAGAGGTTCCGGAGCCAGAAATCGTCGTCCTGGTAGGGCTGGAGCCGGTGGCGTTGCCGGAGGAGGGCGCGGATCTGGGCTTCCGCCTCGACCATGTCCTCCGCCTGGCGGATCTTGATGGAGATGGCGCCGACGGCGCGGGGGTTCGCCTGGCTCGTGCCGATGACCTTCTTCTTCGCGGTCGAGAGCGGGACGAGAATCACGTCGTCCTGGTCCTGCCCCCACGAGTTCTGGCCCTTCCGCCCGAGGACGCCGATCACGGTGAACGGGACCTTCTTGATGCGGATGATCTGGCCGAGCGGATCGGCGTCGGCGAACAGGTTCTGCGTCGTCGTCTGGCCGAGGAGGGCAACCTTGGTGGCCCCCTCGATGTCCTCCGGCCCGAGGGGCCGGCCGGCCGCGAGCGCCCACTCGCGCGCCTCCAGGTACTCGGTGGTGACGCCCTGGATGATGGTCGACCAGTTGAGATTCCCGTACACGACCTGCGCGGCGCCGCGCATCGAGGGCGCGGCCACCTGCACGGCCTGCACCTCGCGCTGGATCGCGTAGGCGTCGTCCTCGCTGATCGTGAGCTGGGTCCCGAGGCCCAGACGCGTCCCGCTCGAGGTCACGCTCCCGGAAAGCACGATGACGAGGTTCGAGCCGAGGCTCTGGATCTGCTCGGCGACCCGGGCCTGGGCGCCCGCGCCGACGGCGACCATCGCGATCACCGCGCCGACGCCGATGATGATGCCGAGCATCGTGAGGATGCTGCGGAGCTTGTTCACCCGGAGCGCCCGGATGGCGATTCGACCGCTCTGCCAGACGGTCATGCAGGCACCTCCTCGGGCAGCGCCTGGAGCGTGCGGGCGGCGTCGCGCGGGGCCGGGACCCCCTCGTCGCGGAGGAGCCGGCCGTCACGGAAGGTGAGGACGCGACCCGCGTGGGCCGCGATGTCGGGCTCGTGGGTCACGAGGACGATGGTGAGGCCCTCCCGGTTCAGCCGCTGGAGGAGCGACAGGATCTCGACGCTCGTCCGGGTGTCGAGGTTGCCGGTCGGCTCGTCAGCGAGGATCACGGCGGGATCGTTCACGAGCGCGCGGGCGATCGCCACCCGCTGCTGCTGGCCGCCCGAGAGCTGGCTCGGGTGATGGGACTCGCGGTCGGCGAGGCCGACGGC
>JACQWC010000229.1 GCA_016209635.1 Candidatus Rokuibacteriota bacterium | reverse complement strand
TGCCCGATCCTCCGGGCGAGGGCGGCGTACGACGCGACCTCGCCGAAGGCCACGCGGGCCGCCACCCGAAGGACCTTCCGCTGAAACTCCGGCACGCCCGCGAGATCGAGGGGCACCGAGAAGACGGCGCGCCGGCCCGCGAGATACTCCCGGAGCTGGCGCCTCGCCTGCGTGGCGTGGCGCCGCGCGCGTGGCGAGACCGCCCGGTCGCCCCGCCCGCGGGCGAGCCGGACCACGCCGCGGTCGGTCGCCTCGATCCGGAGCCGCCCGACGAGGGGCTCGACGATCGCCCGTTCCTTCATCCCGGATAGGTATACGCGAGGGAGCGCGAAAAGGGGTGGAAGAAAAACCGCGCCTCCCGGTATAGTCGTGCTCGACCTTCCGAGGATCCACGACAAGGAGCGGGCCACGAGCGAGCCGAGCGACAGTGCCTTGACGCGACGAGGATTCCTACATGTGGCGTAGCCGCCTGAGCGCCGCCGCCCTCGTCCTCGGAGCCGGGGTGGCGGCCGCGCCGGTCCCGCCGGCGGACCGGGAGATTCTCCTCGTGTATCTCGTCCGCCACTTCCGCGATCCCGCGGGCCGCTGAAGTCGACGCCGACCCGTGATCACTCCGCCCAGTCGCGCGGCGGACCTGACCGGCCAGGTGGCGCTCGTGACGGGCGCCGGGCGGGGGATCGGTCACGCGGTCGCGCTCGCCCTGGCCGCGGTGGGCGCCGACATCGCCGCGCTAGACCTCGAGCCACCCGCCGAGACCCAGCGGCGGGTCGAGCGGGCGGGCCGCCGCTGTCTCCCGCTCGCCGCCGACGTCAGCGACCGCGCGGCCGTCGACGTGGCCGTCGCCGAGACGCTCGCCCGCCTCGGACGCCTGGACATCGTCGTCAACAACGCCGGCGTGGCCGAGCGGCGAAGCCTCGAGGAGCTGGACGATCGCACGCTCGGCCGCGCGCTCGACGTGATCCTGCGGGGCACCATTCTCGTGAGCCAGGCCGCGTATCCCCACCTCAAGCAGCGCGGAGGCGCGATCGTCAACATCTCCTCGGTCTCCGGCATGGCGGGTGGCGCCGTCTCGCGCCCCGACCCGAGCGGCGCCGCCGCGCGGGGCAGGCGGAGCGGTCCCGCGTACGCCGCCGCCAAGGGGGGTGTCATCGCCTTCACGCGCTGGCTGGCGAAGGATGCGGGCCGCTACGGCATCCGGGTGAACACGGTCGCCCCGGGACCCGTGGAGACGGAGATGACGCGCGGCTTCGACTACGACGTCGCCGCGCAACCGATCGCGCGGATCGGACAGCCGGGGGACATCGCGCAGGCCGTCGTCTACCTGGCCTCGTCGATGGCCAACTTCGTCACCGGCCAGGTGCTCGTGGTCGACGGGGGCGTCGTGCTCGATTAGCGGCGGAGGGCCCGGCGGCAGCGCTCGAGCAGCGGCATCATCCCGCACTCCTCGGCGATCTCCGCCGCCTCCTCGAAGGACCGCTCGGCCGCCTCGCGGTCGCCGCGACGAAGGGCCAGCTCGCCACACATGAGCCTCGCCCATCCCTCCCACGAGCGCTCGCCGAGGCGCTCGGCGAAGGCCAGCGCCCGCTCGAGGTCCGCCGCCGCCGGCTCGAGCTCACCGAGCGCGAGGTAGGCCCCGGCGAGCGCCGTGTGCTTGAGCGTCCGCTGCACGAAGACGTTCGCCTTGTCCTGCAGCTCGATCGACTCCCGGAGCGGCGCGACCGCCTCGGCCGGCCGGCCGGCCAGCGTGTAGGCCCGGCCCAGGTGCTTGAGGACGTTGATGAGCTGACCGACGAAGTTCTTCTCGCGGCAGACCCGGACGGCGGGCTCGAGCGCGGCGATCGCCTCCTCAGCCCGGCCGGCGCCGACGAGGACATCGCCCCGAGCCGCCGCCAGGACGATCTGGCTGTAGAGGTGGTTGGCGGCGTCGGCCACGCGCTGGCCGCGCTCGAGCAGCGCGAGCGCGCCGGCGTGGTCGCCGATCTCGCCGAGCGAGGCGGCGGCCATCGCGCAGGCACCCGAGTAGGGGAGGCCCGAGAGCCCGAAGCGCTCGGTCACTTTCGGTCCTTCGAGCAGCGCCATGATCTTGCGGGCCGCCTGCACCGAGTCCGCGTACCGGCCGAGCACGTGGTAGGCGTGGCCGAGGTAGAAGAGTCCGGTGACGCGCAGGCCGAGATCGTCCCGGGCCTCGGCGCGCTCGAGGCACCGCTGCCCGTACTCGAGCGCCTTGTCCTGCTCGCCGCGCGCCCAGTGGTACTGCACGAAGAAGGCGTAGATGGTGTCGAGATGGTCGGTCTGGCCCGCGCGGGCGGCGAGGGCTTCCGCCTCCTTGACGAGCGCGAACAGGCGGTCCGGCTGGCCGCCCCGCCAGAGCGGCGCCCGCATGGCGAGGCGCACCTCGATGCCGATGCGGGAGGTCTCCTCGGACTCCGGCAGGCGCCCGAGCGCGTCGAGCGCCGCCTGGTAGAGCTCGACCGCCCTGTCGTCCACGCAGAGCGCCGCGGCCCGCTCGGCCGCGGTCCGCGCGTACTGGACGACCTTGTCCCAGACCTCGCCGCGCGTGAAGTGGTAGGCGAGCTCCTCGGCGCGCTCCTCGAGGCGCCCGGCGTAAACCTCCTCGATGGCGGCGCCGATCAGCGGGTGCAGGCGCCGGCGCTCAGCCTGGAGGAGCGAGGCGTATGCGACATCCTGCGTGAGCGCGTGCTTGAAGACGTACTCGAGCTCGCCGAAGCCGGCCTTTTCGTAGATCAGCTCGATCCGCTTGAGCTCGGCGAGATTCTGCTCGAGCTTCTCCTGGAGGTCGGACACGCGCTCGAGGAGCGCAAGCGCGAACTCGCGGCCGATGACGGAGGCCGTCTGCACGGTTCGCTTCTGGGGCCCGGCGAGCCGGTCGATGCGCGCCGCGATGACGTCCTGGACCGTCTCAGGCACGCTGATCGTCGAGACGGCCTGCGCGAGCACGAGCCGGCCGTTCTCCGTCCGCACCGCGCCCGTCTCCACGAGCGTGCGGCCGATCTCCTCCAGGAAGAACGGATTGCCCTCGGCCTTGCCGGCGATGGTGGCGGCCAGCGCGCGCGGCACCTCGGCGAATCCTTCCCAACCGCGAACGAAGCGCGCGGCATCCTCCTCGGCCACGGGCTGCAGCCCGATTCGCCAGTAGTAGGTGCGGTCGCCGAACGGCTGCTGGTAGACGGGGCGGTACGTGACGATCAGCAGCACGGCCATGCCGGGGAGGCTCTCGGTCAGGGATTTGAGGAAGTCCTCCGAGGCGCTGTCGATCCAGTGCGCGTCCTCGACGACGAGAACGACCGGACGCCGGCGGCCGCCGACCGCGGTCAGCCGCTGGATGGCGGCGACGATGCGCGCGCGGCGCTGCACGGGATCCATCGCAACGACGCTCGGATCTCCCGGGTTCACGGCGAGGAGATAACGCAAGAGAGCTTCGACGGTCGCGGCCTCAGCGCCGAGGAGCTCGACGCGGCGGTGGACCTTCGCGATGATCTGCGGCTCGCCGTCGTGGTCCTCGATGCCGAAGTTCCGCTTGAGCATGGCGACGATCGGCAGGAACGGGATCGACTGGCCGAAGGAGATGCAGTCCCCCTCGACCCACGTCGCCGTGTCGCCGACGCGCTGCCGGAACTCGAGGAGGAGCCGCGACTTGCCCATGCCCGGCTCGCCGACGACGAAGACCGCCTGACCACGCCCGCTCCGGGCCTGGGCCCATGCCCGCTCGAGCGTCGCGAGGGCGTCGTCGCGCCCGACGAAGGGCGAGAGGCCTCGAGCCGCCCGCGCCTCGAGGCGTGACACCGCGGCCTTTGCGCCGACGAGCTCGTACGCGGCGACGGGCTGGCTCTTGCCCTTCACCGGGACGGCGCCGAGCGCGCGCGTCTCGAAGTAGGGGCCAATCAGCCGCTGCGTCGCCTCGGCGACCACGATCCGGCCGGGCTCGGCGAGCTGCTGCATGCGCGCCGCGGTATTCGTCGTGTCGCCGACCGCCGTGTAGTCCATGCGGAGGTTGTCGCCGATCGCGCCAACGACGACGAGGCCCGTGTTCAGTCCCAGGCGCAGGCGGAAGTCGATGCCGCGGCCCGTCAGGAGCTCGTCGCGATAGCGCGCGAGCGCTTGCTGCAGGCCGAGCGCGGCACGCGCAGCGCGCTGCGCGTGGTCCTCGTGGGCGACGGGCGCGCCGAAGAGCGCCATGAGCCCGTCGCCGAGGAACTGGTTGACGGTCCCCTCGTACCGGTGGATCTCGGCGAGCATCAGCTCGAACCCCCGGTTGATCAGTGCGTGCACGTCTTCGGGGTCGAGCCGCTCGGAGATCGCGGTGAACCCCGAGACGTCGGCGAAGAGGACCGTCACTTGCTTGCGCTCGCCGGAGAGGGCGCCACGGTCCTTCAGGATCCGCTCGGCGAGGTGCGCGGGCGTGTACGCCTGCGGCGACTCAAACCGCTCGCCGATGGGCGTGCCGGTGGCCGGCGCGCGGGGCGGGGGGGACTCTCGGAGACCCGTCGTCGTTACTGTGGTCGACGAGGGTCCCTCCCGCCCCGTGGCCCCGGTCAGGGGTGCGCCACAGTGGCCGCAGAACTTCTTGTCCGGCGGCACGGGCGCCCCGCACGCCGGGCACGTGGCCTCGAGCCGGGCGCCGCATTCCTCGCAGAACTTGATCCCCGGGCGGTTCTCCGTCTGGCACGCGGGGCAGCGCATCTCCATGGCTACGGCCGGCGTCCCGCGCCGGATCCGGAGGCCGGGCCCGTCACCGCGCGCAGCGCCTCCCACACGCGCGCCGGCGTGAGCGGCACGCGCGTGATGTCGACGCCGCCGTCGGCGAGCGCGTCCTCGACCGCGCCGGCGATCACCGCGGCCGGCGAGATGATGCCGCTCTCGCCGACCCCCTTGATGCCCAGCTCGTTGAGCATGGACGGATGGTCGAGCGAGACCACGTCGAGCGGGGGCACGTCGTCGGCCCTCGGGAGCCCGTACTCCATGAGCGTCCCGGTGAGGAGCTGCCCCCCGTCGTCGAAGATCAGCTCCTCCGAGAGCGCGCTCCCGATGCCCTGGACGATCCCGCCGTGGAGCTGGCCCTCGACCACCGTCGGATTGATGGGCCGCCCGCAGTCGTGAACGGCCGCATAGCGGAGGAGCCGCACGGCGCCCGTGTCCGTGTCGACCTCGAGCGCGCACGCCTGGGCGCCGAAGGCCCAGGTCACCGTCGCCGGATGGAAGAAGGCGCAGGCGTGGAGGCCGGGGCCGCCTTCCCGCGCGAGCGCCCTGCTCCTGAGGGACGCCCGGGCGAGCCGGCCGAGGTCGGCCCCGCGCTCCCGGACGCCGACGACGTGCGCGCGCCCGCCCTCGAGGACGACGTCCTCGGGCGCGCACTCGAGCAGCTCCGCCGCGACCAGCCGCGCCTTGCGCGCGACCTCGCGCGAGGTGCGCGCCACCGCGGGGCCCGCGACGGCCGCGACCCGGCTCGCGATCGTGCCCATGCCGTAGGGGAGGAGGGTGGTGTCGCCGCCGCGCACGACGACCCGCTCCACGTCCACGCCAAGCTCGGCCGCGCAGATCTGCGCGAGCGTGGTCTCGTGCGCCTGCCCCTGCGAGGAGACGCCGATGAGGACGTAGACGGCCCCGCTCGGATCCACGCGGACGTCGGCCCCCTCGAAGGGTCCGATGCCCGTGCCCTCGACGTAGGCGGAGACGCCGAGGCCGATCGGCCGGGCGCCGCCGCGCCGCCGCTTTTGCTCCGTCCGCCACTCGTCCCAGCCGAGCCGCGTCAGGACCTGCTCGAACGCCGCCGCGTAGTCCGCGGGGTCGTAGACGATCGGGGCGTCGTCGCGGTAGGTGAGGCCCGTGCGGTAGGGCATCTCGCCCGGGCGGATCAAGTTCCGGAGCCTGAGCTCGGCCGGATCGATGCCGAGCCGGCGCGCGGCGCGGTCGAGCAGCCGGTCGAGGACGAATGCCGCCTCTGGCCGCCCCGCGCCGCGGTAGGCCCCGGTGAAGGTCTTGTGCGTGACGACGTTCGTCGCGACGCCCCGGTAGTGGAGGATCCGGTACGGGCCCGGGAGGTGGTTGATCGTGTTCAGCGCGATCACGTCGCCGAGCGTCGGATAGGCGCCGTGGTCGCGTGTGAACGCGGTCTCGAGCGCCGTGATCGTCCCGTCCTCGCGCACGCCGAGCCGCGCGACGTGCTCCTGATCGCGGTCGGGTGCGGCGGCCAGGAAGTGCTCGCGGCGCGTCTCCACCCACTTGACCGGCCGGCCGAGGCGCCGCGCGACGGCCGGGATCAGGACGTCTTCCGGGTAGGCGTGGCCCTTGATCCCGAAGCCGCCCCCGACGTCCGGGGCGAGGACGCGCACGCGCTCCTCGGCCTTGCCCAGGACGGCGGCGACGGACGCACGCACCGCGAAGGGCACCTGCGTCGACGTCCAGACCGTGAAGGTGCCGTCCGGCGCCGCCGGCAGCGCCAGGACCCCGCGCGGCTCGATCGGCATGCCCCCCACCCGCGGGTAGGCGAAGCGTCCCTCGATGACGACGTTCGCCTCGGCGAACCCGCGCTCGAGGTCGCCGACCTGCCCGCTCGCCGGGCCCACGACGTTGTCGGGCCAGTCCGCGAACACGCGGGGGCCGTTTGGCGCGAGCGCCGCCGCGACGGACGCGGCCGCGGGGAGCACCGTGTAGGCGACCGCGACGGCCTCGACGCCGTCGGCCGCGCGATAGGGATCGTCGGCGACGACCACGGCCACCGCCTCGCCCGCGTGGCGCACCGAGGCCCCGGCCAGCGCGCCGTGGCGGTAGGCCCGGAGCGCGGGCGCGGCGACGAGCGGTGGCACCGCGCCCTCGCACTCGGGAAGATCGTCGATGGTGAGCACGGCGACGACGCCCGGCATCTCGCGCGCCGCCGCGGCGTCGACGCGCTCGACGCGCGCGTGGGCGTGCGGGCTCCGCACGATCGCCGCGTGGAGCAGGCCCGGCAGGCGGAGGTCGTCGAGGTAGCACCCGTGTCCGGTGAGGAACCGCCGATCTTCCTTGCGCTTGAGCGAAACGCCGATGGGCGCGGTCATGGATCTTGTGGCAGTATAACCTCCTGCCCGCTCGAATCGCCGTCGCGCCAGGAGGAGGTCACATGAATTATCGTCCGATCGAGGGATGGGGCCGCCTGCCCGAGGGGTGGTCGTTCGTCGAGGCGACGAGCGTCGCCGTCGACGCCAGGGACAACGTCTACGTCTTCAACCGCGGCGCGCACCCCGTCATCGTGTTCGATCGCGAGGGCGACTTCCTGCGCGCGTGGGGCGAGGGCCAGTTCCGCCGGCCGCACGGCATCACGCTCGGACCCGACGGGACGCTCTGGCTGACGGACGACCTGCATCACACCGTCCGCCAGTTCACCGCCGAGGGCCAGCTGCTGCTCACGATCGGCGATCCGGACACCCCGGCGACCCTCCAGGGCGGCAAGCCCTTCAACCGCCCGACCCACGTGGCGCTCTGTCCGCGCACGGGCGACATCTATATCTCGGACGGCTACGGGAACTCGCGCGTCCACAAGTACGACCCGCGCGGGCGTCACCTCCGCTCCTGGGGGGAGCCCGGCACCGATCCGGGCTGCTTCAACCTCCCCCACAACATCGCCACCGACGCGGACGGCCTCGTCTACGTCGCCGATCGCGAGAACCACCGCGTCCAGATCTTCGACGGCCAGGGCCGGTACCTCGCCCAGTGGAACAACCTTCACCGGCCCTGCGGGCTCCACAGCGATCGCCGGAACGGGGGCCTCTTCTACGTGGGCGAGCTGGGGACGGACCTCGCCGTGAACAAGGCGGTGCCGAACCTCGGGGACCGCGTGAGCATCCTGAGTCCGAAGGGCGAGCTGGTGGCGCGGGTCGGCGACCGGTTCGGGGGCGAGGCGCCTGGGCAGTTCGTGGCGCCGCACGGCGTGTCGACGGACTCGCGCGGTGACCTCTACGTCGCCGAGGTGTCCTGGACGCGCAAGGGGAGCAAGGAGACGCCCCCGCGCGAGATCCGATCACTCCAGAAGTTCGCGCTCGCCGGTTGACCGCCGACACGAAGGAACCGATGCGGGCGGGCCCGCGGGCCCGGGGGCATCACGAGGTCGGCGCCGAGCTGATCGCGTCCCGGGTCCCACCGCGGGTGGCGTGGTGCGTGCGCATGCACGCCGACGCCAAGCGCTACCTCTGCGCCACCGAGCCCGGCTACTTCGGTCGTCTCTCCGCCGCCTCGCGGCACACGCTGCGGCTGCAGGGGGGCGTCATGCCAGCCTGCGAGATCGCGCGCCTGGCCGGCCACCCGTGGCTTTCCGACGCGCTCGCGCTCCGGCGCTGGGACGACCGGGCGAAGATCCCGGGCAAGGCGACGTCCAGCCTCACGGACTGGGAGCCGCTGATCCGGCGCTTCTTCCCGTAGCGCCGGGCTCGGCACGCGCGCCGGATGCTACACTCACCCGCATGACCGAGCCCCCGGACCTGCCGGGGATCTTCCGCGAGTACTTCGCCGGCCTCGAGGAGCAGCGGCACACCTCACGCCCGGACGACGTGTTCCACGACTGCTTCGGCTGCGGGCCGGCGCACCCGATCGGCCTGCGTGTCCGGTGCTTCAAGACCGGCGAGGGCGTGGTCTCGCCCATCCTGATCGCGCGCCAGTACGCGGGGCCGCCGAACGCCGCCCACGGTGGCATCGTGGCGGCGTACCTCGACGAGGTCCTGGCCGGCGCCGTCGTCGGAGCCACCGGGCGCATCGGCGTGACCGGTGAGCTGACGGTGCGGTACGTGAAGCCGGTGCCGACGGAGACGCCGATCCTGGGTCAGGGGCGCGTCGTCGCCGCTCACGGGCGGTACGTCGACGTCGAGGGCCGGCTCGAGCTCTTCCCGACCCGGGAGGTGCTCGCCACGGCGCGGGGGCGGTTCTTTCCCCTTCCTAACGGAGCGTGAGCAGGACCGCGGCGTGATCGCTGGCCCGGCTCGTCCGCGCCCGGTCGACGATCCGGCACCGCGCGAGGCGCGGCCGGAGGTCACGCGAGACGAGGGCGTGATCGATCCGCCAGCCGTTCCCGCGATGACTGAACCAGGTGTAGTGCCTGAGGCCGGGATGGAGGGCCCGGAAGGCGTCGACCAGGCCCAGGTCGAGGAGCTGACGCATCCGTGCCCGCTCCCACGCGAGGAGAAACGGGCGCTGCTCGTCGATCGGGTCGAGGCAGAGGTTGAAATCGCCGGTGACGATCAGCGGGCCGTCCAGCCAGTCGGGGAGGCGGCGAAGGAGGGCTCTCAGGAAGTGGTCCTTCACGGCCCGTCCCCGTGCGCGCGTCGGGACGTAGACGGCGACGACGCGCACCGCGCCGATCGCGGGCGCCCGGATCCTGGCAGCGGCGATCCGCCCGGCCACGCGCGGGTCGTCGCCCAGCGGCGCCCGGTCCACTTCCGTGAGGGGCCAGCGGCTCGCGAGCCAGACGCCGCCAACTCGACCGGCCGGAGGGACGTAGACGCTCGACCAGCCGGCCGCGGGCGCGGCGAGCGTCGGGGCGCGCCCGACGTCCACCAGCGCCACCACGTCGGGGCGAAGCGAGCGGAGCAGCCTCCCGTGGAGGACCCGGTACCGTCGTCGGCCGAGGTTCCAGCCGACGAGGCGCACGGACCTCAGGCGCGCGTCAGGAGGGCGAGCAGCGCCGGCTGCTTGGCGGCCGGCCGCAGTCGGCAGCGCAGCTCCGTGTTCTCGAGTACCTCGACATAGGCGCCCATCACCATGCGGTAGTAGTGCGGATGACGGCCCGCCGGACCGCCGTTGTACTCGGTGAGCGCCTCACGGATCGAGACCTTCCTGCCCATGATGTCGCGCATGTAGGCCATCGCGAATCGCGTGCTGACGACGGGATCGGCGAGATCACCGAGGTCGCGCTTGCCGCGGACCAGTGTCGGGCGGCGGATGGGTCCGAGCATGGGCTCGAACATCGCAGCGGTGCTGGGGAGCATCTGGAAGATGCCGATCTCGCCCGCGCTCCCGACCGCATCGTGGCGGAACTCGGACTCGACCTCGGCCTGCGCGAGGGCCAGGCAGTGGTCGAGGTTGGTGCGCTGGGCCTCCGCGATCAGGGCCTCCGGGAAGCGCCGGAAGGCGCCGATGGGGGCCTGCGGGTTCTTCTTGGCGACGTACTCGAGAATGGCGCGGTTGAGCCGTTCTGCGTCTGCCTCTCCGGCGACGGCGATGACCTGCTTGGTGAGTACGAGGCCGCCCGCGGCGACCGCGGCTCCCAGGATCAGGATCGCGAGCGCTCTGCTGTAGTGGCTCATACGTTTCCTCCTTGCATTTCATTATCTTGGAACCTGCACCCGTCGCTACGAACGGAAGGACTGATGACCGAAGTTGCCCGAGGCTACCACAACGCAACGCGCTACGCAAGCTCTAGTTGGGAACCCAGTGCCGGCCTACCACGGGCGGGGCAGAACGACCGCTCTGACCCCGGCATCATGGGGAGACGGCCGGGCAGCGCGTCAGGCGGGGGGGCTGGGGCGGCGGGGGAGCCCCGTCCGGTAGAAGTCGGTCGGGTCGTTGTCCGTCTTGCCGCCCACCGCGGTACCGCACTCCGCGCACAGATAGTCGTACTTGTTTCCGCTCGGGAGGACGAGGAGCAGCTTCTTCCGTGCCGGGGTCGCGCGCCGGCACCGGGGGCAGAAGAGACTCGTGGCCTCGAAGTCCTGGAAGCTCTCGCGCGACGCCATCGACTCCGAGTCTACACCAGCGTTCGTGGTACGATCACCGCCGTCACGCCGGGCGGTGAAGGAGGCTCCCCCTGGGGCGGATCTCCGAGGTGCTGCGGTCCAGGCTCGCGACGAAGCTGACGGTCCTCATCGTCCTCGTCCTCGTCCTCGGCTTCGGCACCCTGACGATCCTCACGATCCAGCGCGAGGCCGACCTCGTCGTCGACCAGAACAAGCTCGCCGCGCGCCGCCTCACGGCATCGCTCGTCGCCAGCATCGAGGCGGCGATGCTGCAGGAACGGCCGGACGTCACTCGCGCCGTGCTCCAGGAGCTGAGGACGACCTCGCCCGTCGAGGAGTTCAACGTCTACCGGCGGAACGGCGTCGAGGCGTTCACCGACCTGGCGACCGCGACCGAGGTGGTGCGCAACGCGGGGCTCGCGCCGGACGTCCTCGCGAACATCCAGAAGATGCAGCGGGCGCCGGGTCCCGCGATGACCGGGCCGCTGTTCGCCCGGGCCGTCGAGACCCTGAAGACGCAGGAGTCGCTGGACCGGCGCAACGGCGCCTGGTTCTTCACGCTCGCCCACCCGATCCTCAACCAGGAGAAGTGCCAGGGCTGTCACGGCGCCGACCACCAGGTCCGCGCGGTGGTCCGCGTCGCGACGTCGATGGAGCCGGTGTTCGCCGAGGTGCGCCGGCACCGCGACCGCCAGATCCTCGTCGGCGTGCTCACGATCCTGGCGGCCGGCGCGGTGCTCACGGTCACCATGCGCCGCATCGTGGTGCGCCCGATCGAGACGCTGGCGACCGTGGCGCGGCGCGTGGGGGACGGGGACTTCGAGGCCCGCGCGCCGGCCGCGTCTCCCGACGAGATCGGACGGCTCGGCTCGGCGTTCAACCACATGACCGCCCGGCTCGCCGAGGCCTACCACGAGCTCGAGGGGAAGAACACCGAGCTCGAGACCGCGCTCCGGAACCTCCAGGAGTCGCGCCAGCGCCTCGAGCTGCTGGAGCAGATCAAGGGAGAGCTGAGCAAGTTCGTCCCCGACGCGGTCAAGAAGCTCCTCGAGCGAGACCCCACCGCGACCGAGCTGCAGAAGCGGACCGTCGAGGTCTCCGTGCTCTTCCTCGACATCGCGGGCTACACACGTCTCAGCGAGCAGCTCGATCCCAAGCGCCTCAACCAGCTCGTCCAGACCTACTTCTCGAACTTCCTCGAGATCATCCAGACGCATCACGGCGATGTCAACGAGACGGCGGGCGACGGCCTCATGGTGATCTTCCAGTCCGACCGCGACGCGACCGACCACGCCCTCAACGCGACCCGCGCGGCCTTCGCGATCCGCCAGCGGACGCTCGCCCTCAACGAGGAGTACGGCGGCGTCTTCCCGTCCGTCCA
Organism: Candidatus Rokuibacteriota bacterium; assembly: GCA_016209635.1. Lineage (GTDB taxonomy): Bacteria > Methylomirabilota > Methylomirabilia > Rokubacteriales > CSP1-6 > JACQWC01. The sequence goes on along the minus strand of JACQWC010000229.1, from coordinate 7,820 downwards.
GCTCCACATGGGCGTCAACACGGGCGAGGCGCTCGTCGGCGCCACCAAGCTCGGCGCCGGCGCGGGGCAGCGCTGGACCTTCACGGCGACCGGCCCCACGACCAACGTCGCCGCCCGCTTCGCCGGCTCCGCCCAGGGGGGCGAGATCGTCGTCGGTCCGTCGACGGCGGAGCGGATCCGGACCCACTTCGTCCTCGAGAGCCTCGGCGAGAAGACGTTCAAGAACGTCTCGAACCCGATCCACGTCTACCGAGTGATCCCGCCCGGCGTCTACGAGAAGATTGTCTGAGCCTGCGCCCGCGGATCGGGTCCGCGTCGGAATCTGCTCCTGGGCGGACCCCGCCCTCATCGAGTCCGGGACGTTCTACCCGCGGAAGTCCATGACGGCGGAAGCGCGCCTGCGCTTCTACGCGCGGGTGTTCGACACGGTCGAGATCAACTCCTCCTACTACGCGATCCCCGCCGCGCGGAACGCGGCGCTCTGGGTGGACCGCACGCCGCCCGGCTTCTGCTTCCACATCAAGGCGTACTCGCTCATGACGGGCCATCACCCCAGGGCGGAGACACTGCCCGCGGAGCTCCAGCGCCTCCTGCCCGACCGCCCGCCCAGGACCCGGCGGGGGGAAGTCGACTGGGCGGGCTTCCCTCGGGAGGCGTACCTGGAGGCGTTCCGGCTGTTCCGCGCCGCCGTCCTCCCGCTCGCCGAGGCGGGCAAGCTCGGCTACGTGCTGTTCCAGCTGGCCCCGTGGGTGCGCTATGGCCGCCCGTGGCTCGAGTACCTCGCCTCGCTGCCCGAGCGGTTGCCCGGGTTCAGGATCGCCGTCGAGTTCCGGAACCGATCGTGGCTTCCCGAGCACGCGGACGCGACCCTCGCGACGCTGCGCGGCGCGCGCCTGGCGCACGTCATCGTCGACGCGCCGGTCACGGTCAACGCGGTGCCGCGCCTGCCGGTGGCAACCGCGCCGGTGGCCGTGTTCCGGCTGCACGGCCGGAACGCGGAGGGGTGGCTCCGGCAGCTCCGCGGCGAGGAACCGGCCGTGCGCGAGAAGTACGACTACCTCTACTCCGAGGCGGAGCTCCTGGAGATCCGGCCGGAGGTCGAGCGGGTCGCTGGCGAGTCCGAGCAGGTCTTCGTGTCGTTCAACAACAACAACCGCGACTATCCCGTCCGCAACGCGCTCATGCTGAAGCGACTCCTCCGCCAGCCGACGCCCGGAGGCCTCGAGCGGCTCGAGAACTTGCCACGCGACCTGTTCGCCTGAGATAGTGACGCCGATGGTCACCGCCGCCCCTCCCGTCCCGCGGGTCGAGCTGGCGTACGTCCCGACGCCGCTCGGCCGCCTGGAGCGTCTCTCGCGCGAGCTGGGCATCGAGCTGTGGGTCAAGCGCGACGACCTGACGGGCCTCCTCGAGACGGGGAACAAGATTCGGAAGCTCGAGTTCCTCGTCGGCGAGGCCCTCGCCGCCGGCGCCGACACGCTGATCACCTGCGGCACCCTCCAGTCGAACTGCGCTCGCGCGGTCGCCGCCGTCGCGGCGCGCCTGGGCCTGCGCGCGGTCCTGGCGCTGAAGGGCGAGCCGCCCGAGACGTACGACGGCAACCTCCTCCTCGCGCGCCTGCTCGGCGCCGAGGTCCGCTACGTGAGTGACGGCGAGTGGGAGGGGATCGACGGCGTGCTGGCAGACCTCGCCGCGCGGGTCCGGGCGGACGGCCGCGTGCCGTACGTCATCCCCGAGAGCGGCGCCACGGTGACGGGCGCCCTCGGCTACGTCGCCTGCGGGCAGGAGCTGGCCCAGCAGATCGAGCACGGCGCGCCCGACTTCGACACGGTTGCGGTCACCGCGTTCAGCGGCGGGAGCCAGGCCGGGCTGCTCATGGCCCGGCAGCTCTTCGGGCTCCGGGCCGAGATCATCGGCGTGCCGGTCGCGTGGGAGGCTGCGCGCGTGCGGACCTACATCCGGGAGCTGATCGCGGCGGCGCGGAGCCGCTACGGCCTCGGCGTGGAGGCACCGGAGGAGATCCGCCTGCTCGACGGCTACCAGGGTCCCGGGCGCGCCTCGGTGCGGGCGGAGGAGCTCGAGATCGTCGTCCGCGTGGCGCGCCTCGAGGGGATCCTCCTCGATCCGGTGTACACGGCGAAGGCGTTCGGGGGCCTCCTCGACCACATCCGCCGGGACCGCCGCGCCCTCGGCGAGCGGGTGTGCTTCATCCACACCGGCGGCATCTTCAGCCTCTTCCCGTTCCGACGTCCCCTCAGCCGACTGCTCGACGAAAGCGGTCTGGTAGAATCCTAGTCCATGCCAGAAGTCCGCCTTCGGGGCGGGGAGGTCGACGGCCTCTCGCTCCATTACGTGGTCGAGGGGCGCGGCCCGGCGGTCATCCTCCTCCACGGCCTCGGCGGGTTTGCCGAGTCGTGGCGGCACAACATCGGCGGGCTCGCCCAGCGGGCGACGGTGTACGCGATCGACCTCCCGGGCTTCGGCCTCTCGGCGAAGCCCCGGACGCGATACCGGTTGCCATTCTTCGCGCGCGCGCTCCACGGCTTCGTCGAGACGCTCGGGATCCCCCAGGTCTCGCTCGTCGGCCACTCGCTCGGCGGCGCGGTCGCCGTGACCTACGCGCTGACGCACCCGGTGCGGGTGGAGCGGCTGGCGCTGCTCGGCGCGCCGGTGCCCGGGTTCCCGTACCGGGAGTCGTGGATCCTGCGCCTGGTGGCGCTCTACGGGCTCGGCGAGGCGCTCGCGCTCCTCGGCCGCCCGGGCCTCCTGAAGGCCGCCCTCGCCCGGTGCTTCGTCGTGCCCCACGCCGGCGAGATCGACTTTCTGGTCGAGCACGAGTACGCGGCCCGGACCGCCCTCCCCGCGCGGGCGGCGTACCTTGCGACGCTCCGGCACGCGCGCGCTGACTTCGTCGAGCACGGCGAGGACTACCGGCGCGCCATCGCGACCCTCGACCTCCCGGTTCTCCTGATCCACGGACGGCAGGACCCGGTCGTGGACGGTACCCACTGCGCCGCGGTCGCGCAGGGCCTTCGGCGCGCCGCGGTGCGGTGGCTGGACGCGTGCGGGCACTTCCCGCAGATCGAACGCGCGGAGACGGTCAACGGCTGGCTCGCCGAGTTTCTCGTCGGCCGTCCCGCGCCGCGCGGCGAGCGGTAGCGCGCCGGGCGGCTCCGGTGGACGAGATCGGCCCGCAAGAGCTCAAGGCGCGCCTCGACGCGGGCGACCGGCCGCTCCTGCTGGACGTCCGCCAGGACTGGGAGACACGGCTCTGCCGCCTGGACAACGCCGTGCACATCCCGATCGAGGAGATCGAGTTCCGGACCGATGAGCTGAACCCCGACGACGACATCGTCGTCTTCTGCCACCAGGGCGTGCGGAGCGCGGCCGTCGCCGACTACCTGCGCCAGCTCGGATTCAAGAAGGTCCGGAACCTCGCGGGCGGCCTCGATTACTGGGCGCGGACCGTCGATCCCGGCATGCGGCGGTACTGACGCGCGTGGGGTCCCTCAGCGTCGACCGCTCGGGCGCCGCCGTCTGGTGCACGCTCGATCGCCCCCCCCTGAACCTGCTCGAGCCTGATCTGATCCGCTCTCTCCGGGACACGTTCGACGGTCTCGCGCGCGACCCCTCGGTCCGCGTCGCGATCGTCACTGGCCGGGGGCGCGCCTTCACGGCGGGGATGGACGTGAGGGTGCTCCGCGCGCTCGACGTGGCGGGGGCGACGGCGCTGATCTCGGGGCTCCGCGCGGCGATCGACGCCGTCCATCGGGCGCCGTTCCCCGTCGTCGCCTGCGTCAACGGGCCCTGCCTCGGCGCCGGGTTCGAGCTGGCGCTCGCGTGCGACCTCCGGGTCGCGGCGACGGACGCCCGGTTCGGCCTGCCGGAGGTGCGCGTGGGCGTTCCCTCCGTGATCCACGCGGCGCTGCTCCCCGGGCTCGTCGGCCCGACGCGGGCCGCCGAGGTGCTCCTCACCGGCGATCCGATCACCGCGGAGCAGGCGCTCGCCTGGGGGCTCCTCAACGCGACGGCCCCCGCCACCCGACTCCGCGAGGCGGTCGACGCCCTCGTCGCGAGGATCCTCGCCTCCGGCCCCGCGGCGATCCGGCTCCAGAAGGCGCTCATGATCCGGTGGCGCGAGACCGACCTCGAGACGGCGGTCGCGTACGGCGTCCGCGCCTTCGCCGCCGCGTACGCGACCGACGAGCCACGCGAGGGGATGACCGCGTTCCTCGAGAAGCGGGCCCCGAAGTTCAGGGGCGTCCCGTGAAGATCACGACGGTCACTATCGACTTCTGGGGGACGCTGCTCTTCGACGGCCCGGGAAGCGACGAGCGGTACAAGCGGCAGCGCCTGAACGACTTCGAGGTGATCCTCCGGGTGGCGGGCGTCCGCGCCTCGCGCGGCGAGCTCGACCGCGCGTACGAGGCGTCCGGCGCGTACCTCGCGCGCGTGTGGGCGAGCCATCGCGACGTGCCCGTCCGGAACCACGTCGACGCGATCCTCACCGCCCTGGCGCGCGATCTTCCGACCCATCTCCCCGCGGCCGTGCTGGCGCAGCTCCTCGATGCGTACTCGCGTCCGGCCCTCGTCGTGCCCCCAGCGGTCGACGATGGCGCGCTCGCGGCGCTCGAGGCGCTCGCGGCGCGCGGCTACACCCTGGCGCTGGTGTCGAACACCATGCGCACGCCGGGGGCGACGCTCCGGAAGCTGCTCGAGCGTTACCGGCTCCTCGGCTGCTTCAAGCAGACGACCTTCTCGGACGAGGTCGGGGTGCGGAAGCCGGCCCCCGAGATCTTCGCGCTGACGCTGCGGGCCGTCGGCGGCGAGCCCGCGGCCGCGGTCCACGTGGGCGACGACACCGTCCTCGACGTGCGCGGCGCGCGCGCCGCCGGCATGCGCGCCATCCAGGTGACGAGCGCCTCGCTGCGGGCCCTCGGCGCCGAGCGCCCCGACGCTGTGATCCCCCGCCTCGCCGCGCTGCCGGACGCCGTGGCGTCGCTCGATGCCGGCTGAGCGCCTCCGGCGCGTTCCCGGGGACCGCGATCCCCTTCTTGCGCGCTGCGGCAAGCTCCCGGTAATATAACGGTCCATGGAGGTCGCCGAGCTCCGAGCGAAGATTCGCGACATCAAGGACTTCCCCACCGAAGGCGTCCTCTTCAAGGACATCACGACGCTCCTCAAGGATGCCGGCGCCTTCCGCTACGTGATCGACTATCTCGCGCGGCGCTACCAGAGCGCGCGCATCGAGGTGGTGGTGGGGATCGAGTCGCGGGGATTCATCTTCGGCGGCGCGCTCGCCCACCAGCTCAACGCGGGGTTCGTGCCCGTGCGGAAGCTCGGCAAGCTCCCCTCAAAGACAATCGAGGTCGAGTACGAGCTGGAGTACGGGCGCGACGCCCTCGCCATCCACGAGGACGCGATCCACGCGGGCCAGCGCGTGCTCGCGGTCGACGACCTCCTGGCGACGGGCGGCACGATGGCGGCGACGCTCCGGCTGATCGAGCAGCTGGGCGGGTCGGTCGTCGGGGTGGCGTTCATGATCGAGCTGGGGTTCCTCCGCGGCCGCGAGAAGCTCAAGAGCTATCCGCTGCACTCGCTGATCGTCTATGACTGAGGCGCCCCGAGCGGCGTTCGGCCTGGCACTCGTCCTCGTCGCCGCGTGGGTCTCAGGGGCCGCGGCCGAGGAGGCCAAGAGCTCGGTCAGCGCCTCGATGCTGCTCGGCATCCTCTCCTCCCCCGTCGAGTCGCGCGAGGCGGCGTTCGACCAGTCGCTCAAGGAGCGGGGCCCGGAGCCGGCGCGGCGCTGGGCGGACGGCGAGCTCCTGCCCGACGGGAGCGTGCGCTACGGCCGCGTCACCGTCACCGTGAAGAACCCGTGCCCGCCCGGAACGGCGCACTACGAGCCGCCGTCCCTGCCGGGACGCCGCACCGGCAACTAGCACACGCGCCGAGGTCCAGCCACTTCACCGCTCGCCGAGTCGGGCGCGCGCGCTGCGTGGGACGGTCCCCGGCTCGCGCATCGGGAGGTCTCGGATGGCCATCAAGCAGGTCGGGGTGATCGGGTGCGGCCTCATGGGCGGCGGCATCGCGCAGGTGTCGGCCCAGGCCGGGTTCCAGACGCTGGTCCTCGAGGCGGACGACGCGCTGCTCCAGCGTGGACTCGGCAACCTCCGCCGGACCCTCGACGGCCTCGTCGAGAGGGGCAAGCTCGACGCGGGGGCGCGGGACGAGACGCTCGCGCGCGTGACGGGGACCGTCCGCGTCGAGGACCTCAAGGCGTGCGACATCGTCGTGGAAGCGATGACGGAGAACCAGTCGCTCAAGAACGAGACGTTCGCGAGGCTCGACCGGATCTGCCCGCCCCACGCGCTCCTGGTGACCAACACCTCCTCGTGCAACGTCACCGCCATGGCGGCGGCGACCCGGCGCCCCGGGCAGGTGCTCGGGCTCCACTTCTTCAACCCGGTGCCGCTCATGAAGCTCGTCGAGGTCGTGCGGACGATCCTCACGGACGACGCCACCGTCGGGACCGCGACCGAGTGGGTGCGCGCGCTCGGGAAGGTGCCGGTGCAGACGAAGGACTCGACGGCGTTCATCGTCAATCGCCTGCTCGTGCCCTACCTGCTCGACGCGATCCGTCTGTACGAGGCCGGGCTCGGGTCGCTCGAGGACATCGATCAGGCGATGAAGCTCGGCTGCGGCTACCCGATGGGGCCTTTCACGCTTCTCGATCTCGTCGGCCTCGACACGACCATGTACGTCGCCGAGGTGATGTTCGAGGAGTTTCGCGAGCCCCGCTACGCGCCGCCACCACTCCTGAAGCGCATGGTGCTGGCGGGACACCTCGGACGGAAGAGCGGCAAGGGGTTCTACCCCTACGGCGCCGAGAGGCGCTGAACCGTCACTTCACGCTCTGGGGGGTATCGTCGACGACAAGGATCTTCGTGGGGGCGCTTACGAATCGTCGCGCGCGTCCACGGGGCGGGCGAGAACCCGCCGCACGGCCTCGAGGAACCCCTTCACGTCGATCGGCTTGCTCTGGTACCCGTCGAAACCGGCGGCCAGGATCGTCTGCCGATCTTGGGTCATGGCCGAGGCGGTCACGGCGATCACGGGGATCCCGCGCGTCACCGGATCCGCCCGGAGTCGGGAGAGAGCCGTGATGCCGTTCATTCCAGGGAGCGAGATGTCCATGAGGATCAGCGCGGGCCGGTGTGCCTGGGCGAGACGGATTCCCTCCTCGGCGCTCTCCGACTCGAGGGTCCGATACCCTTTGAACTGGAGCACGTCGCGCACCAACTTCCGGTTCTTCTCGTGGTCCTCGACGACGAGGATCAGCTCGCCGGCCATGGTCGTCTGGGCAGCGTGAACGTGAACGTGGCGCCCTTCCCCACGTCACTCGTGACCCACATCCTGCCGCCGTGCAACTCGACGAACTTCCTGGCGAGCGGGAGCCCGAGCCCGGTGCCCTCGCGCTTGCGCGTGTAATCGGTCCCCACCTGGCGGAACTCCTCGAAGATCGCCTCCTGATCCGCTGGGGCGATGCCGATGCCCGTGTCGCTGACCGCGATCCTGACGACGTCGTCCATGGGCCCCGCATCGATCCGGACCCGCCCACCGTCCGGCGTGAATTTGATCGCGTTGGAGAGGAGGTTGAGGACGATCTGCTTCAACTTCCGCTCGTCGGCGACGAAGTCACCGAGCTCTGGGTCGACATCGAGGGAGACCGTGACGCCGTGGCGACCAGCGCGATCCCGGACGAGCGTGAGGGCGTTCTCGAGTGCGGTCGGGAGATGGAACTTCGTCAGCTCGAGCTC
>JACQWC010000226.1 GCA_016209635.1 Candidatus Rokuibacteriota bacterium | reverse complement strand
TCGTGCCCTACGACCAGCGGAAGTGGTTCGACATGTACGAGGTCATCGACCGCGTGATCGACGCGGGCTCGTGGCTCGAGGTGAAGCGGCTCTTCGCGCCGGAGGTCATCGTCGGTCTCGCGCGCATCGCGGGCCGGGTCGTTGGGATCGTGGCCAATCAGCCGAGGGTGAAGGGCGGCGTGCTGATGGTGGATTCGTCCGACAAGGCGGCCAGGTTCATCTGGCTCTGCAACGCCTTCAACATCCCGCTCGTGTACCTGGCGGACATCGCCGGCTTCATGGTCGGCACGAAGGTCGAGCAGCAGGGCATCATCCGCCACGGCGCCAAGATGATCTTCGCGACGTCCCAGGCGACGGTGCCGAAGATCTCGGTGATCGTGCGCAAGTGCTACGGCGCCGGACTCTACGCGATGAGCGGCCCGGCCTTCGAGCCGGACGCGGCCCTGGCGCTGCCGCAAGGGCAGATCGCCATCATGGGGCCCGAGCCCGCCGTCAACGCGGTCTACTACAACAAGATCATGGAGCTGCCCGAGAGCGAGCGCGCCGCGTTCGTCAGGCAGAAGCGCGAGGAGTTCGCCGAGGACGTGGACATCTACAAGCTCGCGTCGGAGATGCTGGTCGACGACATCGTGCCCGGCTCCGCCCTCCGCGGGGAGCTGGCGAAGCGCCTCGCCTACGCGTCGACCAAGGTCCACGAGTTTCCGCCCCGCCGTAACGGCGTCTACCCCGTCTAATTGGCCGGCCGGCGTTTGCAGGGCGTGGAGGGAAGGCGCGTGAAGGTTCGCGGCCGGACGGTGAGGTTCGGAGCGGTCCTCCGGCAGGCGGGGAACCGGTGGGAGCGGATCGCCGAGTCGGCCCGCGCCTGCGACCGGCTCGGGTTCCACTCGGTCCACTTCATCGACCACCTCCTGGCCCTCCCCGACCCGGCGGCGCCCATCCTCGAGGCGTGGACCACGATGACGGCGGTCGCGGCCCTGACGGAGCGGGTGCGCTTCGGGGTCAACGTGCTCTCGAACTCCTTCAGGCCGCCGGCGCTCCTCGCCAAGATGGGGGCGACGCTCGACGTGATCAGCGGTGGCCGGTTCGAGCTGGGCATCGGCGCCGGGTGGCACGAGCCCGAGTACCGCGCGTATGGCTTCGACTTTCCGGCGCCCGCCGTCAGGATCGGGCAGCTCGGGGAGGCGGTGCAGCTCGTCAAGCGGCTCTGGACCGGCGAGCCGACGACGTACACGGGGCGCTACTACCGGGCCCACGAGGCGATCTGCCAGCCGCGTCCCGTCCAGCGGCCGCGTCCACCCATCATCATCGGCGGCGGCGGCGAGCGGCTGCTCCTGAGGCTCGTCGCCGAGGAGGCCGACGTCTGGAACTGTCCCGGAGCCCGGTACGCGGACTTCGACCGCAAGGTCGAGGCGCTGCGGCGCCACTGCGGGGAGGTCGGGCGGGACTTCGACACGGTCGAGCTGTCGCTCCAGGACCTGGTCGTCGTCGCGGCGACCGAGGCGGCCGCGACCCAGAAGCTCGCCGAGGCGCGGCACCGCTTCGCCTTCCTCGGGGACATCGAGACGCTCGGCACGCACGGGACGCCGGAGCGGTGCATCGAGACGCTGCGCCGGAAGGCCGACCAGGGGATCAGCTACTTCATCTGCCTCTTCACCGACGGCGGGGCGCCGGAGACCGTGCGCCTCTTCGGCGAGCGCGTGCTGCCCGCCTTCGCCTGAGCCCGCGGCTCGCGCCGGACGGGTCGAGGGTGCCTTGCTCTACGAGGGGATCAGCGCGCGGAACCCCTCGCTGCGGGCTGCGGCGACCAGTCGGTCGTCCAGCGACACGAACGCGAGCGTTGACGGCCGGCCCTCGGCCGCCTGGAAGGCCGCGGCGAGCTGGAGGGCGTCCGCCGCGCTGAGCGGGTGGACCCGGAGGAACCGCCGCGCGGACTCCCGGAGCTCCTCGCCCGGCTCGACCTCGTGCCAGCCTCGCTGGAGCGCCGCCAGCCGCTCGAAGGCCGTGAGGGTCAGCGCGGGGGCGAGTCGCCTCTCGCGCTGCCGGCGGGCGAGCGCGGAGGCGCACTCCAGCTCCGTTCCCCACCAGGCGATGACCGCCGGGTCGGCCCGATAGAGGCGCTGCGTGGCGCGGGTCGCCGGCTCGGCGACCAGGAGCGGCACGACCGCCGAGCTGTCCCAGAACCTCACCGACCCTGCCGCCGCTCCTCGAGGAGCGCCTCGACGACGCGCGCCCGGCGGCGCGCGCGCGGGAGCCGTCCCGAGATCAGCGCGACGGGCGGAGCCGCCGTTGCGCGCCGAAGGAGCCCACGCCGTTCGAGCCGCGCGAGCCGCCCCTCGGGGTCGTCGGCGGGTGCGGCGAGGACCGACTCCAGGCGCGCCACGGGGCGCCCGCGGTCCACGATGAGGATGGTCTCGCCGTGCCGGACGCGGTCCAGCAGGGCGCTGAGCTGGTTCTTGGTCTCGGTGACGGTAGCCCTCCGCACATGGCTAGACTAGCCATCTGATGATGGCTAGTCAACCCAGGTCAGCCGCCGAGGCGGTGCAGGGTCCAGGCGAGCGTGTCGGCGATCGGCGCGGGGAGCCTCGAGCCGAACTGCGCGTAGAACCGGCCCAGCTCGGCGAGCGCCTCGCGCCACTCGCCGGCGTCGCAGCGGAGGGCCTCCCGGAGGCGCGTGGGCGTGACGTCGAGGCCGGTCGTGTCCAGCGCGCCTGGCGCCGGCACCCAGCCGATCGGCGTTTCCTCGGCCCGGGCCGTGCCGCGGATGCGCTCGACCATCCACTTGAGGATCCGCATGTTCTCGCCGTAGCCGGGCCAGAGGAAGCGGCCGTCCGCGTCGCGGCGGAACCAGTTCACGCGGAAGATCCGCGGCGGCTTGCCGAGGCGCGGGCCCGTCGCGAGCCAGTGGGCGAAGTAGTCGGCCATGTTGTAGCCGCAGAAGGGGATCATGGCCATGGGATCGCGGCGCACGACGCCCACCTTCCCGGTGATGGCGGCCGTGGTCTCGGTCGACATCGCCGACCCGAGGAACACGCCGTGCTTCCAGTCGAAGGCCTCGAACACGAGCGGGATCACGTTCGTCCGCCGCGACCCGAAGATCAACCCGGAGATCGGGACGCCCTGCGGGTCTTCCCAGTTCGGCGCGATGGACGGGCACTGCTGGGCGAGCACGGTGAAGCGCGAGTTCGGGTGGGCGGCGGGGCCCTCGCCCGGTCGCCAGGGGTTGCCCTGCCAGTCCACCAGCCCGGCGGGGGGCTCCGTCGTGAGACCTTCCCACCACGGCTCGCCCGAGGGCGTCAGCGCGACGTTCGTGAAGATCGTGTTCGAGCGGACCATCGCCGTCGCGTTCGGGTTCGTCTTCGGGCTCGTGTTGGGCGCGACGCCGAAGAACCCGCGCTCGGGGTTGATGGCGCGGAGCTGGCCTCTCGCATCCACGTGCATCCAGGCGATGTCGTCGCCCAGGGTCCAGGCCCGCCAGCCGGGCAGATGCGAGACCACCATCGCGAGGTTTGTCTTGCCCGAGGCGCTCGGCATGGCGGCGGCGAGGTAGGTCACCCGGCCCTCCGGGTCCTCGACGCCGAGGATCAGCATGTGCTCGGCGAGCCATCCCTCCTGCCGCGCCTGCCAGGAGGCGATGCGGAGCGCGTGGCACTTCTTGCCGAGGAGCGCGTTGCCACCGTACCCGGAGCCCACGCTCCAGATGAGCTTCTCCTCGGGGAACTGCAGGATCAGCCGCCGGTCCGGGGAGAGATCGCCGAGCGAGTGGAGCCCCGCCACGAAGTCATCGTCGCTCCGCATGTGCTGGACGGCGACCTGCCCCACGCGCGTCATGAGGTGCATGCTCGCGACCACGTACGCGCTGTCGGTGACCATCAGCCCCACGCGACTCAACGCCGAGCCGACCGGGCCCATGAGGTAGGGGACCACGTACATCGTCCGTCCCCGCATGCTGCCGCGGAGGAAGACGCCGGCCTTCGATTTGGCCTCCGCCGGCGACATCCAGTTGTTCGTGGGGCCCGCGTCCGCCTGCTCCCTCGAGCAGATGAACGTGAGCTGCTCGGTGCGCGCCACATCGGAAGGATGGCTCCGGTGGAGGTAGCAGTTCGGATAGGTCCGGGGATTGAGGCCGAGGAGCGTGCCGTCGCGCAGCATGCCCTCGATGAGGGCGTCGTACTCCGCCTTCGAGCCGTCGCACCACGCGATCCTCGAGGGCTGGGTGAGTGCGGTGACTTCCTCCACCCATCTCTCGGCCACGCTGGTCACGCTCATCCCGCGCCCTCGCTCCGCATTCGGTGAGTGTCTCGCTCGCGGTGAGTGTCCGATGTGCGCCGACGGGGCCCGGGTCGCGGGCGCCAGAGCGATTGTCGCCGCGGCCGGAGGCAGTGTCAACACGGAACGTGCTAGCATCGCCGCGTGCAGGGGTTCGTGCTCGCGGCGCGCTACCTCACGATCGTTCCGCTTCCGGGCCGCGTGGCGATCCCCGCCGACGCGCTCGGGCGCGGCGCGGCCTGGTTCCCCGTGGTGGGGGCGGTCATCGGTCTGGCCGTCGTGGTGGCGGAGCGCGCGACGAGCTGGCTCTTCCCGTCGCTGCTCGCGGCGCTCCTCACCGTGACCGTCTGGAAGCTCCTGACGGGCGGCCTCCATCTCGACGGCCTCGCTGACTGCCTCGACGGCCTCACCGGACGGGACGCCGAACACCGCCTGGCCATCATGCGCGACAGCCGCATCGGCGCCTTTGGCGCGATGGGACTGATCCTCTTCCTCGGCCTCGAGGTCGCCGCCGTCGCGGAGCTCGCGCCCGCCGACCGCCGGCACGCGCTGCTCCTGGCGCCCGTGGTGGGGCGCGCGATGCCGCCCGTGCTGGGACGTCTCTTTCGGTCCGCGAGGCGGGATGGGCACGGCGCGGCGTTCGCGAGCGGACTCACGACCACCGCGGCCCTCGTCGCCCTCGGCCTGGCGCTGGTCCTCTCGCTCGCCTTGCTGGGCGCGGCCGGGCTCGTCGCCTTCGCCCTGGCCCTCCTCGTCTCGCTCGCCGTCGGACGGTTCCTGGCGGGACGGCTCTCGGGGATCACCGGCGACGTGCTCGGCGCGTCGGTGGAGGCGGCGGAGCTCGCGGTGCTCCTGGCCCTGTCGGCATGGACGCACCTCCGACCCTGATCTACCTCCTCCGCCACGGCGCGGTCGAGCTGGCGGAGGAGCGCCGGTTCATCGGGCACCTCGACGTTCCACTCTCGCCGCTCGGCGAGCGGCAGAGCGCGGCGCAGGCGACGCGCCTGCGCGGGACGAGGCTCGCCGCCGTGTTCTCGAGCGACCTCGCCCGCGCGCGGCGCACGGGGGAGATCATCGGCGCCCCGCACGGGCTCACGCCGCTGGCCCTCCCGGCGCTGCGGGAGATGGCCATGGGGCGATGGGACGGGCTCACGGCCGGGGAGATCAGGGCGCGCGAGCCCGAGGCGTTCGCCACGTGGATGTCCCGGATCGGCGAGTTCCCGTTTCCAGGAGGAGAGAGCGTCCTGGACCTCGTCGCGCGGGCGTGGCCGGCCTTCGAGACGATCGTCGGCATCTACGACGGCCGGGCGGTCGCAGTCGTCGCGCACGGCGGCACGAACCGCGCGATCCTGTGCCGGGCGCTCGGCGTCCCGCTCCGGCGGCTGCTCGCCTTCGGTCAGGACTACGCGGCGCTCAGCGTGCTCGAGCACGCGACGGGACGCTGGCGGCTCGCGCGGCTCAACGAGCCGCCGGTGCTATAATCCGCGCGCGATTCTGTATAGGAGCGCGTGCACGGCTCCAACCGAGGGTGGCGAGTGACAGGTACTCGAGGCTCTCATGCGGCTCCAACCGAGGGTGGCGAGTGACAGGCACTCCAGCGCCTCATGCGCTGATCTCGATGTACGCGGGCATGCTGCGGGTCCGGCTCTTCGAGGAGCGCGTGCGCGAGCTCTTCGCCGCGGGGCGGATCCCCGGGTTCCTCCACACCTCGATCGGCCAGGAAGCGATCGCCGTCGGCGTCGCCACCGCGCTCGCGCCCGACGACTACGTGCTCTCGACGCACCGGGGGCACGGTCACCTCGTCGCCAAAGGCGGATCGCTGCGCGGCCTCATGGCGGAGCTGTACGGGAAGGCCAACGGCATCTGCCACGGCAAGGGCGGCACGATGCACATCGCCGACGTGTCGGTCGGCTACCTCGGCGCCAACGGCGTTCTCGCGGCGGGCTGCGTCCTGGCACCCGGCGTCGGCCTCAGCATCAAGCACCGGAAGTCCGGACAGGTGGTGGTGACGTTCTTCGGCGATGGCGCGGCCAACCGCGGCCCGTTCCACGAGGGCGTGAACCTGGCGGCGCTCTGGAGGCTCCCGGTGATCTTCGTGTGCGAGAACAACCGCTGGGCGTCGACGACCGCGCACGAGTGTTCGACGGCGGGCGGCAGCATCGCGGCGCGCGCCGCGGGGTACGGGATCCCGGGCGAGGCCATCGACGGCAACGACGTCCTCGCCGTTCACGACGCCGTCGCGCGCGCCGCCGGCCGGGCGCGAAGCGGCGAGGGGCCGTCGCTGGTCGAGGCGCGCACGATCCGGTGGGCGGGCCACTTCGAGGGTGACCCGCAGGCCTACCGCTCGAGGGACGAGGTGGCCGAGGGGCGACGGACCGATCCGATCGCGCGGCTCGGCCAGCACCTGGAAGCCCGGGGCCTGCTCGACGCCGCCCACGCCGCGCGGATCCGCGAGGCGGTCGTCGCCGAGATCGAGGACGCCGTCGCGCACGCGGAGGCGAGCCCGCTGCCGGCGCCGCAGGACGCCCTCACCGACCTCTTCGCCTACTATCCATGGCCCGACTGACATCGCCACCGGCGCGCCCGTCGCCGCCGCTCCCGGGGGACTGAGTGGCCGTCCTCGAGTACGCGGAGGCCCTGAACCTGGCCTTGCGCGAGGAGATGCGGCGGGACCCGCGCGTCTACTGTATCGGGGAGGACATCGTCCTCGGCGTCCCCTTCGGGGTCACGCGGGGGCTGATCGACGAGTTCGGCGCCGACCGGGTGCTGAACGCGCCCATCTCGGAGGCCGCGATCGTCGGCTCGGCGATGGGCGCCGCCATGACGGGGCTCCGTCCCGTGGTGGACATGCACTTCGCGGACTTCGTCACGTGCGCGATGGACGAGGTCGCCAACCAGATCGCGAAGTCGCGCTACATGTTCGGCGGCCAGCTCGACTGCCCCCTGACGCTCCGGATGCCCTACGGCATCGGCCGGTCGGGGGGCGGCCACCACTCGAACTCGGTCGAGGCGTGGTTCGTCAACATCCCCGGGCTCAAGGTCTGCATCCCCTCCACCCCGGCCGACGCCCGCGGCCTCCTGAAGACGGCGATCCGCGATCCCGATCCGGTGCTGCTCTTCGAGCACCGCGGTCTCTACCGGGTGAAGGGCGAGGTGGAGGACGCGGAGACGCTGGTCCCGCTCGGCTCCGCGCACGTGAAGCGGCCGGGGCGCGACGTCACGGTCATCGCGACGGCGCGGATGGTGCACGAGAGCCTCGAGGCCGCGCGGCGTCTCGCCGAGGACGGGATCGAGGTGGAGGTCGTCGACCCGCGCAGCCTGGTCCCCCTCGACCGGACCACTCTCGCGGCGTCGGTGCGGAGGACGAACCATGTGGTCATTGCCGAGGAGGGGCCGATGCGGGGTTCCACGGGCGCGTGGCTCGCCTGGGTCGTCATGGAGGAGTGCTTCGACGATCTCGATGCGCCGATTGCCCGCGTCGCGGGTCCGAACATCCCGATCCCGTTCAGCCCGCCGCTCGAGGCGTTCGCGACGCCCGGCGCCGAGGACGTGATCGCGGCGGTCCGGCAGGTGCTCAAGTGAGGGCGGCGGGGCGGCGATCATGCTGACGATCTTCGGCCTGAACCTCTTCGGGGACGGCTTGCGGGACCTCCTGGACCCCAAGGTCCGCTGCCTCCAGGCCGAGCAGTCCACCTCAGCGTGAATCCGCTGCTGCGGCGGCTGGCGGACCCGGAAAGCTATAAGTTAGCGCTCGCTCTAGTGAACGACGACGGGCTTCATCGACGGCGCCGCGAGCGCCGCGGCCGCCTCGTCCCACGGCACCAGCTCCGACGTGACCGCCTCGGGCGCAGGCGGCCACTCCCGACGCCTCAACGACTGCACTGTTCTTCGATCAATTCTAGAACTTTCATCGCCCGTTGGTAGTAGTCCCTAATCCGCACCAGAGAAATGCCGACTGTCTGCCCATGTGCAATGTTGTGCCTATTCGCTACGATGCTATCAACGGCTTCCTTTGGCGCACCCGCGGATGCCGCCTCCAACTCGATTCTCCACTCAGGGTTGAACGACCCCACCAAATCTAGGATCTTCGGCATGTTGGGGTTTTGGAAGTCATCGAGCTCTACCTCGACATACCTTGCGATGTTCGGCGCCGCTTTATTCTGCGCGTACTTGCCATAAATGCCGCGAATCGACGTTTCCAAGAAACCTGATACAAGCACGCACAGATATCTCGCCCAGTGTGAAAGGACCTCAGGCTCGTCAGGAAGTTTCCCCGCGAGGTCAAACACGTAGTCGAGCCTCTGCTTTGCTCTCGAGACGTCGGGGTCTCGCATCAGACCTGGTCGAAGAACATCGTCGCGACGTCGAGTCGCCTCCGGACACTTTCTTCGTCGGTTGTCGATCGCTCGGTTGCCCCAACGAACAAGTGGTTCGTCAAGAGCTCGTTGTATCGGTTGGCGACGACGTCGGCACCGAGCTGGCCACGCCTCTCGATCCGGCGCGCTATTCCAACCGTCACGGCGTCGAAAACAGCTGCGTTCAGAACGCGCTTTGGCTTGAAGGCGCGGTCGCCAATTGCTGCGGCAATTAGATCAATTGTTGGCAGGAACACCCCACGAAGGTGGTCTGCATCTTGAAGGCGCAGCGCGCGATTTGCCCCCATGTATGAATTGAGAAATGCCTTCATGGGTCTTGAGTAGTGCTCGGCACGAAAATAGAGCGCGAAGAACCTAAGGATCAGCTCTTGGTCGCGCATTCGCGAACTGACGGGACCGTAGATTGATCGCCAGGCTCGGTCCTGATTTAGCTCCTTCAAGAGATCATTGAAAGGGCCGTGGTATATGGCCGCTCGGATCTCCTGCGGATGAAGGAGGAGCCCGCCTGTATTCAGGCGTTCGAAGATGTAGTAAATGCTACTGTCATCCTCGGAAGGCTGTTCCTGCTTCACGATCGTTGCATGCAAGATGGAATCATCGAGCCGACGCTTGTCTTCGTCG
Organism: Candidatus Rokuibacteriota bacterium; assembly: GCA_016209635.1. GTDB lineage: Bacteria > Methylomirabilota > Methylomirabilia > Rokubacteriales > CSP1-6 > JACQWC01. Next base: position 8,007 of record JACQWC010000226.1, on the reverse strand, counting down.
GCGAGATGTTTATAGGTGGCGCCCTCGAAGCGAGGCTGGACACCTTGAAGGGCGAACTCGCGGCTGGTCGGCCGAAAGATTCCTTCGTAGAAGTACTCGAGCGTCCTTAGGCGCTGCTGGCCATCGATCACCATCAACCTTTGGGTCTGCTCTTCCTTTGAAAGAAAGATCCCTGGCACCGGCAGACCTAAGAGCAGCGACTCGACGAATTTCGAGGCTTGGGTCAGTGTCCAGACGTAACCGCGCTGAAACGGCGGGATGAAGATGCTCCCAGCACTGATGCGCTTTACCAAGCCATCGACAGGATAGTCAGCGCCGTAGCTGGTGATCGCATACTGAAAGGGCGTGAAGAGCTCTGAGAGATCTTCTTCTGCGGTGGTAAGGAGTTCTTCGGGTTCGTCAGGCATGTGTCCCCTCGCCGAACTGAGACTGTAGGCAAGATTCTAAGCATTCATTGCTTCTGCGTCCATTGTCGAAATGTGGATACAGCCTTCTTGCAGTTACAGGATGCGCTCGTGCAGGACATCGACCGCGGTCATCGGCAGCTTCGAGAGCCCTAAAATTACTGCGGGTCGGGACCCGACGACGCGTCACGGTCGGCGCGCTCTCGGTGGGCCCGGTAGGCGGCGAAGACACGCTCGTTCATCTCGTGGCAGGCCGCGCGCGCCACGGCCTGGCGCTCCGGCGTGTCCGCGAGGAGCTGCAGCGCCCGCCGCCCGATCGCCGCGTGGCGGTACTCGTCGGGCAGGATCTGGGTCCGGTAGAGCTCCGCAGTTTCCGGATCGACGTCGCGTGCAACCTCGATCAGGGTCTCGAAGCCGTCGCAGGACTGGGACTCGCCGGCGAACTGGAACATCGCGAGCTTCTCGAGCGTGGGCCGCGTCCGGCAGGCCACGAGCCAGTCGAACAGCGCTTCCCACTCGGGGAGCGGCCGGTAGGCGTCGGGGTCCTCACCGAGATCGACGAGTCGCTGGCGGAGGAGGCGGTAGTGACGGTGCTCGTCGTCGAGCTGGCCGGGCAGGAGGTCGCGGATCTCGCGCTCCGGGACGTGGGGGATCCACGCCGCGATCAGCTCGACGGAGCGCAGCTCGTTGTAGACGCCCTGGCGCATCCGGTACCGGATCAGCCTGAGCCTCTCGGCGGGGGCGGCGGCCGGCTCCAGACGAACGTCCTTGCCCGCCCAGAAAGCCGCGTTCTCGGCCGCGAGGACTCGGACGAACTCCCGCGCGTTGCTCACTGCCGCTTGAAGACGATCGGCCCCAGGAAGGATTCGGCGGACGAGCTGGTGTCGTCGGAGTCGATCGCGACGGAGACGGCGCCGGGGTTCTCGGGCTCCTCGCCGAAGATCTTCTTGTAGTCCTCGACGACGTTCCGCCGCTCGGTGAGCCACCGGCCGGCCTCCGCCGCGCCCGAGCGCACGACGACGTAGGTGACCGTGCCCGTCTTCTCGCTCTTGACGAAGAGCCCGGCGGGCGCGGTCGTGTCCCAGACGTACCCGATGATGCGCGAGCGAATGGCCTGGGGGAAGCGCGGCCAGATGACGTAGAGCTGGACGGCCTGATCGTCGGTCGCCTTGCTGCGCGAGTCGGCCCCCTTCGGGAGCGCGACGACCTTCCAGCTCCACTCGAGGATGGGCGTCTCCTTGAGGTTGACCTGGCCCTTGATCTCCTTGTTGATGGTCGAGCTCTCGTTCACGCTCTTGAGCCGGAGGACCCGGTGACCCTCGTTCTCCACGATCGTCATGTCGTGCTTCGGCGTGCCCCAGCTCTGGCCGCCCTTCCACCCGTCGGGGATCCCCCTGGCCCCCGGGGAGAGCTTCGCCCAGTCCTCCACGACGACCAGGTCGGCCGCCCAGACGGAGCCGAGCATCGCCGCGAGGAGGACCGACGGGAGCAGGAGGGCGGTCGCGCGCGGGGTTCTCATGGGCGCATCCCACGTGTTTTGACGCCCAGGCGCGTCGCCTCATTCTCGTAGGCGAGCGACACCCAGTCGGTGAGGAGCGGGCGCGTGTCCCGGGGATCGATGATCTCCTCGATGTTGAACGCTTCCGCCGTCCTGAAAGGGCTCCGGAGCGCGTTCAGCCGCTCCTCGATCTCCCGCAAGAGCTTCTCCCGGTCGGGCGCCGCCTCGAGCTCGCGGCGGTAGGCCGCCTCGATGCCGCCCTCGAGCGGCAGCGACCCCCAGTCCCCCGAGGGCCACGCGTACCGGAGGTTGAGCGCCTGCACGTTCGCGTGGCCGGCCCCCGCCACGCCGAAGACGCGGCGCACGATCACCGTGAGCCACGGGACCGTCGCCTGGTAGATCGCCGCGAGGGCCCGCACGCCCTTGCGCACGGTTCCCGCGCGCTCCGCCGCCACCCCGATCAGGAAGCCCGGCTGGTCGACGAAGTTCACGACGGGAAGGTGGAAGGTGTCGCAGAGGTCGACGAAGCGCGTCATCTTCTCCGAGCCCGCGGCGGTCAGGGCGCCGCCCGCGTGCATGGGATCGTTCGCCATGACCCCGACCGCGTAACCGTCGAGCCGCGCCAGCGCCGTCACGAGCGAGGGGCCGTAGCGGGGTCCGAGCTCGAAGAGCGAGTCGCGATCCACGATGTGGCCGAGGAGCTTCCGGACGTTGTAGGGGCGGCGCCGGTTCCGGGGGACGATGCCGAGCAGCTCCCCGTCGCGGCGCCGCGGGTCGTCGTCCGGCGTGACCCGCGGCGGCATCGCCCAGACGTTCTGGGGCAGGTAGGAGAGGAATGTCCGGATGAGGGCGAACGCCTCCTCCTCGGACTCGACCTCGTTGTCGACGACGCCGCTCTCGCGCGCGTGGATGTGCGAGCCGCCGAGCGTCTCCTTGTCGACGTCCTCGCCGACCCGTTTGACCAGCGGCGGGCCTGCGATGAAGAGCTGGGAGATCCCCCGCACCATGAGGGAGAAGTGGGACGAGGCGACTCGGGCGGCGCCGAGACCGGCGACCGGCCCGAGCGCGGCCGCGACCACCGGGATCTCGCCGAGCGCGGTGGCGATCACGTCCCACGTCGGGTTCCCGGGCACGTAGGTGCGGCCCATCATCTCGTAGGTCTTGACGCTCCCGCCGCCGCCGGTGCCGTCGACGAGGCGGACGAGCGGGAGCCTCAGCTCGCGGGCCATCCGCTCGCTGTACCCCTGCTTGCCGCCGATCGACGCGTCGTTCGCCCCGCCGCGCACGGTGAAGTCGTCGCCCCCCACGACGACGCGGCGGCCGTTGATCCGGCCCGTGCCCATCACGAAGTTCGCCGGCCGGACCGAGAGGAGCCCGCCGCTCCCGTCGTAAGTGGAGGATCCGGCGAGGGCCCCGGTCTCGTGGAACGAGCCGGAATCGAGGAGGCGCTCGATCCGCTCGCGGACGGTGAGGCGCCCGGCCTTGTGCTGGCGCTCGACATTCTCCGGGCCGCCCATCTGCCGCGCCAGCTCCACGCGGCGTCGCAGCTCGTCGATCTCGGGCTCCCAGTCCATGCCGGGCCCTATGATACCTTCACCGCATGACGGAGGAGCCGCCTTCGCTCCGCGTCGACAAGTGGCTCTGGACGGCGCGCGTGTTCAAGACCCGGAGTCTCGCCGCGGCCGCCTGCGCGGGCGGGAAGGTCGACGTGAACGGGGCGGCCGCGAAGCCGTCGAAGAGCCTCCGCGCCGGCGACCTCGTCCGGGTGACGCTGCCACGCGGGTGGCGTCGTGTGGTCAAGGTGCTGAAGCTCCACGATCGGCGTGGGCCGGCCGTCCTCGCCAGGGGGCTCTACGAGGATCTCACGCCGCCCGAGCCCGCCCGCGTCCGCGCGGCCCCACCCGCCCTCCGGCCTCCCGGGGCGGGCCGGCCGACCAAGCGCGAGCGCCGGCACCTCGAGCGGCTCCGGGGCCTTTGAGGCCTGCCCAAATCCCCCGCACAAATCCATTGACAGGGCACGAACGAGAACGCGATGATCGGGACGTTTACCGGTGTTTCTGGGCTGGCCCCTTCGGCCAGAACATGACTCAGCGAGACACCATGATCGTGCTGCATCCACTCGTCGTTGGTCTCTCGCCCTCACGGGGGTAGCCATGCTGAGATTCCGTCGCCCCGCCGTTTCGCTGCTGGTGATGCTGACGCTCTGGCCCACGCTCGTGTTCGGCCAGGGCGTGAAGGCCGGGGTCGTGACGACCCTCGAAGGGAACGTCACGGCGGCGCGCGCCACAGTGCCGCAGCCCGTCTCGCTCAAGTTCAAGGACGACGTCTTTCTCCAGGACAAGATCACGACGGGGGACCGGTCGGTCGCGCGGCTGCTGCTCGGGGGGGCGGCGGTGGTGACGGTGCGGGAGCGGTCGGTGCTGACGATCACGGAGGTCCCGGGGAAGTCGACGGTCAACCTCGAATCTGGGAAGATCGCGCTGACGGTCGCGCGAGAGCGGATGCGGGCCGGCGAGTCGCTGGAGATCCGGACGCCGAACGCGGTGGCCGGCGTGCGCGGCACCGTCGTCGTCGCGGAGGTCTCCCGCGCCACGGCCCAGGTGGGTGCGGGCTCGCCGGTGGTGGTGTCGGCGTTCTACGTGCTCCAGGGCGTGATCGAGGCGCTCCAGCTCGACCCGGTGACGCTGAACCCGGTGGGGGTCGCGGCGCTGGTGAACGTGCTGCAGAGCTTCACGGTGGCGGGGGGCGCGGCCGGGCGGATCGAGCCGATCCGGCCGGACCAGATCGGGCAGATCAGGTCGGGCTTGGCGCCCAGCGCCCCGCAGCACACGGGCACGGCCAACCAGGAGCAGGTGTCGGGGCAGCAGGTCGCGACGGCGGTGTCGCTGATCAACGCGCTGATCGGGCCGGCGGGTGGCACGCCGACGCAGGAGGGGGCCGAGCAGCTTCTGACGCTGACGGGGGCGCCGGAGCCGATCATCGAGGGCTTCGGCGCGGTGGGGGTCTCGACGCTCACGGACATCCCGCTGCTCCCCGGGGAATCGGGGGGGAGCATCAGCTTTCTGCTGACCGAGCCCACGCCGGCGCCGGGGCCGACGGGGGGGCCGGGGCTGCTCATCCAGGGCACGACGCTTGTGCTGCTGCCCGGGCAGACGCTCCTGACGTTCAGCGGAGCGCAGAACCTCACGTCCGATCCCATCGTCCAGCTGATCGACGCGGGCGTGATCCATCTCGGCTTCGACAGCACGCTTGTCGTGGACGTGGGGGCCGCGATCACGCTGGCGACGACGCTGCTGGACGCCTCGAACAGCTCGCTGACGGTCGGCGACACCCTGCTCCAGATCCTCGGGAGCCTGACGAGCACGGGGACGGCGCCGCTGATCGCGCTGGATCCGACGACGGTGACAACGACGAACGACTTCATCCACGTCGCGGCGGGCGGGAGCCTCACGGTAGCAGCGCCGCTGCTGGTGGACCTCGGGGGCACGTACAACATCGGCTTCGACTTCCTGGACGTGGAGGGGGGGACGCTGACGAGCACGGGACTGGGGGCGCTCTTACAGTTCACGGACAGCACGGTGACGATCGGCGCCGACTCGCAGCTGACGTATCTGTTCCGGGTGATCGAGCCCGGGGCGACGGCGAGCCTAGCGGGGCCGCTGGTGAGCGCGACGAACAGTGATCTCACGGTGCTGGGGCACGCGTTGTTCGAGGCGTTCGACAGCGGGGTGTTCACGGGGACAGGGACGGGGCCGCTGATCGAGCTGACGGGCGGCTCGCTGACGCTCGGCGCCGGCGTGAACTTCCTGTTCGTGAGTAACTCGGGGTCGGCCACGCTGGCGGGGGGACTCTTCAAGGCGACGGGGACGACGCTGACGCCGGACACGGCGGTGCCGTTCATCTCGCTGCGGAACGGCGGCGTCCTGACGGTCGGGGGGCCGCTCCTGGACCTGATCGGGACGTCGCTCGACATCGGGACGACGCAGGCGCTGGTGGACCTCGACAACGGGTCGACCGTGAACGTCACCGCGGGGCCGGCGATCCGGCTCGACGGGAGCTCGCTGACGGCCGAGCAGCTCTTCGACGGCAGCGGCCAGGGGAACGTGGTCACGCTCGTGGGTACGCTGCTCGACGCGACGAACTCGACCGTGACGCTCGCGGCGATCTTCGACACCTCGACGACGGGGAGCACCGACCAGCTCGCGGTCACGCTCGGAGTGAACGAGCCGCTGATCAGGCTCACGAGCAGCTCGCTCACCCTGACGCGCGCGGGTGAGACGCTGGTCGACGCCAACGTCGACTCGGGGAGCCCGGTCACGCTCGGTGGGGTCGCGCTGATCGCGACGGGGGGGAGCACGCTCACGCTCGCGGGGTCGCTGCTCGAGCTGGGCGGGGTGACGCTGACCGACCCGAACGCCCAGGTGCAGCTCAGTCAGACCACCGTCAATCAGACCGGCGTCTTCAGCCTCATCGACATCTTCGGCCAGGCGGTCACCGCCATGGGGCCGCTCCTCGAGGCGATCCAGAGCACGCTCACGGTCTCCGACCTCGTCCTCGGCATCTTCGGGCCGTTCACGGCCACGACCACCTCACCCCTCGTCAACCTCGTCTCGAGCGCGGTCACCTCATCCGGCGGGCTCATCCAGATCTGCTGCGACGGGAACAGCGTGAGCCTCGCCGCCGAGCTCCTCGACACGACGGGCGGCAGCATCACGGTCGGCGACTTCCTGATCGCGATCGAGGACGTGGCGCTCAGCTTCGGGCCGACGCCTGTCGGGCTCGTGTCGCTCGACGGGACCGCGGTGAGCGGCACCGGGGTCCTCATCGACATCTGCTGTGGTGCCAGCGTCACGCTCGGCGGCCAGCTCCTCAACGCGAGCGGCGGCTCGATCGCCGTCGACGGCGCGGTGCTCCGGATCAGCAGCAGCACGACGGTCACCGGCACCAGCGCCCTGCCGGTGATCCAGCTCGCGGACACGCCGGTGAGCGGGACCGTGCTCCTCGACCTCTTCGGGACGGCGACGCTCGACCTGACCGGCACCCTGCTGAGCGCCACGTACACGACGGGCGGGCTGAGCCTGACGACGGGCCTCGTATCGGTCTTCGCGGGCGGCGCGCTCATCAGCGCCTCGACGGACCCGCTCGTCCTGCTGTCGGGCGGAACGCACAGCATCGCGTCGGTCGCGGGCACCGCGATGTTCGACCTGGCGGGCATCAACACCGCCGTCCAGGTCGTGGGCGACGTCGACCTCTCCGCGTCGCTCGAGCTCGGGACCGACGAGCCGATCCAGACCGGCGGCGTGCTCTTCCAGACCTCGGGCGCGACCGTCAGCGGCCAGCAGATCGTGCGGGTCGACACGGCGCTCCTCGAGGCGACGATGCCGATCGTCAACCTCACGGCGGGGAGCGCAGTGACGACCAGCGTGGACGCGATCCAGCTCGCCTTCAAGGCGCACCTGAACAGCACGGGCACCGAGCTCGTCAAGATCGACGCCAGCACGCTGACGGTCTCGAGCGGCGCGCTCGTCAGCGTCACGGGCGGCAGCGCGCTGACGGTGGCCGGGAACCTCCTCACCATCGCCAACGGCGCGACGGTGAACATCCTGAACGGGGTGCTCCTCAACGTCACGGGCGGGGGGTTCGCGAGCGTCACCGGAGCGCTCGTGAACTTCGTGGGGAGCAGCAACACCCTGAACGTGACCAACACCCTGGTGCCGAACGTCTACCTGAACGGGATTCCGATCTTCAAGGCGGGGGTGACCGAGACGATCGTGGCGAACACCGCGTCGCCGGCCTTCGTCGGGCTCAACAGCAGCGGCAACACGATCAACATCAACGGCACGGCCCTGGTGAACGGTGCCACCAGCGGCTACACGGGGAGCCTGATCGCCGTCGGCGGCGGTGGCAAGGTGAAGCTCGGCGGGCCCATCCCCCAGTGAGCGGCGCGCGGGCCGTTCGGGCCTAGTGTTCCGTATAGTAAGTCACGTTAATATAAGCCATGGATATTCTCCGGGAGGGGAGCCCATGGCGAACCGCGTTCGTCCGATCGTGGTCAGCGACGCCGATCGGCACCACCTTGAGCGCTTGTCCCGAGCGCCCTCGACC
>JACQWC010000228.1 GCA_016209635.1 Candidatus Rokuibacteriota bacterium | reverse complement strand
CGGCTCGGGCTTCACGTCCGACTGCTGACGCGGTGCCTCCGGGCTCGGCAACTCAAAGAGGGTGTCGTTCATGCGCCGACTCTACCGTGCGCACCGCGATTCACGCGAGAGAAATCCTGGAAATTTTCACAGCCTCTCAGTAGGCGAGGTATGGCTCGGTCGCAGCCCGGACCCGGAGGAAGTAGTCCTTGAAGCGCGGGAGCTCCTCCGCGGACACCCGGTCGGACACGAGGAAGCAGGTCAGGTCGCCCTGCGTCCAGACCCACGAGGCGAAGCCGTTGTCGCGCGCCAGCGCGGGCCTGAACCGGTCCACCTGGAGGCGATCGCGCGCCGGGAGCTTGAACCCGGGGGCGGGGAGGGCGACGTACGTCACGAGGTGGCCCTCGCCGTCCCGGTAATGGAGCGCGACCCCGCGGCGGAGGTCCAGGTACACGGGTTCCGCCGCGACGAAGGTGAGCTGATCGTCGCCGCCGAACACCCGGTTCCACCCGATGCCGGACTCCTGCGTGAGCCAGCCGAGCGCGGTCGGGACGATGTCCCCGCGCCGGGCGCCCCACATCAGGGCGCGCGTGTGCTCCGCGACGACCGCTCGCACGAGCCGCTGCACCGGGTCCGCGGGAGTGATCCGCGGCAGGAGGGGCAGGAAGAACAGCGCGAGCGCGAGCGCGGTGGCGGCCGCGGCCAGCGCCGGGGCGAACCACGGGCGGGGGCGGCGGGGCGGCGCCGCCGCCTCGAGGATCGCGACCCGGAGCCGGGCGGGCGCCGCGTACCGCGGCAGCTCGTCGGCGAGCCGGCGACCGAGCGCCTCGTCGGACGGATCGGGGAAGGGGTCACTCATCGCGCGTCGTAGTCACGGAGCAGGCTTCGCAGTCGCTCCTTGGCCCGGAAGATCCTCGACTTGACGGTGCCGACCGGACAGGACATCACCCGCGCGACCTCCTCGAGCGGCAGGCCCTCGACCTCGGCGAGGAGGAGGACCGTGCGGAACTCCTCGGGGAGGCGCCGCAGGGCTCGTTCGAGATCCGTGTGTGCCTCGGTGGCGCCGGCGTCGTCGTCCGGAGCATCGTGGAAGATCGGGACATCCCAGTCTGGAACACCGTCTTGCGCGACCGCCGACTCCCGCTCGCGCAGTCGATAGAACGTCAAGAACGTGTTTCTCAGGATTTGAAACAGCCAGGCCCGGAGATGGGTTCCCGGCTGGAAGCGGTGGGAGAAGCGGAACGCCCGGAGGTAGGTCTCCTGCACCAGGTCGTCCGCCTCGGGCGGCTTGCGCGTCAGGTACATCGCGAAGTTGTAGAGCGCGTTGAGATGCTCGAGCGCCGCGCGCTGGAAATCGTCGGAGGCCACCGCGCCCTCAGTCCTCGAACCAGCGCGCCCCGTGCTCGCTCGGGCGGACGTCGTGGTCATCGTCGAGCGCGTCCAGGAGCTCGCGGACGGTCTGGTAGAGCGCCGGATGCTCGAGCTCGGGCGCCAGGTCCGCGAGCGGCCGCAGGACAAACGCGCGCTGGTCCAGGAGCAGGTGGGGGACGTGGAGGTCGTCCGGCGCGCTGATCACCCGGTCACCGAAGAACAGGATGTCGATGTCGAGCGTCCGTGGCAGGAAGCGGCGGGACTCCGGCGTCCCCGCCGGCCGCGCGCGGCCGAGCGCCCCCTCGAGGGCCTGGAGACGCTCGAGCAGGTCGCGCGGGGACAGCGTGGTCTCGATCGCGACGACGCAGTTGAGATACCAGCGGCGCTCGTCGAGGGCCTGTCCGGGCTCGCTCTCCCAGGGCTCCGTCTCGTAGAGGGGCGAGGCGCCGACGAAGCGGGTCTCCCCGATCTCGCGAAGCCCCCGCACGGCCGCCTTGAGCAGCGTCAGCCGGTCGCCCAGGTTCGAGCCGAGGGAGAGGAACACGCGCGCCATCACCGCCTCCGGGTCAGCTCGACCCCGGGAATGCCGACGAGTCCCTCCAGGGCCGGCGTGAGCTTCCGCACGCGGACGCGAACCTCCGCCGCCCCGAACTCTCTCAGCAGGGCGTCCACGATGAGGCCGGCCAGCCGCTCGAGCAGGTTGACGCGATTCCGCGTGCCGATCTCCACGATGCGCTGCGCGATGGCGCCGTAGTCGACGGTGGCCCGGAGGTCGTCGCTCAGGGCCGCGGGGGCCAGGTCGAGGGCGAGCTCGGCGTCCACCGAGAACCAGGCGCCGACCGCCCGCTCCTCCTTCGTCAGACCGTGCTGGCCGTAGAAGCGCACGTCGTCCAGCATCAGCTTGTCTGCCATCAGAGCCTGACGACCGTGTTCTTGAGACTCCCGATCCCCTCGATCCGGACCTCCACCCGGTCGCCCGGCTGGAGGGGGCCCACGCCGGGCGGGGTGCCCGTCGCGATGACGTCGCCGGGAAGGAGGGTCATCACCTGGGAGACGTGCGCCACGACGTCCTCGACGGGGAAGATCAGCTCCTTCGTGTTCGAGGCCTGCCGCAGCTCGCCGTTCACGTAGGTCTCGATCGTGAGGGCGCTCGGATCGACGTCGGTCGCGATGCAGGGACCGATCGGGCAGAACGTGTCGAACGCCTTGGCCCGCGCCGACGGGCCCTCGCGCGCCTCGAGGTCCCGCGCAGTGACGTCGTTGAAGCAGGCGTAGCCGAGCACGTACTCGCGGGCCCGCGCGGCGGACACGCTGCGGCACCGCCGCTTCATCACGATCGCGAGCTCGGCCTCGTGGTCCACCCGCCGGCTCTGCGGCGGGTAGACGATCGGATCGTCGGGTCCGATGAGCGCGCTCACCGGCTTCAGCGAGATGATGGGCTGGTCGGGAATCGGGAGCCCCAGCTCGAGCGCGTGCTCACGGTAGTTCAGGCCGATGGCGATGATCTTCGACGGCACGACGGGAACGAGCAGCACGACCTGCCTGAGCGGGTACCGCCGGCGTCCCCGTCGAAATCCGGCGAACGGCGTGCCGGAGTACTCGACGACCCAGGTCGACTCGAGGACGCCGTAGCCCGCCTTCCCGCCCGCCTTGAAGCGCACGATCCGCATGGCCGCCCGCCCTACGCGAGGTCGAGGACGTCCTGCATCGAGTAGAGCCCCGGCGGACGGCCGGCGATGAAGCGCACCGCCCGGAGCGCGCCGCGCGCGAACGTGTCGCGGCTGTGCGCCCGGTGGGTCAGCTCGAGCCGCTCGCCGAGCGTGCCGAACGACACGGTGTGCTCGCCGACCACGTCGCCCGAGCGCAGCGAGAAGATGCCCATCTCCGTCCGTCCCCGCTCGCCCGGCAGTCCCTGCCGGCCGTACACGGCCACCCGGGAGAGGTCGCGCCCGAGCGCCTCCGCCACCACCTCGGCCATGCGCAGCGCGGTCCCGCTCGGGGCGTCCTTCTTGAACCGGTGATGGATCTCGGTGATCTCGACGTCGTACTCGTCGCCGAGCGCCCGCGCCATCGTGGTCAGGAGCTTGAGGGCGACGGTCACGCCGACCGACATGTTCGGGGAGAGGACGATGGCGGCCCGGCGCCCGAGCCCGGCGATCTCCTCGCGCTGGGGCGCCGTGAAGCCGGTGGTGCCGATCACCGCGCGGCCGCTCGCGCCGGCGACGAGGCGGAGGTGCTCGAGCGTCGCCTCGGGGATGGAGAACTCGACCAGGATCCGCTCGCGAGTGATCGCCGCCGCGGCGTCGCTCGTCAGGGGGACGCCGAGGCGCCGGACCCCGGCCGCTTCGCCGGCGTCGGCGCCGACGGCCGGGTGGCCCGCGGCCTCGAGGGCCCCGACCAGCCGGAGGTCGCCGGTTTCCGCGAGGCACGCGACCACGCGGCTGCCCATCCGGCCGGCCGCGCCGGCGACGACGACGTCAGTCGTCGGGACCATGCCCGGTCGTCCCGGCCCCGACGGTCGGGGAGTCCCCCCACCGGTCGACGCCCATGGGCGCGGCTACTTCACGAGGCCGTACTGGCGAAGGATCGCGCGCAGCCGCTCGCGGTTGCCCTCGGCCATCCGGCACATCGGGAGCCGGAACTCCGGCTCGAGCATGCCGGCCATGGCCATGGCCTCCTTGATCGGGATCGGGTTCGTTTCCATGAACGCCGCCCGCGCCAGCGGGAACAGCCGGTAGTGGAGCTCGCGCGCCCGCTTCCAGTCGCCGTCCAGCGCCGCGTGCGTCAGCTCAGCGGTCTCCCGCGGCACGATGTTGGCGATGACGGAGATGACGCCGCGCCCGCCGATGGCCATCAGCGGCAGCGTGAGGTTGTCGTCGCCGGACAGGACGCAGAAGTCTGGGCCGCACGCCGCGATCACCTGGCTCATCTGGTCGAGCGATCCCGAGGCCTCCTTGACCCCGACGATGTTCCGGCAGTCGCGCGCGAGGCGCGCGAGCGTGTCGGTCTCGACGTTCACGGCCGTCCGGCCCTGGATGTTGTAGACGAGGAGGGGGATCGCCACCGACTCCGCGACCGCGCGGAAGTGGCGGTAGAGACCCTCCTGCGTCGGCCTGTTGTAGTATGGGTTCACCACGAGCGCCGCGCGCGCGCCGGCGCGCTCGGCGTGGCGCGTGAGGTCGATCGCCTCCGCCGTCGAGTTGGACCCGGTGCCCGCGACCACGGCGATGCGCCCGCGGGCGGCCTCGACCACCAGGTCGATCAGCCGGCGGTGCTCCGCGTGGTTCAGGGTCGGCGACTCGCCCGTGGTGCCGCAGGGCACCAGGGCGTCCGTCCCGTGCGTGACGTGGAACTCGACCAGCTCCCGGACCTTCGCCTCGTCGACCTCGCCGTTGCGGAACGGGGTGACCATCGCGACCAGCGAACCCTGGAGCGTCTGTTTCATAGGGCCGTCTCCCCCGCCACCAAGTCCTCGTAGGTCTCCCGGCGGCGCACGATCGTGTAGCGATTCCCTTCCACGAGCACCTCGGCGGCGCGAGGCCGCGTGTTGTAGTTCGACGCCATCGCGAAGGCGTACGCGCCCGCGCTCATCACGGCGAGGAGGTCCCCCTCCTCCACGCGGGCCATCTCGCGGTCCTTCGCCAGGAAGTCCCCGGACTCGCAGATGGGGCCGACGATGTCGACCGTCTCGCGCGGTCCCGCGAGCCGCGCCCGGTCGACGGGCTCGATCGCATGGTAGGCGTTGTACAGGGCCGGCCGGATCAGGTCGTTCATGGCGGCGTCCACGATGACGAACTTCTTGTCGACGGTCTCCTTGCGGTAGAGGACCCGCGTCAGGAGGAGGCCCGCGTTCCCCACGATCGAGCGACCCGGCTCGACGAGGACGGTGACGCCCAGCTCGCGCAGGACCGGCAGGAGCGTGCGCGCGTACTCCGTCTGCGTGGGCGGCGCCTCGTCCCGGTACCGGATGCCGAGCCCCCCGCCGACGTCGACCATCCCCACCCGGACGCGCCGCTCGCGGAGACGCCCGACGAGCGACGCCAGCCGGACGAGGCCGTCCGCGACCGGGGTGACCTTCACGAGCTGCGACCCGATATGCATCTGCACGCCCACGACCTCGATCCCGCCCAGTCGCGCCGCCTCGGCGTAGACGTCGAGCGCGTCCGCGATGGGGACCCCGAACTTCGCGGTGCGGAGCCCGGTCGAGATGTACGGGTGGGTCTCGGGATCGACGTCGGGGTTCACGCGCAGCGCCACCGGCGCCCGCACCCCCATCTCGCGCGCGACCTCGTCGAGCGCCCGGAGCTCGCCGGCGGACTCCACGTTGAACATCAGGACCTCCGTCTTGAGCGCGTCCCGCATCTCGTCGCGCGTCTTGCCGACGCCCGAGAAGATGATCTTCCGCGGCGGGATCCCGGCGCGCAGCGCGCGGTAGAGCTCGCCCCCCGACACGATGTCGGCGCCCGCACCGGCCCGCGCCAGCGTCCCGAGGACGCCGAGGTTTGCGTTGGCCTTCACCGCGTAGCAGATGAGGTGGGGGACGTCCCCGAAGGCGCGGTCGTACGCCGTGAAGGCGTCGAGGAGCGCCGCCCGCGAGTACACGTACGCCGGCGTCCCGACGGCGTCGGCGAGGGCGCGAAGCGGGACGGATTCGCAGCAGAGGTCGCGATCGTGGTAGGCGAAGTGATTCATCTACGCGTCGTGGCGGCTCGTTTGCCGTGACCGTAGCACCTGAGCCCCGGACAAGTCAAGGCACGGTGACCGTGACCTCGTCCGAGCGTGCGCTCTCGTTCGCCCGCGCGCTCGAGTCGTGGGCGGTGACCGCGTACCGGTAGCGCCCCCGCGCCACGTCGCGATCGACGAACGCCGTCGCCGGCGCGCGCGTCGAGCCGACGCGCACGAGGTCCTCTCCCTCCCGCGCACGGTAGACGACGTACCCGACGACGTCCGCTTCCGGACTCGCCCGCCAGGTGAGCCGGACCGCGTCCTCCGAGGGCGCGGCGACGAGATCGCCGGGCGGCGAGGGCGGTGTCGTGTCGACTGGCGTGACCGCGACCCGAGGCGACGGCTCGCCGCGGACGAGCGTTCCCTTCGGCCTCTGGACCGCGCGCACGGCGTAGGAGTAGGTGCGGCCGTTCTCGAGGCCGCGGTCGGTGAGCCACGTCACGGCGACTGGCGCCTGGGTGACGGGCTCGAGCGGACCAGCGGGGTCGCCCGCGCGCAGGACCTCGTAGGCGACGCTCTCGCGCGCGATGCTCCCGTCGACGAGCCAGCGGACCGCTTCCCAGCGCAGATGGACGAGTCCTTCGCCTGCCTCCGCCACGAGATCGGAGGGCGGCTCGGGCGTGGCGACGAAGGTCAGGGACACCCGCGCGGGCGGGCTCACGCGTCCCAGGGAGTCTGCGGTCACGATCACGTACGTGTAGCGCCGACCGTACGCGAGTCCCTGGCGATCGACGAACGCCGGGCTCGGCGCGGCCCCGCCGGTGGCCGGCGCGGCCAGATCGAGGCGACTGACCTCGGTATAGCCCGCCACGCGTCCGCCGGCGAGCACCGCTGGTTTGGGGTCGCCCCGTCCGTCGTCGTCGACGCGGTACACCCGCGCCACCGGCAGATCGCGAAGGCGCGTGTTGTCGACGCGCCGGTGCGGGTTGGCCCACGCGAGCTCGATCCAGTCGACCCGGACGACGCCGGTGAGCTCGCTCACGGGGCGGGGAGCCCTCAGCTCGGGGGCGACGGGCGGCCCTTTCTTCCCACACGCCCCGAAGACGAGGGCGGCGAGGACGAGCGCCCACAGCCGTCGCGTCACGACCGAACCAGGCGCCGTGCCAGGGCCAGCGCCTCGCGGACCGCCTCGGGCGCGGTCCCGCCGGCCACCCCCCGCGCCCTGAGCGATGCGTCGACGGAGATCGCCGCCTTGACGTCGGCCTCGAAGAGGTCCGAGAAGCGGCGGAACTCGTCGATGCCGAGCGCCTCGAGCGGCTTGCCGCCCTCGAGCGCGTAGCGGACGACGCGCCCAACCACCTCGTGCGCCTGCCTGAACGGCAGCCCGCGGCGAACCAGGTAGTCGGCGAGGTCCGTCGCCGTCGCGAAGTGCTCGCCCGCGGCCTGGCGCATGCGCTCCGTCCGGAAGCTGAGCGAGGCGAGCATCGGCGGGAGGACGCCGAGGATCGCCTCGAGCTGGTCGACCGAGTCGAAGAGCGGCTCCTTGTCCTCCTGCATGTCGGAGTTGTAGGCGAGCGGCAGCCCCTTCATGGTCGTCAACACCGCGAGCAGGTTCCCGTAGAGCCGGCCGCTCTTCCCGCGGACCAGCTCCGCGACGTCCGGGTTCTTCTTCTGGGGCATGATCGACGAGCCGGTCGCGAACGCGTCGGCGAACTCCACGAAGCCGAACTCCGCGGTCGCCCAGAGCGTCTGGTCCGCGGCGAGCCGGGACAGGTGCATGCCGGAGATCGCCGCCGCGGCGAGGAACTCGATCACGTAGACGCGATCGCTCACGGCGTCAAGGCTGTTCGGCGCCGCCGCGGCGAAGCCGAGGTCGCGCGCGAGGGCCGCGCGGTCGATCGGGAACGCGGTCCCCGCCAGGGCCCCCGCGCCCAGGGGGAGGACGTCAGCCCGGGCCCCGCAGTCCCGGAACCGCGCCCGATCGCGCTCGAGCATGAACACGTAGGCCAGCAGGTGGTGGGCGAGCAGGATCGGCTGGGCCCGCTGGAGGTGCGTGTAGCCTGGCATCGGCACGTCGAGCGTCTCGGCCGCGCGCGCGACGAGCGCCTCCTGGGTCGCGCGGAGCGCCTCCTCGACCCGCTCGACGCTATCCTTCAAATACATCCGCTCGTCGAGCGCGACCTGGTCGTTCCGCGACCGTCCCGTGTGGAGCTTGCCACCGACGGGGCCGACGCGTTCGATGAGCCGCTGCTCGATGTTCATGTGGATGTCCTCAAGCTCGGCGTGGAACGCGAAGGTCCCGTCCAGGAGCTCCTGACGCACCGCCTCGAGGCCTCCCGTGATCGCCTGGCATTCGGCGTCCGAGAGCACGCCGACGCGGGCGAGCGCCCGCGCCCACGCGAGGCTCCCGGTGATGTCGTAGGGCCACAGGCGGCGGTCGAACGCGAGCGACGCGGTGAACCGCTCGGCCCGGGCGTCGGTCCGCTCCCTGAAGCGCCCGCCCCACGGCTTCATCGGAGGAGGCCGGCGATATCGTCCATGATCCGCTCGGTGACGCGCGCCCGCGTCGAGCGCCGCGCCCGGACCCCGTCGGACGAGAAGTGGCGCGCGGGTCCGAACCGCACGCCGAGCGGATGGAGACGGGGGATGTAGCCGCGGCGCCCGACGAGCGCCTCGTAGGTGCCCCGGACGGCCGCCGGAACGACGGGGACGCCGGACCGGAGCGCCAGGAGCGCGACACCCGGCAGCCCCCGCTCGAGCCGCCCGCAGACGCTGAAGGGGCCCTCGGGGAAGATCCCGATCACCCGCCCGAGGGCCAGCGCGTGGAGCGCGCGGCGGAGCGCCCCGACGTCAGGACGCTCGAGGTTCAGCGGGATCGAGCCCAGGTGGCGGTGGAGGAGCGGATGGAGCGGCGTCGCCCGCCAGACGCGGGGCATGACGAGGAAGGCGATCGGCTCGGGCACCACGACCCCGAGGACGATGCCGTCGAGATAGTTGTGATGGTTGGCGGCCACGATGTAGGGCCCCGCGTGCGGCAGGTGCTCGAGGCCCTCGACCCGGAGTTCGAAGAACCGGTCGAGGAGGGCGCCGACGGGCCGCCGGAGGGCCCGGTGCAGGAGGGGGCTCGGGAGCGGTTCTCCGCCGACACGGAGCTTCGCGCGGAGGGCGGTGGAGCGCGCCATGTCGCCGGTCCTTATAGCATGCTCACCGGACGCGGGCGAGCCGGTAGCGGGAGACGGCGGCGTTGTGCTCCGCCACCGTCGTGGAAAAGTGGTGGCGGCGGTCGTCCACGGCGACGAAGTAGAGGTACTTGACGGGGGCCGGGTCGAGCGCGGCCTCGATCGCGTCGAGCCCCGGGCTCGCGATCGGCCCGGGCGGCAGCCCCGGGTGGCGATACGTGTTGAACGGATGATCGACCTGGAGGTCCGCGCGCGTGAGCACGCGGCGGTCCTTGCCGAGCGCGTACTGCACCGTGGGGTCGGCCTGGAGCGGCATCTCCAGCCGGAGCCGGTTCCAGAACACCGCGGAGACCAGCCGCCGCTCGTCACCGACGACGGCCTCGCGCTCGATGATCGACGCGAGGGTCAGCAGCCGGTGGATCGTGAGCGACCGTGTCTCGGCCCGCGCCCGGATCTCCGGCGTGAGCTTGGCGTGGAGGCGCTGCACCATTCGCGTGAGGATCTCCTCCGGCGTCATGCCGCGGACGAAGTAGTAGGTGTCGGGGAAGAGGTAGCCTTCGACGCCCGGCGCCTCGATCCCGAGCGACCGGAGGAACCGGGGATCCGTCGCGACCCGGGCGACCTCCCGGGCGCTCGCGAGCCGCGCGCTCTCGAGCACGCGGGCGAGCTCCGCCACCGTCGCCCCTTCGGGATGGAGCACCGCGTGCTGCTTCACGCGGCCGCTCTCGAGGAGCTCCAGCACGCCGGGGGTGGCGGTGCCGCGCGGCACGTCGTACTCGCCCGCCCGGAGGGCCCGGGCGGCGCCGCGGGCCAGGGCGAGTGCCAGGAAGCCCTCGGGGCTCCGGATCAGGTCGGCGCTGTGGAGCCGCCGCGCGATGTCGACGAGCCCCTCGTGCGCCGGGATCTCGACGAGCCGCGCGTCCTCGGCGAGCGAGCGCGTCGGGGTGAGGACCTGCCACGTCTCGAGGGCCAGCGCCGCCGCCCCGAGGGCCAGGACCAGGCCGACGATGCGGGAGGGCATGATGCTTCGAGTTTACACCACGGGGTCGCGCGGGAGGTCCGGAGAGGTGTCGAGGGTCCTCTGGTATACTGGGGGGCCGGGGCTCAGATCCCGGAATTCTCCCAGGGGGTTCCCATGCTCGAGCTTCAGGTCCCCACGCGCCACGACTGGTCCGTCCAGGACAACGCCTACGGCAAGCTCGTGATCGAGCTGTTCGAGCCCGGCTTCGCGATGACCGTCGGCAACGCCTACCGGCGGGTCCTCCTCTCCGCCATCCACGGCGCGGCGCCGACGTGGGTGAAGATCGAGAACGTCCTCCACGAGTTCTCCCACCTGCCCGGGGTCATGGAGGACACGCTCGACATCATGATGAACCTCCGCAAGGTCGTGTTCACCCTCCACGTGAACCGACCCAAGATCCTCCGCCTGAAGGCGCAGGGGCCCGGGGTCGTCAAGGCGCGCGACTTCGAGGCCGACGCCGACGTGGAGATCCTCACGCCCGACGTGGTCCTGGCGACCCTCGACAAGGACGGCGTGCTCGAGATGGAGGTGTGCATCGAGCGTGGCCGCGGGTACGTCCCCGCGGAGAAGCGGGAGCCCGAGGCGCTGCCCATCAACGCGATCCTGCTCGACGCCGACTTCTCCCCCGTCAAGCGCGTCAACTTTCACGTCGAGCCCATCGCCGGGACGGGGTCGGGCCAGCCGCAGGAGCGGCTCGTTCTCGAGATCTGGACCGACGGGAGCGTCACGCCGACCGTCGCGGTCGGCGAGGCCTCGCGGATCCTCGAGGACCACTTCGGGCTGCTCATGGAGTTCCCCGAGATGACCGTGCAGGAGGAGGAGGTCGCGCGCGACGAGCTGCGGCCGCGGATCGAGCTGAACGAGAACCTCTTCCGCAACGTCGACGAGCTGGAGCTGTCCGTCCGCGCCTCCAACTGCCTGAAGACGGCGAACATCCGCACGATCGCCGATCTCGTCCAGAAGACGGAGGCAGAGCTCCTGAAGACGAAGAACTTCGGCAAGAAGTCGCTGAACGAGATCAAGACGATCCTCGGCGAGATGGGGCTCTCCCTCGGGATGCGGCTCGATCCCGAGGAGGTGGAGCGCCTCCGCTCCCAGTACGAGCGGTCGTACGAGGCCTGAGGCGCGCGCGCTCCGTCAGAGCTGGAGTCTGGTCTTGATCCGCTCGACCGCGTCCTCGGTCTCGTCGCGCCGCCCGAACCCCGTCAGCCTGAGGTAGCCCTCGCCGCTCGGCCCGAAGCCGGCGCCCGGCGTGCCCACCACATGGGCGTCCCCGAGGAGCCGGTCGAAGAAGTCCCACGACCCGAGGCCGCGCGGCGTCCGCACCCAGAGGTAGGGCGCGTTCGCGCCGCCGTGCACGGTGAGCCCCGTGGCCTCGAGGCCCTCACGGATGATCCGCGCGTTCTCCATGTAGTCGTCGATCAGCGCTCGCACCTCCCGCTGCCCCTGGGGTGAGTACACCGCGGCGGCGCCCCGCTGCACGATGTACGGCACGCTGTTGAACTTGGTGGACTGGCGGCGCAGCCAGAGAGCGTTGAGGCTGACCGCGTCGCCCCCGCGGGTCCGGCCGCGCGCCTCCCTGGGGACGACGGTGAACGCGCAGCGCGTCCCGGTGAACCCGGCTTTCTTACTGAAGCTGCGGAACTCGATTGCCACCTCGCGGGCACCCTCGATCTCGAAGATCGAGTGGGGGATCTCCGGATCGCGGATGTAGGCCTCGTAGGCCGCGTCGTAGAGGAGGATCGCGCCGTGCGCCCGGGCCCAGTCGACCCAGCCCCTCAGCGCGGGGCGAGTGAGGACGGCGCCGGTCGGATTGTTCGGGTAGCAGAGGTAGACCAGGTCCGCGGGGCCCTCCGGGAAAGGCGGCTGGAAGCCGTTCTCCGCAGTGCAGGGCAGGTACACGAGGCCCGCGTAGCGGCCGCTCTCGTCGGGGGGGCCCGAGCGTCCGGCCATCACGTTGCTGTCCACGTACACGGGGTACACGGGATCGGTCACCGCGACCACCGAGTCCGGCGCGAAGATCTCCTGGATGTTCGCGCTGTCGCTCTTGCCGCCGTCGCTCACGAAGATCTCGTCCGCGCCGATCGCGACTCCGCGCGAGGCGTACTCGTGCTCGGCGATCGCCGCGATGAGGAACTCGTAGCCCGCCTCGGGCCCGTAGCCCCTGAAGGTCTCGGCCCGGGCCATCTCGTCGACCGCCTCGTGCAAGGCCCGGATCACCGCGGGCGGGAGCGGCCGCGTCACGTCGCCGATCCCCAGCCGGATGATTCTCGCGGCGGGGTTCGCCGACTGGAACGCCTGGACGCGCCGGGCGATCTCACTGAAGAGGTAGCTCGAGCGGAGCTTCGCGTAATGCTCGTTGACGTAGGTCACTGGGCTCTCCCCGGACGTCCTTGGCCCGATTCTAATCCCGATCCCGCGCCTCGCAAGGCTCTTCGGGGTCGAGGCAGAAGCGCTCCCGGGCCCCCGTCGCCCAGCGCGTGACGGTGAGGACGCGTCCGTCGGTCTCGAAGATGACCGCGCCGTCGCGGTCGGTGCGGAAGATCCGCGCCCCCGCCGCGGCGAGCCGCTCGAGCGTCTCGCGGTCCGGGTGGCCGTAGGGATTTCGAGCGCCGACCGAGATCACCGCGGCCACCGGCCGGACGGCGCGGAGGAACTCGACGCTGCTCGACCTCCGCGACCCGTGGTGGGCGACCTTGAGGACGGTCGCGCCGAGATGAGTCCCCCGCGCGAGGAGGCGACGCTCGCCGCCCGGGCCCAGGTCCGAGGCGAGCAGGAAGGTCGCGCGGCCGTACTCGAGCCTGAGCACGAGCGCCGCATCGTTCCGCTCGGCCGTGCCCGCCGCGGTCGCCGGTGGGCCCGGGCCGCCGAGCGGGGTCACGCGGAGCGCCCCGATCGAGCGCGGCGCCGCCGAGGGGGCCGCGCTGCTCCACGTCTCATCGATCGCGAACCATCGCCGGATCGCCGGGACACCGCCGGCATGGTCCTGATCCTCGTGGGTAGTGATCGCGAGCGCCAATTTCAAGATTCCACGATTCCAGAGGAACGGCCCCACGACGCGCTCGCCCGCGTCGAGGCGCATCGGGCCCCCGGCGCCGGCGTCGATCAGCAGCGCCCGACCGTCCGGCGCCTCCACCACGATCGCGTCCCCCTGGCCGACGTCGAGCACGGTCAGGCGAAGGTGGCCCGAGGGCGGACCCAGGAACGGCCAGGCGGCGATCAGGACGGCCGCGGCCACGGCGAGGAGCGCCGCCAGGGCGAAGACGCGCGCCCGCCGCGGCCGCTCCCCGCGCAGCCGCCACGCCTGGAGGCCGAGGGCGAGCGTGGCACCGTAGGCCGCGACGCCCGTCCAGTGAGGCGCGGGGAGGTGGACGAGGGCGCCGGGGACGCCTGCCGCGACGCGCACGATGGCCCGAAGCGCGATGAGGATCGGCCAGACCGCGTCGAACGCGAACGCCGCCGCGCCGTCGCTCATGAAGGACAGGCCCACCGCGCCGAGCCCGATGACCGTCGCCGCGCCGGCCAGCGGCACGACGGCCAAGTTCGCCACCACGCCGATGGTCGAGAGCTGGTTGAAGTGCACGAGGGTGATCGGCAGGACGCCGAGCTGGGCGGCCGCGCTGACGGCGAGCGCCCCGCCCACGGCGCCGCGGGGGAGCGGCGCCGCCACGATCGCCAGGGTGGCGGCGAACGAGAGCTGGAAGCCGGGGTCACCGAGGTCGACGGGGCGGACGGCCAGGATCACGAGCGCCGCCAGCGCCAGGCTGTTGAGCACCGCGGCCTTGCGGTCGAGAAGCAGCGCCAGCAGCACCAGGACGGCCATGAGCGCCGCGCGGAGGACGGAGGGCTCCGGGCCGACCACGAGGGCGAAGCCCCCCACCACGCCGATCGCCGCGAGCGCGGACGCGCTCCGCGGGAGTCGCGCGAGCCCGAGGAGCCCGAGCGCCGCCGCGGCGACGATCGCCACGTTGAACCCCGAGACGGCGAGCACGTGGTAGACGCCCGCCCGCCGGAACGCCTCGTCGGTCCCGGCCGGGAGCCGCGTGCGATCGCCGAGGAGGAGCCCCCCGAGGAGCGCCGCGGAGGCGGGCGGGAGGCCCCGCTCGGTCGCCAGGAGCGCTCGCCGTCTCACCTCGACGTTCCAGGGGGGCGGCCGCGCATCGAGCGGCACCACCCGCTCGGCCGGGGCGGTGCCCACGACATGGATGCCCTCGCGCCGGAGATACGCCGCGTAGTCGAAGGTGCCGGGGTTGCGGAAGCCCTGGGCCGGATGGAGCCGGCAGTCAGCCGCGACCCGCTGGCCGTGGGAGACGGGCGGGAGATCGCCGTACACGGTGACCTGGATCCGGCCCGAGCGCGGCTCGCCGTCGACCCGCTCGACGTCGAGGAGGAGGCGGGACCGCCCGGGGGCGAATCGCCTGGGCTCGAGGGCGAGACGACCCTCGACGCCGGCCGTGCGCGGTAGCTCGAGATGGGCGACGTGCCCGGGTGGGAGCGGCTCCGGGAGCGCGCGGAGGGCACCGATGGCGGCGACGCCGGCGAGGAGCGGGCCGACCGCCCACCCCGGACGTCCAAGGACGAGGGCGAGCGCGCCGCCGCCGATCGCCGCGGCCCACGGGGTCCCGCCGATGCCGGCGGGCGTACAGGGTGCCGCCGCGATGCCGATGGCGACGGCGACGGCGAGCGGCGCCGCCGGCATCGCCACCCAGTCGCCACGCGTCATCGCCCCGCTCGCGTCCTTACCCGGAAGCCCGGACGGCGGAGTCGGCGTTCCGGCACTATGGGGTGATCGCGATCGCGGCGCGGATGCGGGCGAGCCGGGAACGGCCGAGCCCGGGCACGCGCCGGAGGTCGTCGGGAGAGGCGAAGGGCCCCCTCGCCTCGCGCGTCTCGACGATGCGCGCCGCGAGCCCGGGTCCGATCCCGGGGAGGCGGGCGAGCTCGCCCGCCGTCGCGCGGTTCACGTCCAGGGGCAGCGCCAGCGGCTCGAGCGCGGGACGGCTCTCGGCTGACTGGGGTCTCGGCGCGGGTGCGGCTCGCTCGCGATCGATCTGCTCGAGCCGCTCGGCCGTCTCGGGCCAGGCTCGCCGCCAGGCGCCGACGGCCCAGCCCGCGCCCGCGATCGCGAGGAGGATCAGGAGGAGGATGAGCTGCCGGCGCGTGTAGAGGCCCACGCGGCGACGATCGCACGCGGGCTGGGGCCCGGCTAGAGTCCAAGAACTCTGACAGGCTGCCGTCTCGCGGCCGATACACCCGCGGGTGCGCGGCCGGGCTCGCCCTCCAGGGAGCTTTACCCTACGGCACGAGCGCAGCGCGGGTGATCGTCGTCGTCTCGCGGTTGTGCCACTCGGAGTCGGCGAACGCCTGGTTGATCTGCTCGAGGGGATACCTGTGCGAGAGCAGCCGGTCGAAGGGCCAGCGGGTCCGGTTCCGCACGAGGAAATCGAGGGCCCGCGGGATCACCCAGGGGTCGTACATGATGACGCCGACGATCCTCTTCGAACCCCAGACGAGCTGCGCCGGCTCGATCTCGACCTTGGCGCCGCGGCTGATGGTGCCGATCTCGAGGTACGTGCCGCCCGGCCGGAGCATCTCGATGCCCTCCGGGATCACCTGCGGGAACCCGACGAAGTCGCAGGCCACGTCGGCCCCGCTTCCGCCCGTCAGCGTGCGCACGAGGTTCACGCGCTCCTTCCGGTCGGGGACCTCGCGGAGGTTGATCACGTGGTCGGCGCCGAACGCGCGCGCCAGCTCGAGTCGCCCCGGGAGCTGGTCGACGGCGATCACGGTGGCGGCCCCCATGTCCTTGGCGACCGCCGCCGCCTGGACCCCCAGGCCCCCCGCGCCCTGGATCACGACGCTGCCGCCGAAGGCGAGCCCCGCCTTGTGGAGGCCGAAGATGACCTGCGAGAGCGCGCAGTTCACGGGGGCGACCAGGTCGTCGGGCAGCGAGTCGGGAACCGTGAAGATCGCGCCGCCGGGGCGCAGGTAGTAGTACTCGGCGAAAGCGCCGTGAAAGTGGGGGAACTCGGAGGGCCCGCGGGGGCGCTCGACCTTCGACGGGCAGGCGGCCGGCTCCTTCATGAGACAGGCGTGGCACCGCCCGCACGGATAGAAGTAGGTGTAGGCGACCCGATCGCCCTCGCGGAGCGGGCGCCCGAGGGAGTCGGTCGTGACGCGCGCCCCGAGCCGGGCGACGCGCCCGGTCATCTCGTGGCCGTAGATCCAGCCGTCCTCCGGCAGCCGGAGCGGGGCGTCGCCCCGCCAGAAGTGGAGGTCCGAGCCGCACACGTTCGCGAGCGCCACGCGGACGAGGACGGCGTCGGGCTCGACCTCGGGGAGCGGCAGCTCCCTGAGCTCGAACGGCTTGCCGGGACCGAAGAAGACGGCGGCCTTGCCCTTGGTCATGGGTGCGCTCCTCGCTCCGCCGGGCGCTCACGCGCGAGCTCGAACGCGTCGTGCAGCGCGCGGACGGCGAGCTCCGTGTACTTGTCCTCGATGACGCACGAGACGGCGATCTCCGAGGTCGAGATCATCTGGATGTTGATGGACTCCCTGGCGAGCGTCGCGAACATCTTGGCGGCGACGCCCGAGTGGCTGCGCATGCCCACGCCGACGATCGAGACCTTCGCCACGCGCTCGTCGTGCACGATGCCCTCCGCCCCCACCGTCTTCGCGATCTCCTCCAGCGCGGCGGCGGCCCGCGCGTGGTCGCGGCGGGGGAGCGTGAACGAGATATCCGTGTAGCCGTCCCGGCTGATGTTCTGCACGATCATGTCGACGACGATGGTGCGCTCCGCGATCGACCCGAACACCTGCGCCGCGATCCCCGGTCGGTCCGGGACGCGCAGGATGGAGATCTTCGCCTGGCTCCGGTCGTGGGTGACACCGGTCACGACCACGTCTTCCATCGCGGTCTCCTCTCTCGTCACGAGCGTGCCGGGGTCCGGCTTGAAAGTCGAGCGGACGTGGACCGGCACCGCGTACTTCTTGGCGAACTCGACGGAGCGGCTCTGGAGGACCCGGGCCCCGAGGCTCGCCATCTCGAGCATCTCGTCGTACGCGATCCGCGAGAGCTTCCGCGCCTCCGGCACGATGTTGGGGTCGGCGGTGTAGACGCCGTCGACGTCGGTGTAGATCTCGCAGACGTCGGCCTTCAGCGCGGCGGCGAGGGCGACGGCGGTGAGGTCGGAGCCGCCGCGCCCGAGCGTCGTGATCTCGTCCGCCTCGGAGAGCCCCTGGAAGCCGGCGACCACGGCGACCTCCCCGGCGTGGAGCGCCGCGCGGACGCGCTCGGCGTCGATGCGCTTGATCCGGGCCTTCCCGTGGGCCTCGTCGGTGCGGATCGCCGCCTGGAAGCCCGTCAGCGAGCGCGCCCGGAGGCCGAGCGCGTGGAGCGCCATCGTCAGCAGCGCGATCGTGACCTGCTCGCCGGTGGCGAGGAGCATGTCCATCTCGCGCGGGTCGGGCGAGGGGGAGACCTGGTGGGCGAGGGCCAGGAGACCGTCCGTCGTCTTCCCCATGGCGGAGACCACGACGACGAGCTGGTTGTCGCCCGCGCTCAGGGCGACCCGGCGCGCGACGTTCCCGATCTTCTGCCCGTCGGCGACCGACGAGCCGCCGTACTTCTGCACGATCAGCGCCATGGCGTACGCAATCTACACGACCCCCGCGCGGGGCGCAAAGCCGCCCCTCAGCCCGCGCGGCCCTCGCGCGCGTTCGGGCGCCACGGCGAGCGCCCGCGCCGCTTCTTCACCGTCCAGAGGGGGAGGAAGAGGGCGGCGCCCAGGAGGAAGACCGCGGTCGTGAAGTGCTGGGCGAGCCTCACGGGGCGGACTCCCCCGGGGCCGGCCGCGCGCGCGCGGCGTCGCCCAGGCTCATGTGCTCGCGGAGCAGGAAGACCCAGCCGATGAGCGTCACCGGCACGACCTGCGTCGCGTGGAAGAGGATGGCGAAGCCGACCGCCGCGGAGCGGGACACGTCGAAGATCGCGAGCGCCCAGGCGGCGGCCGCGTGGAACACGCCGACGTAGCCGGGCGCCGACGGCACGCTCACCCCGAGGCTCACGAACGCGAGCACCGTCCAGCCGGCGACCCAGGGGAGCGCGAGGTTCGCGGCGCGGAGACCCGCCCAGGCGGAGAGCGCGGGGAGGATCCAGATCAGGACCGTCCAGAGCAGGAGGGGGACCAGGTGGGCCTGCGTCCGGATTCCCTCGAGCCCCTGCGCGAAGGTCTCGAGGATCCGCAGCGCGCGACGCTGGAGCGGCGGCCAGCGCCGGAGCATCCACTCGACGAGCCGCCGGGAGGGAGCGGGCCAGAGCGCGAGCGTGGTCAAGGTCCCGAGCGCCCCGAGGTCCGCGGCGAGGAGCACGGCGGCCGCCCACTCGAAGACGCGCGGCACCGGGATGAGGAAGACCAGCACGCTGAGGATCAGCACGACCGCGAGGCCGTCCAGCACCCGCTCGACGATCACCGTGGCCAGCGCCGTCCAGAAGCCGTGGCCCCAGCGCCGCGCGACGACGTACACGCGGACCAGCTCGCCCGCGCGGAGGGGCAGGACGTTGTTGGCCATGTACCCGATCATCATCGCCGGCACGAGCCCGGGCGGCTCGGACCGGGGCGGGAAGAAGTAACGCCAGCGCCGGGCGCGCGCCCAGACGCCGGCCGGCGCCAGGATCGTCGCGACGAGCGCCCAGCCCCAGCGCGTCCGGCCCAGCTCCGCCGCGAGCTGGGAGAGATCGACGCTCCAGGCGAGGTACGCGACGAAGGCGGCGCTGATCGCGACGCCCAGGAGGACCTTGGACCGGCTCAGAGGCCGAGCTGCGCGAGGACGGCGCCGAGGTCCGCCGGGACCGTCGTCGGTCGCGACGCGGACTCGAGCGCCGTGTCGGGGTCCTTGAGCCCGTGCCCCGTGAGGGTGAGCACGAGCGTCGAGCCGGGCTCGAAGCGCCCCGCCTTGACGCTCTTGATGAGGCCCGCGACGGTCGCGGCGGACGCGGGCTCCATGAAGATGCCCTCCTCGCGGGCCAGCATCCGATAGGCGCGCAGGATCTCCTCGTCGGTGACGATGTCCACCCAGCCGTTCGAGTCCTTCATGGCCTCGAGCGCCGCGCCCCAGTTCGCCGGGTTCCCGATCTTGATCGCGGTGGCCACCGTGCGCGGCTCGTCGATGACGCGGTTCTCGTAGATGGGCGCGGCGCCGGCCGCCTGGAAGCCGACCATCCGCGGCAGCTCCCGCGCGAGCCCCGCGCGCCGGTACTCCTTGTAGCCCCGCCAGTAGGCGGTGATGTTGCCGGCGTTCCCGACGGGGACGAGGTGGTAGTCCGGCGCCCGGCCGAGCTGGTCGACGACCTCGAACGCGGCGGTCTTCTGCCCCTCGAGCCGGAAGGGGTTGACCGAGTTCACGAGCGTCACGGGGTGCGTCTCCGCGATCTGCCGCACGATCGCGAGCGCCTGGTCGAAGTTGCCGTCGACGGTCAGGACCTTGGCGCCGTGGATCGCCGCCTGCGAGAGCTTTCCGAGCGCGATCGCGCCCCGCGGCACCATGACGAACGCCCGGACCCCGGCCCGCGCGGCGAACGCGGCCGCGGACGCGGAGGTGTTGCCTGTGGAGGCGCAGATGATCGCGCGCGAGCCCGCCTCGAGCGCCTTCGAGACCGCCATGGTCATCCCGCGGTCCTTGAAGGAGCCGGTGGGGTTGAACCCCTCGCACTTGAGGTAGATCTGGAGCCGCGCGTCGGTCGCCTCCGCGAGGCGGGGGGCGGGGATGAGCGGCGTGTTGCCCTCGAGCAGCGTGACGACCGGCGTCTTGTCGGTGACCGGGAGGAACGCGCGATAGCGCTCGATGACGCCCGCCCAGGTGGTCGCGCGGGGCTCCGCGATCATGCGGGCCCGCCCTCGACGCGGATCATCGTGGTGGCGGCGGCCACGTCCGGCAGCCGGTCGATCGCCGCCAGCGCCACGCGCATGTCCCGCTCGCGCGCCTCGTGGCTCATCATCACGACCGGCACCGCCTCCTCGGCGGCGCGCCCCTTCTGGATCACCGACGCGATCGAGATGTCGTTGTCGCCCAGGATGCCCGCGACGCGCGAGAGCACGCCCGGGCGGTCCCGGGCCATGACGCGCAGGTAGTAGCAGCAGCGGATCGTGTCCATCGGCCGGAGGGGCAGCGCGGCGGCGCCCGCCTGGGGCAGCTCGAGCGCCAGGGCGGGGACGCCGTGCGCGATCCGCCGGGCGATCTCGAGCGCGTCCGACCAGATGGCCGAGGCCGTGGGGAGCTGCCCGGCGCCGCGCCCGTAGAACATGAGGTCCCCGACCGCGTCGCCCGTGATGAAGACGGCGTTGAACACGCCGGACACCGCGGCCATCGGCGACGCCGCCGGGATCATCGTCGGGTGCACCCGGACCTCCACCCCGGCGTCTTCGGCGCGCTCGCCGCCGCGGTCCGACGCCTTGGCGATGGCGAGGAGCTTGATGCGGTAGCCGAGCTCGCTCGCGTACGCGATGTCCTGCTGGCCCACGCGGGTGATGCCTTCCGTGTGGATGTCTTTCAGGTCGACGAAGGTCCGGAAGGCGAGCGTGACGAGGATCTGGAGCTTGTGGGCGGAGTCGAGCCCCTCGACGTCGAGCGTCGGATCGGCCTCCGCGTAGCCGTGCGCCTGCGCCTCCTTCAGCACCGTGGAGAAGTCGAGGCCCTCGCCGGTCATCTTCGAGAGGATGTAGTTCGACGTCCCGTTGACGATGCCGAAGACGGAGCGGATCCGGTTCGCGGCGAGCCCCTCCTTCACCGCCCGGATCAGCGGGATCCCGCCGGCGACGGCGGCCTCGAACGCGAGCGTGACGCCGCGGCGGCGCGCCTCGTCGTACAGCTCCGCGCCGTGGTGCGCGAGGAGCGCCTTGTTGGCCGTGACCACGTGCTTGCCCGCGGCGAGCGCCCGGAGGATGAACGAGCGGGCGGGCTCGAGGCCGCCGATCAGCTCGATGACGATCTGCACCGAGGGGTCGTCGAGCACCCGTGCCGCGTCGGCGGTCATCGGCAGCCGCCGGAGGTCGAGCCCCTCGCGCGGCCGGGTGAGGTCGGTGTCCGCGACGGCGGCGAGCGTGAGCCGGCAGCCGGCGCGCTCCTCGAGGAGCGCGCGCCGCGATTCGAGGAGCTTGACGACGCCCCCGCCCACGGTGCCGAGGCCGAGGAGCCCGATGCGGACCTCGCTCACGACCGGTCTCAGCGGTTCAGGTGGCGGAGCCCGCGAAGCGCCTGTCGGATCCGCTGCTCGTTCTCCACCAGCGCGAACCGCACGTAGCCCTCGCCGTACTCCCCGAACCCGATCCCGGGGGAGACGGCGACCTTCGCCTCCTGGATGAGGAGCTTCGCGAACTCGAGCGAGCCCACGGCCCGGAAGGGCTCGGGGATCGGCGCCCACACGAACATCGTCCCCCTGGGCTTAGGGACCGTCCAGCCGAGCTTGTTGAGCCCGTCCACCAGAACGTCCCGCCGCTTCCGGTGGACCTCGACGATCTCGCCGACCGCCGTCTGGTCGCCCTCCAGCGCGATGATGCCGGCGATCTGGATGGGCTGGAAGACGCCGTAGTCGAGGTACGACTTGATCCGTGCCAGCGCGTGGATCATGCGCGCGTTGCCGCACACGAAGCCCAGCCGCCAGCCGGGCATGTTGTACGACTTGGAGGTCGAGAAGAGCTCGACCCCGACCTCCCTGGCGCCCGGCACCTCGAGGAACGACGGCGGCCGGTACCCGTCGAAGGCGAAGTCCGCGTAGGCGAAGTCGTGGACGACCATCAGCCGGTGCTCCCGCGCGAACGCCACGACCTTCTCGAAGAAGGGACGGTCCACGCACATCGTCGTTGGGTTGTGCGGGAAGGACAGGATCAGGAGCCGCGCCTTGGGCCAGGCGAGCTTCGCAGTCTCCTCCAGGCGCGCGAAGAAATCGCCGTCCGCCGTGAGGGGCACGGATCGGAGGTCCCCATCGGCAATGACGACCGAGTAGGAATGAATCGGGTAGGTCGGATTTGGAACGAGCACGCCATCACCGGGCTGGAGGACTGCCAGCGCCAGGTGAGCCAGCCCCTCCTTGGCGCCGATGGTGGCGATCGCCTCGGACTCGGGATCCAACTCGACGCCGTACCGGTCGCGGTACCACCTGGTGATCGCCACCCGGAGCCGGGTGATGCCCCGGGAGGCCGAGTAGCGGTGGTTCCTCGGATTCTGGGCGGCCTCGATGAGCTTCGCGACGATGTGCTTCGGGGTGCCGAGGTCGGGGTTGCCCATCCCGAGGTCGATAATGTCCTCGCCCTGGGCCCGCGCCTTCGTCCGGAGATCGTTCACGATGGCGAAGACGTAGGGAGGCAGCCGCTTGATCCGATAGAACTCGTCCATGGATTCCTTCCTTCCGCGTTGCCCGCGATCATACTGCGGCCGCGTGGAGGGTGTCAACAAAGTGACGATCTCACGCGGGGTTACGGGGCGGTTCGGCGTGTCTCCGGGCGCCCTCGCGGCCGCTGTCGAGGACCTGACGGCTGCTGACACCCTAAGGTCGGCCGGGCGACAGACCCTCCGGGCTAAGTCGTTGATTGTGTGTGGCCGGCTCGCGGCACGCGATTTGCCCGCTCAGCGCCCCATGTCACTCCCCCTTGAGAGGGAACCGCGATGAATCTCCCGTTGACACGGTCCCCGGCGCGATGCTAGAACCCGCGAAGCCGCTGTCGACAGCCGACGTCTGGAGGAGAAGCCACCGTTTGAGTCGCCGTAGGCACTTCAGCCTGCTCATCGTCCGCGAGGATGGCGGGCGGGTCGTCCGGCTGAACGTCACCCACCGCGTCGCGCGCGGCGCGTGCGTCTTCCTGGTCGTCGCCGTCTCGGCGCTCGGAGCCCTCGTCGGTGACTGGGTGCAACTCCGCGAGCTGACGCGCGAAGCGGTCACCTTCCGCCAGACGATCACCGAGCAGCAGCAGCTCATCGACTCCTTCAACCGGCGCGTGGGCGAGCTGCGGCAGGAGGTCGCCGGCTGGCGCGAGCTGCACGCGCGCATCTGGGAGCCGTTCGGCCCCGAGATGGCGCCGAGCGGGTCCGCGAAGGGCATCGGCGGCGGCGCGATTCCGGAGGCTCGTGGGCCGGCCGGTCCGTCCCCGCTCGACGAGCTGGCGCAGCTCGCCGACAGCGTCATGGAGCAGGGGGAGAGTCTCCGGGCGCTCGACCGGCTCATCTCGAAGGCGGGGAAGGTGCTCGCCTCGCTGCCCTCGCGCTGGCCGGTGCGGGGCGCCGTGAACTCGGAGTTCGGACGCCGGGTCTCGCCGTGGACGAGGGCGATCGAGTTCCACGGCGGGATGGACATCGGCGCCGAGCGCGGCACACTCGTGCGCGCGCCGGCGACCGCCGTCGTGTCGTTCGCCGGGCCGCACGCCGAGTACGGCCTCACGGTCATCCTCGATCACGGCCAGGACATCCGGACCGTGTACGGGCACCTCTCGAAGATCGGGGTCGCGCCGGGGCAGCGGATCGAGCGCGGCACCGTGATCGGCTCGACCGGCAACACCGGGCGGTCGTCGGGGCCCCACCTTCACTACGAGATCCTCGTGAAGGGGCAGCCGGTGAACCCCCGCGCCTACCTCTGGGACTGAGCGCTTCCTAGCGTGACTTTACTCCGGAGCGCTTAGCGG
>JACQWC010000234.1 GCA_016209635.1 Candidatus Rokuibacteriota bacterium | reverse complement strand
CCTCGTTGTGGTCGACGCCCCGGATCTTAGCGTCGAGGAGGGCGAGGGAGTTGTTGAGGCGGTACATCCCGTACTTGCCGATGACCCCCAGCAGGCCCATCCCGCCCCGCATCTTAATGCAGCGCGTGCCCGCGCCCCCGGCCGCCTCCACCATCTCCGGCTGGTAGCCCTGGGCGAGCAACCTCTTCACACCCTCCTCCCCGCTGTAGCGCGTCGAGATAGCGACGAGGGCCTTGGCGATGTTGTGAAACGCGTCCTCCCACGAGATCTGGACGAACTCGTCCTGGCCGCGGCTGTCGAACAGATACTTCGTCCGCAGCTCGTCCGTCAGCTCCGGGAACCCCGCGTCGGCCCACGCCTTCCATCCCTTGCGCACGATCGGGTGCTTCAGGCGATACGGGCCGTAGAGCACGCGGTGGAAGGTGTAGCCCTTGGCACACTGGCGGGGGTTCCAGGCCGCGGTCGCGTGGTTGCCGTAGAGGTCGGCGTACGTCTGGTAGTCGTACGTGTTCCCGAGCCGGGTCACGATGCCGTTCCGCACGAACGCGCGCACCCGGCACGCGTGGGTGTCGTTGGGCGAGCACACCCAGTCGAAGGTCCTGTCGTACGCGTACTGGTCGCGGTAGATCCGCTCCCACTCCCGCGTGACCGATCCCGCCAGCGGGTTCTGGTCCGGATCCGCCGCCGCGAGGAGCCGGAGCGGCAGACCCAGCTCGGCGACCGCCGTGCCGGCGCCGGCGCCGAGCCAGCGCAGAAACTCTCGACGCTCCATCCCGCCGGATTCGCCCTTGTCGTCCGCTCCCACCGTGTCCTCCTACGGTTCCAGCACGAGGTCCTGCCAGATCGTGACCGACTTCTTGCCGTCGCGGTCGCCGGCGCTGCCGTTCCACACCGCGAAGCCCACGGGTACCGTCGTGCCCGGCGCGAGCGTCACGCCGCCCACACCACGGCCCGCGAGGTCGCGGCGCAGCATCACGCGGTACCCGCCCGTCGTGTACACCCCGCGCGCGTCCACCGCCTGGTCCGCCCGTGGCCGGGCGCGGAGGGTGCCGAAGCCCTGCGCGACGAGGTCCTCCGCCGGGGAGAGGCGGGACGGGTCGGAGACGATGTTGCCCGCACCCCACCCGGTGACGAACATGGGATCCGACCCGAGCGTCAGGGCGTGCCTGGTCGGCTGCTCGACCGGGGCAGTCTTGAGGTTCGGGTACGAGTCGATCCCGAGGTTCGGATAGATCTTCTCGAGATCCTGAAAGGCGGGCTCGAGATCGGCCTGCCGCTCCGACTTCCACATCCAGATGTTGACGAGCGCTCCGCGGGCGCCCATCGCGAAGAACGGCGGATCCGGCGTGGGCGAAAACTGAACTGCGACAGCGTCGCGGAAGTCCTGGGGCCGCATCGCCGTGTGATCGTGGGTCGCGTCCGCCCAGATGAGGAGCAGCGCGAGCTGCGTCCCATCGTGGAGCGCGCGCACCGTGATCTCCTCGGGCCGGTCACTCCGCCACCAGAGCGGCATGACGTGGAGGTTGACGGGCTGCGCGAGCCGCCAGGCGCCCGCGTCCGGGTGGTCGGGGACGCGCTCCACGCGGCGGGCGACGATCCGGAACTTCAGCATCTCGGCGCGCGCCCGCTGCTCCGGGCTCGACCAGGACAGGAGCAGGTTCACGAGGTGCCACGCGTCGGCGCCGTAGGCCCAGTCGCTCATGGGCATCGGCGTGCCCGGGAGCCCGGCCACGATGCGCCGGTAGAGGTGGAGGGGGTCCGGCGCGCCCTTGAAGACGCCCACGGTCAGGTCGCGCGGGCGCGTGGGGTAGCCGAGCTCGTCCTTCTGCTCCTCGGCCCCGTCGCCCTTGCCGGTCTTTCCGTGGCACGACGCGCACGCGTCCGCGTAGCGCTCCACCGCCTGCTGCCGCGCCTCCGGCGTGAACGGCGGCCGGGGTGGGACGCGGATCAGGCCTGTCCCGGTCTGCCCTTCCGCCTTCGGGTCGCTCGCGACGGCGACGGTCAGCGGGCTCGAGGCGAACGCCTTGACGTAGTGGACGAGCCCCCAGCGCTCCTCCTCGGCGAGATGGCCCCACGAGGGCATGGCCGACCCCGGCATCCCGCGCGAGATCGTCCGGAAGAGATCCTCGTCGGTCGGCACACGCTCCCAGGTCGAGACCAGGCGGTACTTGGCGGCGACGAAATCGCGGGGCTTCGGGTAGAGCAGGTAGGCGGCCTCCCCGTCCCCCCGTCCGGAGGCGCCGTGGCAGGCGGCGCACTGCTTGGCGTAGACCCCCTTGCCGAGCGCCAGGAGCTCCGGCGACGGAATCAGGATCCTCGACGGCGTGAGCGTGACCGGAAGGGGCTTACCGGGCTCGGGAGCGATCGCGGCGCCCGCCTTCGACTGAGTCGGCGCTGAGATGCCCGGCGCCTTCGCCGGTGCGGCTGGCTGGGAGGTGGAGCAGCCCGAGCCGCTCGCCCAGATCAGCGCGCACATCCCCGCCGCGATCACACTTCCGGTCCTCGATCTCATCGAGCGTCCTCCCGGCGCCACCGAGCCGTGATTTCGGTCGTCGGTCCGCTCTCCTTCTGGTACCCGACTGCTCGGCGACGAGGGTATGACGCAGATCACTACAGCCAATCCAGCAAACGTCTCATCTTCGTGGCCGGTTTGCGCTAGTGAGCCCTTCACCGCCGCCCGCGGTGCCGCGGGGTGATGGCGCAGTGCTCGGGCCGCGGCGCCGAACGCACTACGAAAATAAGCGCGCTGCTGGATGGAAACGGGTCTGTCGATGTCACAAGAATCGTCTCACCACTTTTTGCAGCCACATTTGCCGTCAGAGGAGGCGGAATGGTGAACATCCCCAAGAAGTGCGATGTCGTGGTGATCGGCGGGGGCCCGTCGGGCAGCGCGGCGGCGGCCTTCCTGAGGCAGCGCGGCTACGACGTGGTCCTCTTCGAGAAGAAGAAGCACCCGCGCTACCAGGTCGGCGAGAGCCTCGTCCCGCAGTTCTGGAAGTTCTGCGACGCGGCCAAGGCCACGGACAAGATCCTGGCCGAGGGCTTCATCCAGAAGGCGGGCGGCACCGTGGCGTGGAACGGCGTCATCCGCCAGACCTCGTTCAAGCAGTTCGGCTACAAGCGTCCCGCGCTCCACGTCGAGCGGGACCGCTTCGACCACATCCTGATCGACCACGCGCGCGAGAACGGGGCGAAGATCTTCGAGGAGGTCATCGTGCTCGGCGCCAACCTCGAGCGGAGCGGCGGCCCGAGCGTGACGTATCGCCCCCTGGGCGAGAAGACGCCGAGCGAGATCGCGTGCCGGTTCGTCGTCGACGCGACCGGGCAGAGCGCCCTGATCGGCCGGCAGCTCGATCTGCGGGTCATCGACGACGACTTCCGCTTCATGACCGTCTGGGGGTACTTCACCAACTCGATGTACATCGCGCTCGACGGGCGGGCCTATCCGCACGAGCAGGTGAAGACCATCCCGCCGACCACCTTCGTCTCCTCCACCGGCAAGTGGGGGTGGAGCTGGCACATCCCGCTCCGGAAGACCACGAGCGTGGGGCTCATCATCCCGCAGGAGGAGGTGCAGGCGGTCAAGGCCTCGGACGAGGCCCTGCAGGGGTACTTCCTCCGGAAGTGCGCGGAGACCCCTTATCTCGGCCGGCTCCTCGAGCCGGCGCGGTTCAGCGAGGAGAACTTTCACGTGATGCGTCACTACTCGTACCGCCCGAAGGCGCTGACCGGGCCGGGCTTCTTCCTCATCGGCGACTCCGCGGCGTTCATCGATCCGATCTTCTCGGAGGGTTGTCTCCTGGCCTTCTACTCCGCGTTCCTCGCCGCGTGGGCGATCGACCGCTCGTTCCGGCATCCGGAGCGCACGGTCGAGAGCCAGGCGGTCTTCACGCGCCAGTTCGCCGGACGCTACGAGGTTGGTCACGCGCTGGCGATGCCCCGCTTCGGCGGGACCGGCAAGGCGAGCGACGTTGCCCGGATGTCGATCAACTTCGACAGCGCCCAGGAGCAGGAGCTGATGTACGTCGCCTCGACGATGGCGGAGCGGTCGGAGAACCTGGTCGAGCTGACGCAGAAGAAGTGGCAGGGGGCCGGGTCGGAGAAGTTCCGGGTCCTCGAGACGATCGCATTCTAACGGTGACGGGGAGAGCCAGATGACCATCGAGAGGACGCTCAGGAAGTACATCTGCAACGAGCTGATGTTCGAGGAGGACGAGTCGCGCCTGGCGGTCGACGCCCCGCTGCTGGAGCAGGGCATCATCGATTCGTTGCGGCTCCTGCAGCTCGTGCAGTTCATGGAGGAGCAGTTCGGGGTCTCGATCGCCGACACCGATCTGGTGCCGGAGAACTTCTATAGCGTGACCGCTCTCACGCGCCTGGTTGGGGGAAAGCAGGGGCGCGAGCCCGTCGGGGCTCGCTGAGCCCGAAGGGGGGTGATCGCGGGGAAAGCGAGCGTTGACGAGCGCGGCTCGGAGGAAGTCGAGAAAGGCGGCCAGCGGCCTGGTGGTGGCGATCACCGTGGCCCTGGCCGCCACCCGGACTTCGGGATAGGAGAGCGGGGGGGCATCTCTCGCAGACGCGTAAGAACCTCGGCGTCACGATCTCCACCCTCAGGGATCTCCACCGGAAGGCGTTCCGCTGGTTCGAGGAGGGTCTCCGGGCGTCGGGCGATCCAGCTCGGCGAGAAACGCCTCGAGCTGACGCGGGTTGTTGACCCGGAGCTTGTCCTCAACGGCGGCGCGGACGTGCGCGAGGACGCGCGCGCGCCAGGGTCCAGTGTCGGCCAGGCCGCGCCGGATCCGGTCGGTCAGCTCCTGATTGGCGTCGAGAACGAGCCGGCGCAGGCGTGCGGCCTCGTCCGGTGGCTTGGCGCGGGGCAGGCCGAGGAGATCGTGGAGGCGGCGGAGCTCCGCGCGGAGGCGCTCCTCTTCACCCGGGATCTCCCGTTCGAGCATCCGGAGGACGTTCGCCGCGATCAGGGTCTGGTACCTGAGTCGCAGGTCGTCAAGGGCGGGCAGGATCTCCTTCTCGAGAAGATCCCGGATCGCCCGGAGCAGCTCGAGCGCTGTCGGCCGGTCCTGCATGGGCGGCTCAGAGGTCCCGCATGAGGCGCAGCAGCTCCCACTCCACCTCGGCGCAGTGACGGCCGATGCTGGCCAGCTCGAGGCTCGGCTCGTCTCCCGAGAGGTGGCGCCGGGCCTGTCCCAGCGTGATGACCGCCCAGCGGAGGTTGGCGAGCACCTCCCAGTAGAGGAGGAGGTCGGGGTCGAGCCGCCGGCCGCTCAGCGTGGCGTAGCCGTCGAGGAACCGTGTCTTCGGGCCGAGCCCCCCGGCGCCCGGCCGATCCATGCATCGCCAGAAGCGCATCGAGACCCATCCGAGGTCCTCACCCGGGTCGCCGAGATGGGAGAGCTCCCAGTCCAGCACCGCGCGGAGGCCCGCCGCCGGATCGACGACGATGTTGCCGAGGCGGTAGTCGCCGTGCACGACCACGATCGCGCCACCGTCCGGAGCCCGGCCGCGGAGCCAGCGGAGCGCCAGCTCGAGCGCGGGATGGGGTTCGCCGATGTCGCGGAGCTGGCTCTCGAGCTCCGCGAGCTGGCGCACGGCCGCGGTCTCCCCGGGCGAGGGACCGGCGAGACATCCGAGCGCGCCGGTCCCCACGGCATGGATCCGGGCCAGCTCCTCGCCCATCTCTGTGAGCAGGCGCGGGCGGATGGCCGCGAAGGCGGCATCGTGCAGGAGACGGCGCGCCAGGGTCTCGCCCTCGACGCGCTCGAGGATCAACCCGGGCCCGACACCGCTCGGATCGCCGTTCCAAACCCGCCAGTAGGGCCGCGGAACGCGGGCCCCGGCCTGGTGCATCACCGAGAGGATCTGGAACTCGTCCTGCCGCGAGAGGGACGTCGCGAGGGGCGACCCGCGCCGGTCACGGAGGTAGATCAGGCGATGGGGCCCGGCCAGAGGCCCCGACGCGACCTCGACGTCCACCCCCCAGGCGTGACGCATCGTGCCGCCGGGCAACCGCCAGAGGGCGCGGACCGACACGGGAGCGTGGGCCTCGTTCGCCATCCACCGCTCGAGACCGGCTCGCAGGTGATCGAGGGCTTCGTCGGTCATCTGGCCCCAGTCGCCGTCAACGCGCCTCCGGCCGCCATGCGCAGTATGACTCACTTCATTGAGGCGGGCGGCTCAGGAGATCGGAGGCGATAGGGTGCGATGCTGGCGCCTGAGGACGAGCGATGACTCCGCACGATGACCTACGACCCGAGTTGCGCCAGCGGGCCGACGACATGCTGCGCCAGCTCACGCCCCGAGAGCGGGAGGCGCTCCTCGTCAAGTGCTGGATGTCTCACGATGCGCGCTGGTTCATGGCCGTCGCCCGCGAGTGCGGGATGGAGGTCGCGAATCGCCTGAACAGGATCGCGGCGCACGAGCTCGGGAGGGTCGAGGCTCAGCGCATCGTTCGCGCGCTCGGACTGTCCCCGGTGGCGTCGCTCGACGATTATCTCCTGGTGCAGGAGGTCCTCATCGGCCTCCTGGGGCCCGACCTGCTCGATTACGGCGTGAGCAAGGTGAACGACCACGCGTACCGGGTGCAAGTGCGGCGCTGCTTCGCCCACGAGAACGCCGAGCGTGCCGGGATCGCCGACCAGCTCAAGTGCGGCATCTTCGCGCGGGTCACGGGCTGGCTCGACGGCGTTGGGCTGGCGCACGAGGCCCTTCCACCGTTGGGGAAATGCCTCAAGGCCCAACGACGGGAGTGCGAGCACACGATCACGCTCGCGCGGAGGTGACGCTCGGGCACCTCCTCGGGCTCGGGCGCCCGGCGCGTCAGATCTTGAACAGCTCGCGCGCGTTGTCGCGGATCAGCTTCTGGCGCGCCTCGGGCTTGAGCCCGAGCCCGTCCACCTGGTCGAGGCTCTCCTTCCACGGGAGGCCGTTCGTGCCCCACACCGCCCGGTCCATGCCCATGCGGCTCCCGATGAAGTTGATGATCTCGGGCTTGAGATACTTGGGCATCCAGGCGTCGACGCCGAACCAGACGTTGTCCCACTTGTAGCAGACCGAGATCAGCTCCTCGACCCACGGCCAGCCGGTATGGG
>JACQWC010000237.1 GCA_016209635.1 Candidatus Rokuibacteriota bacterium | reverse complement strand
GGGCGGCGGCTGGTGGCGCTGGCGGCGGACCGGACGATCGAGATCGAGCTGGACCGGCTGACGGCGCAGACCTCGCGGATGCGGGTGAACGCCAAGCAGGGGTGGTTCTTCAAGGACCGGGCGACGGCGGGCGAGATCATCGTGCAGACCGAGCGGACGCTGGAGGAGGCGCCGAAGATCCGCGGCGCAAAGATGTGAGCCCGGTGGGCCCCGTCAGCCGAGGTTGACGACGACCGACTTGACCTCGGTGTACTCCTCGATGCCCTCGTGGCCGCCCTCGCGGCCAAGGCCCGATTCCTTGAAGCCGCCGAACGGGATCTCGTGGGTGTACCCGGTCGCGTCGTTCGCGCCCACGAGCCCGTACTCGAGCTGCTCGGCGACGCGGACCAGCCGAGCCGTGTCGCGCGTGTAGAAGTACGCGGCCAGGCCGAAGGTGGTCGCGTTCGCGCGGCGGACGACTTCCTCCTCGGTGTCGAAGACGAGGAGCGGCGCCGCCGGGCCGAAGATCTCCTCCCGCGCGATGGGCATGGCGTCGGTGACGTCGAGGAGCACCGTGGGCGCGTAGAAAAAGCCCTTCGCGTACGGCCCCTCCGTGAGGTAGTGGCCGCCGGTCGCGAGCCGCGCGCCGCGCTCGACCGCGTCCTCGACGAGCGCGTGGACCTTGGCGCGCGTCTCCTCGTTGATGAGCGGCCCCACCTGGGCGCCCGGCTCGAAGCCGGGGGCGACCACGAGCCGCTTCACCGCGTCGACGAACGCGGGGATGAAGCGGTCGGCGATCGAGCGCTGGATGTAGATGCGGTTGGCGCAGATGCACGACTGGCCCCCGACCCGCAGGAACTTCATCGCGACGGCGCCGTCGAGCGCCGGGCCGAAGTCGGCGTCCTCGAACACGATGAAGGGCGCGTTGCCCCCGAGCTCGAAGGAGAGCCGCGTGACCTGCCTGGCCGCGGCCGCCATGATGCCCTTGCCCACCTCGGTCGAGCCCGTGAACCCGATCTTCCGGATCAGGGGGTGGGTGAGCAGCTCATCGCCGACGAGACGGGAGCGGCTCGTGGTCAGGACGTTGAAGACGCCGCGGGGAAGCCCGGCGTCCTGGGTGATCCGGGCGAGCGCCAGCGCCGTCAGCGGCGTGGCGGAGGCCGGCTTGAGCACGACGGAGCAGCCGGCCGCGAGCGCGGGGGCGATCTTCCGAGTGACCATCGTCGCCGGGAAGTTCCACGGCGTGACCGCCGCCACGGGCCCGATCGGCTGGCGGAGCACCCAGTAGCGCTTCCCCGGCTGGGGTGAGGGGACCCATTCCCCGGCGATCCGACGCGCCTCCTCGGCGAACCAGCCGAAGTAGCCGAGCGCGAACTGGACCTCCTTCCGCGCCTCCTCGAAGGGCTTGCCGTTCTCGAGCGTCACGAGCCGGGCCAGATCGTCGCGGCGCTCTTCCATGAGCGCCTGGATCCGGAGGAGGACCCGCCCCCGGTCCTTCGGGGGGAGCGCCGCCCACCCCTTGAACGCGGCGTGCGCCGCCTCGACGGCCCGGTGGATCTCGCGCCGGGCGCCGTTGGCGACCCGGGCGATGACGGACTGGTCCGCCGGGTTCAGGACGTCGAAGGTCGCGCCGTCCTCGGCCTCGACCCACTCGCTATCGATGTACATGCGCTCGATCTCGGGCGTCATGGGACCCTCCCGCGCGTGTCGAGTTTCGCGGCCCGCTATCCTACGCCCGCCCGGGCCGCGAGGCCAGGCGCGGCGCGGTATCCTCGGAAGCCCTCCGGTGTCAAAGTGGCTCCGGCCCTGGCTTGGTTCTGGCCAATTGCCCGAACCGCGCCGGACGATCCGCGGTAACCGATGCGCAACACGCCGAATATGTTGACCGGGGGCCTGATCTCCCTCGAGTCCCCGTGGCATCCTGTTTGCGTATCCCATTGGCGGGCGTCGCATGGAACGTCGCGGCGACCCGGGAGGCGCGCAGGGATGGGATTCGGGGAAGCGACGGCGAGAAAGGACCGGGGGAGCCTGTGGCCTGTTCAACTCGAGCCCCCGGCAGCGCCGGCGCCCTCGCGCGTCTACGAGTGGGCCAAGCGGCTCTTCGACCTGACGGTCGCCCTTGGCGCGCTCCTCCTCTTCTCCCCGCTCATGGCGATCGTCGCTTACCTCATCCGCCGAGACTCGCCGGGGCCGGTCTTCTTCAGGCAGACCCGGGTCGGGAAGTACGGGCGGCCCTTCGAGATGCTCAAGTTCCGCAGTATGTACGTCACTACCCCGAAGTACGCCCCGAAGCCGGAGGACGACACGACGGACCCCCGGATCACCCCGGTCGGCCGGGTGCTCAGGCAGACGAAACTGGACGAGCTCCCGCAGCTCTTCAACGTGCTCCGGGGCGACATGAGCCTCGTCGGCCCGCGGCCCGAGATGCCGTTCGTCGTCGAGGGGTACAGCGAGGGCGAGCGACTCCCCCTGTCGGTCGTCCCCGGTGTCACCGGGCTCTGGCAGGTCAGCACGGCGCGGCACAAGCCGATCCACGAGAACGTCCAGTACGACCTCCACTACATCGCCAGCCGGTCGTTCGGGCTCGACTTCAAGATCCTCGTGGCGACGCTCCGGCTCTGTGCCGCCTCGATCCGCCGGATGTTCAATCGCGCTCGGCGGGGAGCGCCCCTGATCGTTCTCGTCGAGCGAAAGCGCTGAGGCTTCGCGCGCTCGCTCGTCCTTCGTCCGTCTCCCGCCACTAAGCCTCGAGTGAACTTTCCGCTTGAGGCCGTTCCCGGACCGGCCTAAGCTCTGCCGCAACCTGGCCAGGCCGGTGCGCGCTCCGGCGGAAAGGAGTCCCCCATGTCCTCCTGGTTCAGCCCCAAGGATCTGAGACGCGTGGAGCGCGCCGAGCGGGCGGCGTTCCGATCGCCGGTGCCCACGCAGGTGGTCTCGAACGGCGAGTACCTGCCGCCCCCGCAGACCCGCGCGCAGCGCGAGGTCGAGGAGCGGATCCGGGCCGCCTCCGCCGCCCTCAGCAAGCGCTTCGGCCAGACGCGGCGCGAGTTCCTCCAGTCGAGCATCGGCATGGCCACGGCGTTCGTCGCGATGAACCAGGTCTTCGGCCCCCTGTTCCACGTCGACCCGGCGGAGGCGCAGGACCCGGCCGCCGCCAGGGAGCGCGCCGCCGCGCTCGCCGGCCAGTTCATCCTCGACGATCAGACCCACCACGTCCACGACACGTTCGCGTGGAAGGGCATCCTCTTCCTCCGGGACTACGCGGCGGGGAAGAATCCGGAGCGAAAGCCGTGGAACCCGGCGCTCGGCTCCGCGCCCTCGACCCTCGAGGCCTACAAGTTCGACCGGTACGTGAGGGATGTCTTCCTCGACAGCGACACGAAGGTGGCGCTCCTGAGCGGCTTCACGACCGACACGCCCGAGAACATGGCGCTCTCCTCCGACCAGATCGTCGCGAGCCGCGACATCATCAATCGGCTCGCCGGATCGCGGCGCATGCTCGCCCACGGCCTCTTCTGGCCTGGCTACCCCGGGTATCTGGACGAGATGGACCGGGTGGCCCAGCAGCTCAAGATCGACAGCTGGAAGGGCTACACCGTGGGCGATCCGCTCGCGGGCGCTTCGAAGTACCCCTGGATGCTCGACGACCAGAGGCTCGCCTATCCCGCCTACGAGAAGGCGCGGAAGCACGGCGTTCGGAACATCTGCGTCCACAAGGGGCTGATGCCCGCGGACTACCAGACCTCGTTCCAGAACTGGCGCTTCGCCGCCGTGGACGACCTCGGCCGGGCGGCCAAGGACTGGCCCGACCTCAACTTCATCATCTATCACTCCGCGATCCGGCCCTTCTTCGACGTCAAGACGACGGCGGACGAGTTCGAGCGGACCGGGCGGATCCCGTGGGTGTCGGAGCTCGCCGAGATCCCCCAGAAGTACGGCGTGCGCAACGTCTACGGCGAGATCGGGACGAGCTTCGGCTCGACCGTCGTCACGTATCCGCGGCTCGCGGCGGGACTCCTCGGCATCCTTCTCAAGGGGCTCGGGGCGGATCACGTCGTGTGGGGCTCGGACTCGATCTGGTACGGCTCGCCGCAGTGGCAGATCGAAGCGCTGCGCCGCCTCGAGATCCCCGACGACATGCAGAAGAAGTGGGGCCTGGCCCCGCTCGGCCCCGCGCAGGGGCTCGTCAAGAGCGCCGTCTTCGGCTACAACTCAGCGCGGCTCTACGGCCTCGACCTCCACGCGAAGCTCACCCCGGTGCCGCCCGACTTCGAGGACAAGCTGTCGAGGCTCAAGGCCGAGTACGAGGCGGAGGGGCCGGCGCGCAGCAATGCCTACCACGGCTGGATCCGGAAGCGCGGGTAGGAGGCGAAGAGCACCCTCGCACGATCGAAGTAGGCAGGGAGACGCGCGGCCGCCGGCGACCTACTGCGTCGCGAAGATCCCCTCGAGGAACGGGATCGCCGGATCGACGCTCGCGAGGGTCGCCGTCGCGATGTCGCCGTCCTGAACCGCCGGAACGCCGGGCTGGGTCCCGTCCGTGGCCAGATCCACATCGGACGTGCCCTTCCGCTCGCGCAAGACCATCGTTCCGTTCTTGAGCGTGAGATCGACGTCGATGCTGTACGAGGCTTCGTCGGACTCGTCCTCGTCGCCGTCGAGCACGAGGGAGCACTCCGCGTACGGCACCCCAGCGCGGCTCAGGGTGAGGCGCATGTCGGCGCCCGCCGCATCGGTGGTCGCGATGCCGAGGCCGGGACTCGGGATCGGGATCTCGACCTTTCCCTTGAGCCGGTCGCTCAGGACCAGCACGTCGCGCGTGTGGACGCTCCGGTCGGCCCTCCCGTGGGAGTCCGGCTCGGGCGTGCCGCAGCACGGCTCGAGCCGTGTCCGGATCCGCGTGTTCTCGTCGGCGAAGCTCGAGCCGATCAGGAGTGGCGACATGAAGAGAGAGACGGCCGCAACTCGTAGCAACACTCGCATGGCGCATACCTCCCCGGAGAGTGACCGACTTTCTGCGGAGGCAGCAACGCCTGTGCCAGCCACTCGCCAGCCGCGGCCG
Organism: Candidatus Rokuibacteriota bacterium; assembly: GCA_016209635.1. GTDB lineage: Bacteria > Methylomirabilota > Methylomirabilia > Rokubacteriales > CSP1-6 > JACQWC01. Next base: position 14,022 of record JACQWC010000237.1, on the reverse strand, counting down.
CGATGATTTTCGAGCGCTTATCGCCGACGCCAACCGGACGATCGAGACCATCGTGTCATGACGCTGACAGCCGCCCCGGGATAGTGTCATCGCGAGGGCGAACGGGGAGCCCCGCTCGACCGGTAGGAGCGCGCCTGCTAGAATCCGTCGGACCCATCGCTGATCGTCATCCGACGCGCCGTCGCCTGCGCGAGGGGAGTGCCCGTGAGCGTGCTGGAGGTCGCCGGCTGAGGCGTGGGCCGACACTACGTCGCCCGCCGTCTGTTCCTGTTCGTGCCGACGCTGCTGGGGGCGTCGGTCCTCATCCTCGTGCTGCTCCGGCTCGTGCCGGCGATGTCCGCCGTGCTCGCCACGGTGGCCCTGTCGGGCTCGGGCCCGCACGGGGCCGTGGTGACCACCGTCGCCCTCCCGCGGATCGACGCGGACCGCTCGACAGGCCGGCTGCTCGTTGCGATGCCGCAGATGCCCGATCCCCGCTTCAAGCACACCGTCATCTACATGATTCGCCATGATGGGACCGGCGTGCTGGGGCTCGTCGTGAACCGGCCGATCGCGACGGTGCCCCTCGCCCGCCTGCTGGACCAGCCGGGACTCGAGAGCAAGGGAGCCCCGGGAGACATCCGGGTGCACTGGGGCGGTCCGGTCGGAGCCGCCCGCGCCTTCGCGCTCCATACGTCGGACTACGTTGGGAAGGGCACGGTCAGCGTCGACGCCACCGTGGCGGTCACCGAAGACACCGAGATCCTCCGCGCCATCGCCGCCGGCGCCGGTCCTCGTCGGATTCTCTTCATCCTCGGCTACGCCGGGTGGGGCCCCGGGCAGCTCGAGGCCGAGATCGCGGGCGGAGCCTGGGCCGTGGTGCCGGCCGACGAGGCGCTGGTGTTCGGTGACGACTACGACGAGAAGTGGGAGAAGGCGATGGCCCGACGGGTGATCAGGCTCTGAGGAGCCGATTCATGTCCTTCTTGCGGCCGTCCGGCTCTTCTCTACTGCAGCGCGCCCGGCGCCCACACGACGCCCTCGCGCTCACCGTCGAAGGTGTAGCCCGTGGTGGGCGAGTTCAGCGGCGCCGCGTCGAGGCGATCCGCCGTGCTTCGGAGGATGCTGCGGGCCTCCTCCGGCGTGAGGCTCGCGCCGAGCGCGACGTACTTCTCCCATAGGAGGGTCACGACACCGGCGACGTGCGGTGCCGACATGCTGGTGCCCGAGAGCCGCGTCGTCCCGCCGCCCAACCGCGTCGAGAGGATCCCGACCGACTGGACGAAGCAGCTCTTCGCGATGTCTTCCTTGTCCTCGCCCGGGGCCGAGGCCGTCACGCCGATGCCGGTGGCGGGATCGAACGCCCCGTCGGTCGTGAACCAGGAGGCCGTGTCGGCGGTGATGACGCCGGTGAAGAACCGACACTTGTTCGTGCCGTCGAGCGCCGAGGTACTGGCGACGGCCATGACTTCGGGGTAGGTCGCCGGGACTTGCTGGGAGACCTCGAGCCCCGGGTCGTTCCCCGCCGAGACCACCACGGCGATGCCCCGGGTGGAGAGCACCTGCACGGCCTGGCGCAGCGCCGGGTTGTCGTCGACGCTCCCCGCCCGGCCCAGGCTCATATTGACGACGCGGACGGGGGGCGCCAGTGTTCCCGCCTGCTGGGCGATCCAGTCGAGCCCCGCGATGACCGTGGAGTCGGTCCCGTTGCCGGCCGCATCGAGCACCTTCACCGCGTAGAGGGTGGCGTTCGGTGCGACGCCGACGACGTCGATCGTGTTGTTCAGCGCGGCGATGATGCCGCCGACGTGCGTGCCGTGGCTGTTGTCGTCCTGGCAGGCGGTGAACGCAGTAAAGCACGTGGCGCCGACCTGGAGGTCCTGGTGCGCGAAGTCGAGCCCGGTGTCGACGACCGCCACCCCGATAGCGCTCCCGGTCCAGGCGAGCGTGCCCGGCGCGGCACCGATCCGCTGGACGCCGGCCGGGACGACCTGCCCGGTGGTTCCTCCGCCTCCCGGCTTGTCGGGCTTGGCGTGCGCCTGTACCTGCCGGTCCGGCACGATGGCCGTGACGTCGGGGTGCTGCTCGAGGGCTGCGCGGACGGCGGCGTCGGGCAGCTGGGCCGCCGCCGCGGACACCCGCTGGAAGTGGCGGCTCGGCACCGCGCCTGCCGCCGTCAAGATCGCGTCGCGCTGCGTGGCGTCGAGCCCGTCACGGAAGATGACGATGACGTCTTCCGGCCCGGCCGCGTGGGCGCTCGTGATCGCCGCGGCGAGCGGTACGAGGAGCGTCAGCAGCAGGAAGGCGGCGACGCTCGGCCACTGCCGGCATCGACGACTGGTTCCCTTCACGGTCATATCATGATCCTCCGCTCGTTGACGTTCCGGCCCGGGATGACGGGACAATTTCTCCCGTGACTACCGCACGGCGACTCGATCGGCGGCAAGGGCAGGGATGTGGCGCGCGCGGGGTCAGGCGGGGGCCTTCAGCCGCACGACGTTGAAGGTCGGGACGGGCTTCGCCAGCCCCTTCAGCGCGAGCTGGCCCACCTCCTCGGCCTCGATCAGTTCCTCCACCTCGCCCGCGACCCGCAGGGAGACGAGGATCTGCCCGGGCTTGGCCTCGCCGCACAGACGTGCCGCCAGGTTGGTGACGGTGCCGATCGCGCCATAGTCCCAGCGGCCCTCGAAGCCGATGGCGCCGATGGTCGCGTAACCCTGCGCGATGCCGACCCCGAGGGCCAGCTCGTAGCCGCGTCTCCGCCACCTGCCCGTGAGCGCGGCGACGCGGTCACGCATCGCCACCGCCATCCGGACGGCGCGCGTGGCCGGGTCGGGCACCGGGGTCGGGTCGTTGAAGAAGATCATCATCCCGTCGCCGGTGAAGCGCTCGAGCGTGCCCTCGTGCTCGAGGATCAGCTGGCCCATCTCGGCGTGGTACTCGCGCAGGACGCCCATGACCTCCTCGGGTTCCGAGGTCTCCGCGAAGGCGGTGAACCCACGGAGATCGAGAAAGACGACCGTGACCTCCCGGCGGTGGGTCTTGAGCGGGTCGTCGGCGCCGCCGGTGACGATCAGCTCCGCGAGCTGCGGCGAGAAGAAGCGCTTGAGCCGGCCGAGCTTCTCCACCATCTGGTACGTGCGGGCGTTATCGATCGCCGTGGCGGCCTGATTGCCCACGATCCTCAGGAGGAGCTCGTCCAGCTCGTCGAACGCGTTTGGCTTGGGGCTCTCCACGGCGAGGACACCGACGAGCCGGTCCTTGACGAGCAGGGGGAGGGCGAGCTGGCTCTGGGCGTTCGGGAGGCCGGGCAGGCTGGCCCCGGTGCCCCCCGGCGTCAGGTCGCCCGCCGCCTCGAGCCTGGCGCGGATGCTCGTGAGGTAGGCGATGCTGGCGCCGACGTTCCCGACGCGCATCATCCGCTTCCGCTCGGCGACCACGCCGATGACGCCCTCGCCGAAGGCCACCTCGGCCCCGACGCCGCTCGGGTCGTAGCCGCGGCTGGCGGACAGCCGGAGCCTGTCCTCGACCAGATCTGCGAGGAGGATCATCGAGTGCCGGAAGCCCAGCACCTGGTCCATGGCCCGGAGGACGATCTCGAGGACGTGATCGAGGTCGAGCGTGGAGGTGATCTCGGAGGAGATCTGCTGGATGATCCTGACCTGATCGGACTTCTTCGCCAGCTCGCGGTTCAGCCGGTCGATCGTCTGCTGGTTCTGGGCGATCTGCTCGCGGAGCCCCGGCGAATCGGCGCCTTCAGCCGCCACCGAGGGCCTCGCCCGCCTCAGCGCCGACCGGTGGGCTCGGCGATCTCCGGCAGGGGGACGCGCTCGCCCACATTCTTCGTGGCGGAGATCACGCGGTAGATGTCGGCCGACCGGAGCTTGAAGATCCCCTTCAGCCCGACGATGGAGGCGATGGCCTCGATCTGCATGTCCAGGGCCTCGAAGACCGGCCCGCTCGTCTCCGCGTGGTCGTACTCGAGCTCCAGATCCCAGGCGTCGAACGTCTCAGGGCTGATGAGCCACACGACGGCCCGCGGGTTCTCCGCGACGTTCCGCACGGTCTTGTTGAAGAACTGGTGGGAGAGCGCCACGTGGTCCGGATCGACGTAGTAGACCTGCGAGATCGCGCTCGCGTTGGGCGTGCCGTCACCGGAACACGTGACGACGTGAGAGGGGATCACCCCCTGCATCGCAGGCTTGATCTCGTCAGGCAAGGCCCCCATGCCCGCTCCGCTACACCATCTTGGTCCCGGCGCCGGGGCCGGGGGTCTGGAGGAAGACCTCCTCGACGCGAAAGGTGATGGCCACGCCCGGCCGGTACGCGAAGCCGAGGACGAGGGGCCGCGCGATCTCGTCCGGATAGACCTGGCGGACGGCCGCGAGCCACTTCACCCGGTACGCCTCCTGGAGGGCCGTCTCCTCGTCGCCGGTCGCTCGCGAGGTGAGGTACGTCCCCTTCAGCTGGTACGCCTCGTGGCTCACCAGGGCGACGCCGAGCGCGACCCGACCGTTCGCCTTGAGATCGCTCAGGACCCTCGTGGACCGGCTCTCGGGGACGAAGACCGTGATCGTCTGCCGGTCGTCGTGCACGACGGCGCCGACCGCGAAGGTGTGGGCCGGGCGGAGCCCGGCGTCCCGGGTTCCGACCTGCATGAACGCCGGACCGTGCAGGAGCTCGATGACCCGATCGGGAATCATGTGCCGGAAACACTTGTAGCGCGGTGCCTGGGCGTGGTCAAGGCCCTGCGGGGCGGCCGCACGCCCCTGTGAACGCCGGAGCCTGCCCGTTTCGTTTGCTCACCGATGGACGTAAGATCCGACAGGGTATGCAGCCGAAGCACATCGCGCTTCAGCGACAGATCGCCTCGCTGGCGAAGTGGTTCTCCGAGTTGGCCGGACGGCTCGCCCAGGTCGCCACGGATCTCGAGGGCGCCCGCACGCTTCCACCGGAAGCCCTCGTGCGAGAGCTTGACGAGGCACGGCGTGAGTTCTCGGCGCTGTGCGCCGGTGTGCTCGACGCGGCGCGGGCATTCTCCCTTCCTGAGGCCCAAACCGCCACGATCACGTCCCTCAGCCAGCTCGAACAGCTGATGATGGCGGTATCGGAGGCGGCGGACGCTGAGGAGAAGCGAGCCATGCTCGCGGAAGCGCGGGAAGCGGCGTTCGCCGTGTTCGATCGCATCTTGAGGATGACCCACCTGGATGACCCCAAGTTCCCGGCGCTGATCGCGTGTCAAGCCAAGGCGCGGGACATTGGCCGTGCGATCGCAGACTCGACCTCCCTCGACGTTGATGTCCAGCGGACGGCGTGGGCGGACGCCGTGCGGCCATTTTCGGACCTCCTGACGATGGTCGAGGGCCGGGAGAGCGTGAACGACGACAGCTGGATCGTGCTCGAAGACAACGTCGCCAAGGCGTTCGGGAGACCGCTGGCGGTCGCCGCCACGAGGAGCAGGCTCCTGATTCGTAAGATCTGAGCCACTCAGGTGACTTTGTGGCGCTGGGTCCCGAGACCCGTGATCCCCATCTCCACGACGTCGCCGGGCTGGAGATACCTCGGCGGCTTGTGACCGTGGCCGACACCGGCCGGGGTGCCCGTGGAGATGAGGTCGCCGGCGCGCAGGGACATGAAGCGGGAGACGTAGGCCACGAGGGCGCGGACGGAGAAGAGCATGTTCGCGGTCTTGCCGTGCTGCCGGCGCTCACCGTTCACCCTCGTCCACAGCTCGAGCGCTTGCGGATCGGGCACCTCGTCGGTGGTGACCAGCCACGGGCCGACCGGGCCGAAGGTGTCGGCGCTCTTGCCCTTGGTCGTGGTGCCGCCGTGCTCCATCTGGAACTCGCGCTCCGACACGTCGTTCACGAGGCAGTATCCGCCGACGTAGCGGAGCGCGTCGGCCTCGTCGACGTAGCGCGCATCCCGCCCGATCACGGCGGCCAGCTCGACCTCGTAGTCGAGCTTGACCGCGCCGCGCGGGCGCACGAGGGGATCGTCGGGGCCGCAGATCGCGCTGGTGGCCTTGATGAAGAGCATCGGCTCCTTCGGGGCCTCCCGGCCGACCTCCGCCGCGTGATCCGTGTAGTTGAGGCCGATGCAGACCATCTTGCCGATGCCGGCCAGCGGGCAGCCCAGGCGCGGGCGACCCCGCACGACGGGCAGCCGCGCGAGATTGAGGCGCCGGAGCCGGCGCAGCGCCGCAGGGGTCAGGGCGGCCGGAGTGATGTCTTCGACGACCCTGGACAGATCTCGGATCTTCCCCTCCGCGTCGATCGCGCCCGGCTTCTCGGCGCCGGGCCGGCCGTAGCGAACGAGTTTCACGACGTCCTCCTTTCAGACGGTGAGGTCGTCAGCCGCCGACGAGGGCCTTCGTGAGGGCGTCGGCGAGCCGGGTGTACTGCGCGCGCGTGTTGTAGAGCTGCGCCGAGACGCGCACGAGGCGCTTCGGCGGCGCGGGCCAGCTGATGATCGGGACCTCGATGCCCCAGCCGTCGAGGAGGCGTGGCTGGAGCGGATCGGGCCGGCGCCAGCCGATGTCGGTGGTGGTACCGTCGGGCAAGGGGACGCTGGCGAGCGCGCCGACCATCTCCGCCGGGCACGGCGCCGGCGCTCCCAGGGCGGCGCAGAGGATCCCGCGCGCCTCGAGGGCCAGCTCGCGGTTCTGCGCCATCAGCGCCGGCCAGCCGCCGGGCAGGAGCCCGCCCAGGTAGTCGATCGCCTTCGCCACGGCGAGGTGGGCCGTCGGGTCGTCGGTGCCCGTCCAGTCGAACTCGAGGTGGAAGCGCGAGCGACCCGCGCGGGTGGCGCGGGCGCCGTGGCTGATGGTGAGCGGCCGGATCTCCGCGCGGCGCCCGGGGCTCACGTAGAGAAAGCCCGCGCCCTTGGGCGCGCACAGCCACTTGTGACAGTTGCCGCTGTAGTAGCTCGCGCCGAGCGCCCGGAGGTCGAGCGGGAGCATACCCGGCGCGTGGGCGCCGTCCACCAGCGTCTCCACGCCGCGCCCGGCCAGCTCGGCCACGAGCCGCGCGATCGGCAGCACGAGCCCCGTCGGGCTCGCCACGTGGTCCAGGAGGGCCAGGCGCGTGCGGGCCGTGACGCGCCGGAGCACCGCCTCCACGACCTCCGCGGCCGACGCGAGCGGGAACGGCACGTCGGCCACCACGATCGTCGCGCCCGCCCGTCCCGCGACGAAGTCGAGCGCGTTGCGGCAGGCCGCGTAGGCGTGATTCGTGGTCAGCAGCTCGTCGCCGGGCGCCAGGAGGAGCGAGCGGAGCACGGCATTGACGCCGCTCGTGGCGTTCGCCACGAAGGCGACGTCCTCGGGGTCCGCGCCCAGGAACCTGGCCAGCGCGCCGCGGGCGACGTCGAGACGGTCGAACAGCTCGCGCGAGAGGAACCGAACGGGCTCGGCCTCCATCTCGGCTCGCAGCTCGGCCTGGTAGCGGAGGACCGCCGTGGGACAGGCGCCGAAGGAGCCGTGGTTCAGGAAGATGATGGCGGGGTCGAGCGACCAGAGCCGCTCCCAGCTCTGCGGCTCGACCCCCGCGGTCACTTCCCGAAGCCCTCCGCGGTCTCGTCGAGCGCCGTCCGGAACCGCCGGAGCAGCTCGTCGATCTCGGGCTCGGAGATGACGAGCGGCGGGCAGAAGGCCACCGTGTCCTGGAGGGTGCGCACGATCAGGCCGTGGGCCTGGGCGCGCGCGACGCAGAGCTTCCCCGCCGACCCGGGCGGATCGAACACGCCCCTGGCGGCCTTGTCCGGGACCAGCTCGACCCCGGCCAGGAGCCCGACGCCCCGCACGTCGCCGACGAGCGGATGGTCGGCGAGGGCGCGGAGGCCGTCCTGGAGCCGCGGCGCGACCCGTCGCACGTGGCCGAGGAGGTCGCGCTCCTCGAAGATGTCGAGGACCTCCCGCGCGACCGCGCACGCGACGGGGTGGCCCGTGTAGGTGTAGCCGTGGGCGAACACGCCGATCTTCTCGCTCTGGCGGACGAGGGCCTGGTAGATCGGCTCGGAGATGGCGGTGGCGGAGATCGGGAGGTACCCCGACGAGAGCGCCTTCGCCATCGTGACGATGTCGGGCCGGAGGCCGAAGGTCTCGCTGCCGAACATCCGTCCGGTGCGCCCGAAGCCGCAGATGACCTCGTCGGCGATCAGGAGGACGTCGTGCTTCCGGAGCACGGCCTGGACCTGCTCGAAGTAGGTCCGCGGCGGCACGAGCACGCCGCCGGCGCCCATCACCGGCTCGGCGATGAAGGCGGCGACGGTGTCGGGATCCTCGCGGCGGATCTGCTGCTCGAGGCTCTCGGCGAGACGCGTCGCGAACGCCTCCTCGCTCTCGCCCGGCCGGGCCTCGCGGTAATAGTCCGGGCAGTCGGCGTGCCGGACCTGGGGGATCGGGAGGTCGAAGTCCCGGTGGGCGATGACGAGGCCGGTCAGGCTCGCCGCGCCGAGCGTGATGCCGTGGTAGGCGCGCAGCCGCGAGAGGATCTTCTTCTTCCGGTGGCGGCCGAGCGCGTTGTTGTAGTACCAGACGAGCTTGATCGCGGTCTCGTTCGCCTCCGAGCCCGAGCTGTTGAAGAAGACCTTCGACATCGGCACGGGCAAGAGGTGGATCAGGCGCTCGGCGAGGTCGATCGCCACGTCGTGCGCCTTCGACCCGAACTGGTGGTAGTAGGGGAGGCGCCGGAGCTGGCGCCCGGCCGCCTCCGCGAGACGCTCCTCGCCGAAGCCGAGCGCGGTGCACCAGAGCCCGGCGAGCCCCTCGATGTACTCGCGGCCGGCCTCGTCGTAGACGTAGATCCCCTTGCCGCTCGTGATGACGAGCGGCCCCTCGGCCTCGTGGCGCTGGAGATTGGTGAACGGGTGGAGCTGATACGCGACGTCGCGCCTGCGGCTCGTGCTGCTGTCCATCGCCCGCGCTCCTCTCGTGAGGGTCGATCATAGGGGGGCCGGGAGCGCGGTGGCAAGCGGTCCTCGAGGGGGTGTAGCTCAAACGGATCTCCTACCGCGGCGCCCCTTGACGAAATCGCGCCCGGAATGGGAAGGTATAGCGCCGTTTTCGTCCTGCGTCGAACGCGCGTAAGCCTGGAGGAGGGTCAAGACGATGCACAAACCGAAGAAGCTGGTAGCCGGGGTCCTGGTGCTGGCGGTGGTCGCGTGGCTGGCGCCCGGGGCGACGCCGGCCGAGACGATCCGGATCGGTTACGTCGACCCGCTGTCGGGGCCGTTCGCGGCCACCGGCGAGAACGGGCTCAACCAGTTCCGGTTCGCCGCCGACCGCATCAACAAGGGGGGCGGCGTGCTCGGCAAGCAGCTCGAGATCGTGCCCTTCGACAACAAGGTGAGCCCGCAGGAGAGCCTCATCCAGCTCAAGAAGGTCATCAGCGACGGCATCCCGTTCGTCTTCCAGGGCAACAGCTCGGGCGTGGCCCACGCGATCTCGGACGCCGTGCTCAAGCACAACGAGCGCAACCCCGGCAACCGCGTGCTCTACCTGAACTACTCGGCGGTCGACCCGGCGCTCACCAACGAGAAGTGCCACTACTGGCACTTCCGTTTCGACGCCCACGCCGACATGAAGATGGCCGCACTGACCGACGTGATCAAGGCCAACGCCAAGCTCAAGAAGATCTACGTCATCGGCCAGGACTACTCCTTCGGGAAGGCGGTGGCCGAGGCGGCCGTGAGCATGCTCGGCAAGAAGCGACCCGACATCCAGATCGTCGGCAACGAGCTGCACCCGATCGGCAAGGTCAAGGACTTCTCGCCCTACGTCCAGAAGATCATCGCGTCGGGCGCCGACGCCGTGATCACCGGCAACTGGGGCGCCGACATGATCAGCCTCGCCAAGGCGGCCAACGAGGCGGGGCTGAAGGTCCCCTTCTACACGTACTACGCCGCCTCCGACGGGGTCACGGCGGCCATCGGCGCCGCCGGCGTCGACCGGATCCGCCTGGTCCACGAGAGCCCGGCCGGCAACCCCACCGCGCCCAAGGCCGCGGCGGAGTACTACACGGCCTACAAGAAGCTCCACCCGAACAACGACATCAACCAGCCCCGCATCCACACGGGCCTCAACATGCTGGCCCTCGCCATGAAGAAGGCGGGCACGACCGACGTGGACAAGGTGGCGGCGGCGCTGGAGGGGATGGAGTGGACGACGCTCAACGGTGACCAGGTGGTCATGCGCAAGGACGACCACCAGCTCCTCATGCCCATCTACATCTCCGTCCACACGAACAAGAACATCATCTTCGACTTCGACAACTCGGGCTTCGGTCTCGCCAACGAGGTGAGGGTCGAGCGCGAGAAGGCGACGCTGCCAGCCGCCTGCAAGATGGACCGGCCGAGCTAGCCCCTGCGGGCGGGGCCGCCGGCAGACCCAGGCCGGCCCCGCCCGCTTCGCCGCGCATGCCCGACCTCGTCTTCTTCTCCCTGCTGAACGGCCTCGTCTTCGGCATGCTGCTCTTCATGCTGTCGAGCGGGCTCACCGTGATCTTCGGCATGATGGGCGTGCTGAACTTCGCCCACGCGGGCTTTTACATGCTGGGGGCCTACTTCGCCTACACGCTGGCCGGCCACATGGGTTTCTGGACCGGCCTCGTGCTGGCGCCGCCGCTGGTGGGCGTGCTGGGCGCCCTGGTGGAGCGCTACGGGCTCCGGCGCGTGCACCGGTTCGGGCACGTGGCCGAGCTGATCTTCACCTTCGGGGTGGCGATCCTCATCGAGGAGCTGGTGCAGCTCATCTGGGGGCGGCCGGCCAAGGCCTACGAGGTGCCCACGGCGCTCGACTTCCCGCTCTTCCGCCTCTCCCAGACGAGCTTCCCCGCCTACAAGGCCTTCATGCTCCTCGTCTCGGTGGCCATCTTCCTCTTCCTCTTCTATGTGCTCGCCCGCACCCGAGCCGGCCTCATCATCCAGGCGTCTCTTACGCACCCCAACATGGTCGCCATGCTCGGGCACAACGTGCCCCGGGTGTTCATGATCGTCTTCGGCATCGGCTCGGCGCTGGCCGGGCTGGCCGGTGTCATCGCCGGTCCCGCGCTGGGGACCTTCCCCGGCATGGCGCAGGTGCTGGGCTCCATCGTGTTCGTGGTGGTGGTGATCGGGGGCCTGGGCTCGCTCACCGGCGCCTTCGTGGCCTCACTGCTGATCGGCGTCGTCCAGACCTTCGCCGTGGCCCTCAACTATTCGGTGGGCGACCTGCTGGCGGCGGTGGGGCTCCGGCCGAACGCCGCGGCGGGGCTCGGCGAGCTGTGGGCGCTGACGATCGCCCAGGTGGCGCCCATCCTGCCCTACCTGCTGCTGGTGCTGATCCTCGTCGTCCGGCCCACCGGGCTCTTCGGGACCCGCGAGACATGAGCACGCCCACGCCCGCCGCCGCCCGGCGTCTCGGCGTCCGCGAGGCCGGTCTCGCCCGGCGGGCGCAGCGCTACGGCGTCTGGGTCGCTGCCGCGCTGGTCCTGGTGGTCCTGCCCCACGTGATCCGGACGCCGGTGGCCATCTCGGTGATGAACCAGATGGGCATCGCCGTGATCTTCGCGCTGAGCTACAACATGCTCCTCGGCCAGGGGGGCATGCTCTCCTTCGGCCACGCCGTCTACTTCGGCCTGGGCGGCTTCATCGCCATCCACGTCCTGAACCTGGCCGGCCAGGGCAAGCTCTACCTGCCCGTGGCCTTCCTGCCCCTGGTGGGCGGCCTGGGCGGGCTCTTCTGCGCCGCGCTCTTCGGGAGCTTCTCGACCAACCGCGCGGGCACCGTCTTCGCCATGATCTCGCTCGGCATCGGCGAGCTGATGGCCTCCTCGTCGCTGATCTTCAACAAGTTCTTCGGCGGCGAGGAGGGGATCACCGGGAACCGGGCCAAGGCGCCGCCCCTCCTCGGCCTCGACTTCACCACCGATGTGCGGGTCTACTATCTGATCGCCTTCTGGGCGCTGGCGGCCACGATTCTCATCTACGCGTTCTCGCGGACGCCGGTCGGCCGCATGGCCAACGCCGTCCGCGACAACCCCGAGCGTGCCGAGTTCGTCGGCTACAGCCAGCGCGGGGTCCGCTACGTCTCGTTCTGCGCGGCGGGCTTCTTCGCCGGGATGGCGGGCGGCCTCTTCGCGGTGAACTACGAGATCCTCACCGTGGAGAACATGGGGCTCACCGCCTCCGGCTCGGTGCTGCTGATGGCGTACATCGGCGGCATCGGCTACTTCGTGGGGCCCGTCATCGGCGCCATCATCTTCACGTTCCTCCAGTCGATGCTGAGCGACTACACCCAGATCTGGCTCCTCTACCTTGGGATCCTCTTCCTCGCGACAGTGCTGTTCGTGCCCGCGGGGCTGGCCGGCGTGCTCATGATGCACGCCCCGGCGAGGCGTGCCGGCCGCCTCCACCGGCTGATGGGGCCCTATCTCCTGGTCGCGGCGCTGGCCCTGGTCACCGCCGTCGGCCTCGTCGGGCTCCTGGAGATGTTGCACTTCATGGTCTCGGGGCCGGCCGGGCGGACGACGAAGCGCCTGTTCTGGGTAGCGCTCCAGGTCTACACGGTCTGGCCCTGGCTCGTCTTCGGGGCGCTGGCGGCGGCCGGCGGCCTCGGCCTCCGGCGCGCGGCGCCGCGGGTGGCCGCGGTCTTCAGCGCGGCGAGCCGGCTCGACGGGGAGCCGCCGCGATGACGCCCGCGATCGAGCTCCAGGACGTCCACAAGAGCTTCGGTCAGACCCAGATCATCCGGGGGGTGAGTCTCGCCATCGAGGCGGGCACCCGCCAGGCCCTCATCGGGCCCAACGGCGCCGGCAAGTCCACGCTCTTCAACCTGATCACCGGCAAGTACCGGGTGTCCGGCGGGCGCATCCGGCTCGGGGGCGAGGACATCACCGACCTCCACCCTTACGAGGTCAACCGCCGCGGTCTCAGTCGGTCCTTCCAGGTGACCAACATCTTCCCCCGGCTCAGCGTCTACGAAAACATAAGATCTAGCGTGCTCTGGTCGCTGGGTTACCGGTACTCCTTCTGGCACTTCGTGGAGGGGCTCCGGGACGTAGGCGAGCGCACCGAGACGGTGCTGGAGCAGATCAACCTGACGGCGCGCCGCCATGTGCCCGCCGGCGTGCTGTCCTACGCCGAGCAGCGCGCGCTGGAGATCGGCATCACCATCGCCGCAGGCGCCGACGTCATCCTGCTGGACGAGCCCACCTCGGGCATGAGCCGCAGCGAGACCGAGCAGGTGGTCCAGCTGATCCGCCAGGTGACGGCGGGGAAGACTCTGCTCATGGTCGAGCACGACATGAGCGTCGTCTTCGACCTCGCCGACCGTATCGCGGTGCTCGTCTACGGCGAGATCGTCGCCCACGACACGCCGGAGAGGATCCGGGGCAACGCCGCCGTCCAGGAGGCGTACCTCGGGACCCCGCAGGGCGCCGCCCCGTGCTGACGGTCGCGGACCTCCACGCCTTCTACGGCAAGAGCCACATCCTCCACGGGGTGAACCTGCACGTCGGCGAGGGCGAGATCGTGAGCCTGCTCGGGCGGAACGGGGTGGGCCGCTCCACGACCGTCAAGGCCGTCATGGGCGACGTCCGGGCCCACGGCTCGATCCGGTTCCGCGGCGAGGAGATCTGCGGGCTCCCGCCCTACGTGATCGCGCGTAAGGGCCTGGGCTACGTCCCCGAGAACCGGGACATCTTCCCGCCGCTGACCGTGCGCGAGAATCTCCTGCTCGGCGTCAAGAACCCCCGGCGCCCGGGCCGCTGGTCGGTCGAGGACATGTTCCGCCTGTTCCCGGCCCTCCGCGACCGGGCGGACCACGCGGGCGCCGTGCTCTCGGGCGGCGAGCAGCAGATGCTCACGATCTGCCGCACGCTGATGGGCGACCCCCACCTGGTCATGGTCGACGAGCCCACCGAGGGGCTGGCACCCATGCTCGTCAAGCAGGTCGCCGACTTCCTGGTGGAGATCGCCCAGCGGGGCATCTCGATCCTCCTGGTCGAGCAGAAGCTGACCATCGCGCTCACCATCTCGCGCCGGGTCTACGTCATGGGGCATGGC
>JACQWC010000222.1 GCA_016209635.1 Candidatus Rokuibacteriota bacterium | reverse complement strand
GCGACACCATGATCGCGAACGTGGCCGTGAGGCCGAACGAGTTCCAGAACTTGCCGACGAGCCCGCCCATGAACGCGACGGGGAGGAAGATGACGACCAGCGAGACGGTGGTGGCGGTGACGGCGAGGGCGATCTCCCGCGTGCCGGTGATGGCCGCCTGGAACGGGGACTCGCCCTCCTCGTCGATGTGCCGGTAGATGTTCTCGAGCACGATGATGGCGTCGTCGATCACGATGCCGGTGGAGAGGCTGAGCCCGAGCATCGTGAGGTTGTTCAGCGTGAAGCCGGCGATGCGCATCGCGGTGAAGGTGGCCACGATCGAGCAGGGGATCGCGAGCGCGGCGACGAACGCGGGCCGGAGCTTCCGGACCAGCGCGAAGAAGAGCATCGTGACCACGCAGGCGGCCGCCGTCACCCGAAGGAGGACCTCCGGATCGCCGTTGAGGAAGGCCGCGCCCACGACGGCGACGATCGCGCCGACCGCAGCGGTCTCCCACCAGCGGAGGTTGCCGATGAAGACCGCGACGATGAGGCTCGCGAGGAGCCCGCCCAGCAGCAAGTGGTCCTGGACCTCGTGGATCGACCGGTTGATGAATCGCGAGAGGTCGCGGACGATCTCGAAGCGGATATCTTGCGGCAGGCCCTTCTGGACCCCGGCGAGCTTGGCCTTGAGGCGGTCGACGACCTCGACCGTGTTGGTCCCCGACTGCTTCCGGATCACCAGCGAGACCGCGTTGCGGCCGTTGAGGCGGGCCACCGTGCGCGGCTCCTCCTCACCGTCGAGGACGCTGCCGACGTCGCGGAGGCGGACGGGCCCGGTCTTGAGATCCGCGACGATCAGCTCCTCGAACCCCTCCGGGGACTCGATGCGGCCGAGCGTCCGGACGCCCTCCTCCCGCGCGCCGCCGGTCATGCGGCCGCCGGGAATCTCCACGTTCTGCCGGGCGAGCGCCTCCCGGATGTGGTGGATGCCGAGGCCGTAGGCGGAGAGCCGGTCGGGGTCGACGAGGACCTGGATCTCGCGCTTGCGCTCGCCCACGAGCGTGATCGCGCCAACGTTCTTGACGGTCTCGAGCTGGCGCTTGACGCGCTTGTCGGCGATCTCCGTGATCTCGCGCGGGCTGCGCCGGCCGGAGACGACCACTGCCAGCACGGGCGCCGAGTCCGGGTCGGCCTTCTCGATGATCGGGATGTCGGTGCCGGCGGGGAGGCGCGACAGGATCGCCGAGACCTTCTCCCGCACGTCGTTGGCCGCCTCCTGCACGTTGCGCTCCAGGACGAAGGTCGCGAACACCTGGGACTGCCCCTCGGTGGTGCTCGAGCGCAGCTCGTCGAGGCCCGCGATCGTGTTGACGACCTCCTCGATCGGCTTGGTGATCTGGCTCTCGATCTCCTCGGGGCTGGCGCCGGCCAGCCGGGTCGTGATCGTGATCGTGGGGAGGTCGACTTTCGGGAAGATGTCGACGCCGAGCTGGGCGAAGGAGGCCAGGCCCAGGACGACGAGCGACACGAGCAGCATGGTCGTGAAGACGGGCCGCCGGACGAAGACCTCGAGCGCGGTCATCGCTTCGGCGCGACGCCGACGGCGGCGCCGTCGTAGAGCGCGGCCAGGTTCGTGACGGCGACCGGCTCGCCGGCGCTGACCCCGCTCCCGATCTCGAGCCACCCGCCCTGGCGCGCCCCGGGCTTGACGAGGCGCTCCTGCACCTTGCCGTCGGCCACGACGAAGACCTTCGAGAGGCCGGCGACGTACGTGACGGCCTCCGCGGGCACGAAGACCACGTTCGCCGCCTCGAGCGTGAGGACCTCGCCCTTGGCGAAGAAGCCGGGGCGGAGGGTCCCGTCCCCGTTCGGCACGCGGGCCTCGAGCACCAGGGTGCGCGTCGCGACCTCCACGGCGGGCGCGATCCGGAGCACGCTGCCGGTGAAGGTCTTCCCCGGATACGCCTCGACCTGGAGCCGCACGGTCTGACCGGTCTGCAGATCGGGCGCCTGCCGCTCGGGCACCGTGCCGACGTACTTGAGGGGGTTCGCGACGACGAGCGTGAAGAGCGCGGTGTTCTCCTTCACGTACTCGCCCGCCGAGATGTGCCGCTTCGCCACGACCCCGGCGAGCGACGCGCGGACGGTCGTGTCCCCCAGCCGCTTGTGGGCGATCCCGAGGAGGGCCTCGCGCTGCCGGACCTGGGCCGCGGCGGTCTTCACGCCGGCGAGATCGGCCTCGCGCTGCGCGTCCGCGGCCCGCACCTGGTCGGGGTGCTGCGTCACGGCCAGCCTCGCGGCGGTGAGCTGCGCGGCGGCGATGTTCTGCTGGTTGCGCGCGCTGTCGACGTCGCGCGCGGCGATCAGCTCGCGCGCGAAGAGCTGTCGCGTGCGCTCCATCTCCGACGTGGCCCACTCGTGCTGCGACTGGGCGCGCGCGACCTCGGCGTCGAGCGTGGCGAGGGTGTCGCGCATGCGGCGGAGCTGGGCCTCCGCGGCCGCCACGTTGGCGTGCGCGCGGGCGAGGGACTCGCGGGCCGCGCCGAGGTCCGCCTGCGCCTGGTCGACCGCGAGCTGGAACTCGCGGCGATCGTAGTCGGCGAGGGGCGTGCCCGCGGCGACGCGGTCGCCGAGGTCGACGTGGAGGCGGGCGATGGTGCCCGGCTGCTCCGTCTTCGCCTGGACCTCGTCCCACGCGAGCAGGCTGCCGCTGGTCTCGACGCTGCGCTGCACCTTGCGCGTCTCGGCCCGCGCGACGGTGACAGGGATCGCGCGCGCCTCTGCGCCGCGCGGCGCGGCGGCGTCGGGCTTGCCGGCGGGCTTCCCCGCCGGCGGCGGTCCCTCCGCCTTGGATCGGTTGCACCCGGTCGAGACGACGAGGAGACCCACCAGGAGGCAGGCGATACCCGGGCTCACGGCATCACAGGGTAACCCATCCGGGGCCCCATGTTAAGTTAGGGCCATGTCGATCCAGCGGACACCGATGACGCGCGACGGCTACGAAAAGCTCCGCGAGGAGCTCGACCGGCTCAGGCGGCACGAACGCCCCGCCATCATGCGGGCGATCGCCGAGGCGCGCGCCCACGGCGACCTCGCCGAGAACGCCGAGTACCACGCCGCCCGGGAGAAGCAGAGCTTCATCGAGGGCCGCATCAACGAGCTGGAGGCGAAGGTCGGCAACGCCGAGGTCATCGCACCCCCGAGCGGGGGCGACCGCATCACCTTCGGCTCGACGGTGCGGCTCGAGGACGAGACGGGCCGGGAGTACCGGTACCAGATCGTCGGGTCGGACGAATCGGAGCCCGCGCGGGGACGCATCTCGGTGCTTTCGCCGCTGGCGCGGACGCTGATCGGCAAGCGCGTGGGAGACAGGGTCACAGCCGCCCTGCCGGGAGGGCAGAAGAACTTCGAGGTTCTCGAGGTGAACTTCGCCTGGACCGACTAGCGGAGCGCGTCGCGGAGCTCGCGCGTGAGGATCTCGACCGTGCCGCGCGTGCCCCCGGCGAGCTTGAGCTTCCACTCGCCCTCGGTCTCGAAGCGCCGGTCGCGGAGCCGCTCGCCCCACGGCCGCACGGCCTCGCGGATCGCGTTCAGGTCGAACGGGTCGCGCCGCAGCTCCCGCGCCCGCGCCATCACGTCGGGCGCGACCCGGATGAACGCCCGGAGCGCGGCGCCCGTCTTGATCGAGTACTTCCGGCCCGCCCAGGCGGCGGGGAAGGTCGTCGAGAGCGTCTTCACGTAGTTGAGGAAGAAGCGCTTGGCGCCCTGCCGCAGCTCCTGGATTCGCGCGGCGCCGCCGATCTTCTCGACCGTCTCCAGGAAGTCGACGATCTCCTCGGCGAGCGGCGCCTGGCTCACCCTCCCGCGCCCCGTCCCGAGCATCTTGATCTCGCCGTGGAGCGGGGAGGTGTCGTCCTCGTTCAGGGACCGGATCTCGTCGTGAGCCAGCGCCTGGTTCGGGTCGGGGTAGAGCTTGCGGCCGGCGAGGCTGATGATGTGGGACGGGTTCAGCCGCGTGTGCTTGGCGTTGATCGTCACGAACAGCTCGACGATCTGGC
>JACQWC010000221.1 GCA_016209635.1 Candidatus Rokuibacteriota bacterium | reverse complement strand
GTGTTCAACTGGCTGGCGACCCTCTGGGGAGGCGCTCTGCGTTTCACCACCGCCATGATGTTCGCCGTCGCGTTCATCGTGACGTTTACGGTCGGTGGCGTGAGCGGAGTCATGCACGCGGCAGCGCCCTCAGACCTGCAGCAGACCGATACCTACTTTGTTGTCGCCCACATTCATTACGTGCTGGTCGGTGGCGCGCTGACGGGGCTGTTTGCGGGGATCTACTACTGGTTTCCGAAGATGTTCGGCCGGATGACCTCGCCCCTGCTCTGCCACCTGCACTTCTGGCCCACCTTCGTCTTCTTCAATCTCACCTTCTTCCCGATGCACATCATCGGCGTCGGCGGGCAGATGCGGAGGATCTACAACCCGTTGCAGTACGAGTTCCTGCAGCACCAGCAGCACTGGAACGTGATCATCACGATCTCGGCACTCGCGCTCGGGCTCTCCCAGATCCCGTTCGTCATCAACTTCTTCTGGTCGCTGTTCGCGGGCGGGAAGGCGCCGCTCAACCCGTGGAACGCGAACACGCTCGAGTGGACGGCACCGTCGCCGCCCCCGCATCTCAATTGGGGCCCGACCCTCCCGAGGGTCTACCGGGGGCCGTACGAGTACAGCTCGCCCGAGTCCAAGGAGGACTTCCTGCCCCAGACCCAGCCGACGCCGGCCGGCGCGGCGGTGCGCCACCACTGACGGGAGGGGGCGTGGCGTACCGTCTGGCGCTCGTGACCGCTTCCGCGACGCTCGTGCTGATCCTCTTCGGGGGGTTGGTCACGAACACCGGCGCGGCCCTGGCCGTGCCCGACTGGCCGACGACCTTCGGCTATAACATGTTCCTCTACCCCTGGTCGCAGATGGTCGGCGGCGTCTTCTATGAGCACAGCCATCGGCTGATCGGCGCGGCCGTCGGCTTCCTCACCCTGGGGCTCGCCGCGGCGCTCTGGCGGGCCGGCGGCAGGCTGCGCTGGCTCGGCGCGGCCGCGGTGGTCGCGGTGCTCGCGCAGGGGGTCCTGGGCGGGCTCCGCGTGATTCTGGTCACGGACACGCTGGCGATCGTCCACGGCGCTCTCGCGCAGGCGTTCTTCGCGCTGCTCGTCGGGATCGCGTGGCTCACGTCGGCCGGGGCGCGACGCTCCGGGCCCGGGGTGGACCCGTCCCTCCGGGCGGCGACGGTGCTCGCGGCGCTCCTCGTCTATCTCCAGATCGTCTTCGGCGCGCTCGTCACCCACGCCGGGAGGCTCGACCTCCACCTGGCGGGCGCCCTGGCCGTCTACGTCGTCGTCCCGCTCGTGACCGCCCGGCTCGGACGGAGCGGCGATCCGGTCGTGGGCCCGGTGTCCCGCGCGCTGCTCGTGTTGCTCGTCCTCCAGCTCCTGCTCGGTGCGGGCAGCTTCCTCGCCCGGTTCTCCTGGCTCGTCCTGCCGGGTGGCCAGGTCGTGATGGTTCTCCTGCCGGTGGCCCACCGGGTCGCGGGGAGCCTGGTTCTGGGCGCGGCCGTCGTTCTCGCAGCGCGGGTGGCCGCCCGTCCCGGGTCCCTCGCGCGCTCGGGCGGGGCGATGCCCTGGGTCGGGAGTCGCGTGAGCCCGAGCGGCTCGGCGCGCGAGGCGCGCGGATGACGCGGCCCGCAGGGGTCATGGTCGGCGCGCTCGCCCGCGCTCGGCGCCGCGTCGTCGCCGACCTCGTGGCGCTCACGAAGCCGCGCGTCGTTCTCATGGTGCTGGTGACGACGGTGGTCGGGTACTACGTCGGCCTGCGCGGCGCGCCCGACTGGGGCCGGATCCTCCACCTCATGCTCGGCACGGCCCTGGCCGCCGGCGGCACGCTCGCGCTCAACCAGTACCGGGAGCGCGACCTCGACGCGCGCATGGAGCGAACCCGCGCGCGCCCGCTCCCGGACGGGCGGCTGCAGCCGCTCGAGGCCCTGCTCTTCAGCACCGCGATCACCGTCGTCGGCGTCGTCTACCTGGCGGCCTGCGTGAGCCTGCTCGCGGCGGTGGTGACCGGGACCACGGTGGTGCTCTACGTCTTCGCCTACACGCCGCTCAAGCTCAAGACCCCGCTCTGCACGCTCGTCGGCGCGGTGCCGGGCGCCCTGCCGCCGGTCACTGGATGGGTCGCCGCGCGCGACGACGTGAGCGTGGGGGCCTGGATCCTGTTCGGCATCCTCTTCCTCTGGCAGCTCCCCCACACCCTGGCCATCGCCCGCCTCTACCGCGACGACTACGCGCGCGCGGGCGTCCGCGTGCTGCCGGTCGTCGACGCGGACGGCACCAGCACCGGGCGGCAGGTGGTGGCGGGGTGCCTGGCGCTGCTCGCGGTGAGCCTCCTGCCGACGCTCGTGGGGCTGGCGGGGCCCGTCTACTTCCTGGGCGCGCTCGTCCTCGGGACGACGCTTCTCGTCCTGGGCGCGCTCGCGGCGCTCGCCCCGTCGAGCGTCTCGGCGCGACGGGTGCTGCTCGCGTCGCTCCTCTATCTCCCCGTGCTCCTGGCCTTGCTGGCGCTCGACAAGGTGTGAGCGGGATGGCGGGGCCGGGGACCATGGCGCAGCGGGAGATCCCGGAAGGGCTTCGAGAGCGGAACCGGAGGGTGGCGCGGGTGCTGCTGGCGATCGTCGCGGCGCTCGCCCTCGCGGCGCTCGCGGTCGGGATCCGCTGGTGACCGTGTCGGCGACCACGCTCGAGGCGACGCCCCGGCGTCCGCCCGCCGCGCGGCGGACGAACGGCCGCGTGCCGCCCCCGCCTCCCCCGACGGGGGGCGACGGCGATCCCGGACGGGACCCCACACCGCGCCGCCCGCTCCTCGACAACGCGCGGCTGGCGATGCTGTTCTTCATCTGCGCGGAGGTGATGTTCTTCGCGGGGCTGGTCTCCGCGTTTCTCGTCCTCCGACTCGCCGCGCCCGTGTGGCCCCCGCCGCTCCAGCCGCGGCTCCCGGTCGCGGTCACGGGCGTGAACACGCTCGTGCTGCTCGCCTCGAGCGTCGCGATGGTGGCGGCGCGCCGGGCGCTCGCGCGGGACGACCGCCGGGAGCTGGTCCGGCGGCTCGCGGTCGCCGCCGGGCTCGGGACCTTGTTCCTCCTCGTACAGGGCTACGAGTGGGTCCGGCTGGTCGAGTTCGGGCTCACGATGTCGTCGGGCTCCTACGGTACCACCTTCTACACCCTCATCGGCACGCACGCCGCCCACGTCCTGGGCGCGCTCGTCTGGCTCGGCGTCACGCTCCTCCTGGTCGCGCGCGGCCGGCTCGGGAGCGAGCCGTCTGCGCCCGTCCGTACGTGCGCGATGTACTGGCACTTCGTGGTCGGTCTGTGGCCGATCCTGTACGTGACGGTGTACCTCTTGTGAGCCGGCTCGCCATGGGCCTCGTCGCGGGCGCGGCCGCGGTCGCGCCGCCCACGCTCGCCGCTGCGTGCGCGACCTGCATCGCGTCCGCGTACGGCGACCGGACGTTCAACTGGGCCTACGTCCTGCTGCTCGCGATGCCGTTCGTCCTCACGCTCGCGATGGGCGGGGTGCTCGCCTGGGCGTACCTGCGCCACCGCGGCGGTTCGTCCCCCGACGAGCCCCGGATCGACGGGGCCGCAAACCTCTCAATCAAGGAGACGCCATGAGTGAGGCCGCTTCCCTGCACTCGGCGGTGGAACCCGCCGAGTCGCCGCTCACGCCCGAGAGCTGGGGCAAGCTCGGGATGTGGATTTTCCTGGCCGGCGACGCCGTGGGCTTCGGCGTCCTGCTGGCCTCCTACGGCGCGCTGCGGGCGAGCAGCGCCGACTGGCCGAGCCCGTACGACGTCCTCGGCATCAACCTGACCGCCGCGATGACCTTCCTCTTGATCTGCTCGAGCGTGACGATGGTCAAGGCGCTCGAGTGGCTCGGCAGGGGGGACCGGGCGAAGGCGCGCGCGTTCCTCTTCTTCACCGCGCTGGGCGGCGCGATCTTCGTCAGCCTCCAGGCCTACGAGTGGACGCACCTGATCGACCGGGGGCTCTACGTCAGCGGGAACCCGTGGGGCGCCTCCCTCTTCGGCGCCTCCTTCTTCATCGTGACGGGGTTCCATGGGCTGCACGTGACCGGCGGCGTCATCTACCTCCTGTCGATCATCGGCGTCGTGTCCCGCCGGCCGGAGCCGGCCGCGAGCTACAACGCCGTCGAGATCACCGGGCTCTACTGGCACTTCGTCGATCTCGTCTGGATCATGGTCTTCACCTTCATGTATCTCCTGTAGGGGGTGGACGGGATGGAGGCCACGGCGCACAAGCACCCGAACTACATGGCGATCTTCTGGTACCTGGCGATCCTGACGGTCATCGAGATCGCCGTGATCTACATGCCCCTCCCGAAGCTCACGATCGGCGTCCTCCTCTGCGGGCTCGCCCTCGGCAAGGCCACGCTCGTGGCGATGTACTTCATGCACCTGAGGTTCGAGGCGCGGGCGCTCGGGCTGATCGCGATGATCCCGCTCGCGATCGCGACCCTGCTGGTGTTCCTCCTGCTCCCGGACGGCTTCGCCGTCGCGCACAAGTCGCAGGCGAAGAAGCCCGTCGTGAGCGCTCCGGTCAAGCACTAGGGGTGGATCGGATCGCCCTCGCCTGGGCACTCCTCGGATCGGCGGTGCTCGGTGGCACCCCGCCCGTCGCCGCGTACGAGGTGGTCAGCGTCCCCGACGCCGGCGCCCTGAGCGGCGTCGTCCGCTTCGCCGGCACGGCACCCAGGCTCGAGCCGATCCCGGTCAACAAGAACCGGGACGTGTGCGGCGACCAGAAGCCTTCGGAGGCGCTCATGGTCGGCCAGGACCGGGGGGTCAGGGGCAGCGTGATCCTCGTCGAAGGGGTCACGCGGGGCAAGAAGGCGAGCGGCGACGTCGTCCTCGACAACCACCGATGCCTGTTCGTGTCGCACGTGACCGCGGCGATGGCGGGCGACCGAGCGCGGGTCAAGAACTCGGATCCGATCCTGCACAACACCCACGGCTTCCTCGGGAAGCCGACGGTGTTCAACCTGGCGCTGCCGAACAAGGACCAGGAGATCGACATCACGAAGCGACTCCAGAAGACCGGCGTCGTGCGCGTGCTGTGCGACGCGCACCCGCACATGTTCGCGTGGATGGTCATCCACGACAGCCCCTACTTCGCCGTGACGGACGAGCGCGGGGCGTTCCGCATCGACGGGATCCCACCCGGCACCTGGAAGGTCACCATGTGGCACGAGGGGTTCCGCCAGAAGGGCAGCGACAAGGACGGCCGGCCCCTGTACGAGGAGCCGCGGACCGTCACGCGAGAGGTCACCGTCGCGCCGAAGTCCGCGGCGACGGTCGAGTTCGAATTACGGTAGCGCGCGAGAACGCGTCGAGGGAGGAGCGCATGCTCAGGCACATCTACGTACCGGTCGACAACTCGGAATATTCGAACCGGGCCATCGACCTGGCGGTCGAGCTGGGTCGGGCGTTCGGCGCCAGGCTGACGGGTTGCCACGTGTACGCCGCGCGGCTGCACGACTACCGTTTCAAGCAGATGGAGTACACGCTGCCCGAGGAGTACAAGGACGAGGCGGAGCTCGAGCGCCAGCGGAAGATCCACGACTCGCTGATCGCGATGGGCCTCCAGCTGATCTCCGAGTCGTACCTCGACGTCATGGCCGACAAGGCGACCGCGGCGGGCCTCGTCTTCGAGCGGAAGATGATGGACGGCAAGCACTACAAGGCGCTGATCGAGGACTGCGAGACCTCGGACTACGACCTCGTGGTCATGGGCGCGCTCGGGATGGGGGCCGTCCGGGACAGCCAGCTCGGCTCGGTGACCGAGCGATTCTTGAGAAAGGTGACGCGCGACACCCTGATCGTCCGCAACACGGACCCCTTCGAGGACCAGCAGGGCGCGATCGTCGTGTGCCTGGACGGCTCGCCCCAGTCGTTCAACGGGCTCAAGCTCGGGATCGGGCTCGCGAAGGCGCTCGGCCGGCCCCTCCATGCGGTGGCCGTCTACGACCCCTACCTGCACTACGCGATGTTCAACGGGATCGTCGGCGTGCTGAACGAGAAGGCGTCGAAGATTTTCCGGTTCAAGGAGCAGGAGCAGCTCCACGAGGAGATCATCGACACGGGACTGGCGAAGATCTACCAGTCGCACCTGGAGATCGGGCGCAAGCTGGCAGCCGAGGACGGAATCGATCTCGCGGTCACCCTGCTCGACGGGAAGTGCTACGAGAAGATCCTCACGTTCGCCCGGAAGGAGAAGCCGTGGCTGCTCATCCTGGGGCGCATCGGGGTGCACTCGGACGAGGCCGAGGTCGATCTCGGCTCGAATACCGAGAACCTCCTGCGGCTGGCCCCGTGCAACGTCCTCGTGACCGGTGGCAGGTTCTATCCGCCGCTCGACGTGAAGGCCGAGGAGATCATCTCCTGGACCGAGGAGGCCGAGGCACGGATGGAGCGCGTCCCGGCCCAGGTCAAGGGGGTCGCGCGGACCGCGCTGCTGCGCTACGCGATCGAGCAGGGGCACACGGTCATCACGAACAAGGTCATCGACGAAGCGATGGCCGTCTTCATGCCGGCGCGGATGGCCGAGAAGATGCAGATCCTCGCCGAAGATCTCGCGGTCGCGAGGCTCCGGACCGAGCAGCAGCCCGCCACGGCGATCTGCTCGGTCTGCGGGTACACCGTCAAGGGGCCGAACCCGGTCGTGAGCTGTCCGGTCTGTCGGGCCGGCGCGGAGAAGTTCCAGGTGGTCTCGCGGGAGGTCGTCGAAGCGATCGCGTCCCAGGAGGGCGGCATCGCGGAGGAAGAGGCGCTGCCGGGCGTGATCGTCAGGTGGTCCGCCGACGCGCGCGACGCGCTCCGGGAGGTGACCGATGCGTACCTGCGGCGCCGCGCGAAGGCGCGCATCGAGAAGTACGCGCGCTCCCGGCGCATCCCGGTCATCACGTGCCAGCTCGCCCTGCCGATGATCGAGGAGACGGTCGGGCGTGAGAAGCTCGGCGCCGGCTGGGACACGCTGCTCGCGAAGACCCGGTTCGAGCCCGCCGGGACGCCGGCGGCGCCGGCCGGGACGGCGAGCGCGTTCGGCTGGACCGAGGAGGCGACGGCCCGGCTGAATCGCGTCCCCGCGGGCTTCATGCGCGACATGACTCGCGAGGAGATCGAGCGGGTGGCGGGGGAGAAGGGCGCGACCGTCATCGACCTCGCCCTCGCCGAGGAGGGGATCGGCCACGCGCGTCAGACGATGAACGAGGTCATTGCCGGGTACGTGTCGCAGAAGAAGCCGCGGTAGGCGCCATGGCCGGGAGCGGGGGCGGGGTCGGGTTTCGGAGAGACACTCACCCGAACCCCGCCCCTGCCCCCACCCGAGCCAGCGCGCACGACACTCGCTCTGGGCCCACCCCCTCCCCCACCGCCGAGAGGTACACGGCGTACTCCGTGTCGTGGAATCTGACGCAGCGGTGCAACCTCGAGTGCGCGCACTGCTACATGTCGGCGTTCGCCGGCGCGGACACGCGGGTCGAGCTGAGCACGGAGGAGT
Source organism: Candidatus Rokuibacteriota bacterium (assembly GCA_016209635.1). GTDB lineage: Bacteria > Methylomirabilota > Methylomirabilia > Rokubacteriales > CSP1-6 > JACQWC01. The sequence goes on along the minus strand of JACQWC010000221.1, from coordinate 94,524 downwards.
GCCGCCGGGTGATCGACGAGATCGCCCTCGTCAACCCCAACGTCTTCCTGATCCTCACCGGCGGCGAGCCGTTCCTCCGCAAGGACCTCTTCGCGATCGCCGACCACGCGGTCGGGCGCGGCTTCACCACCGTCTTCGGCACCAACGGCGTCCTCCTGGGCGACAAGGAGGCGCGGCTCATGCGCGAGCACGGCGTGGTCGGCGCCTCCCTGAGCCTCGACTCTACCGATCCCCGGAGACACGACGCGTTCCGCCACCTTCCGGGCGCCTGGGACGGCGCCGTCCGCGCGACCCGCGCGCTCGCCGCCGAGGGGCTCGACTTCTCGCTCCACATGTCCGTCACCGACTGGAACGTGGGCGAGGTCCCGGCGATGATCGATCTGGCGAAGGAGCTCGGCGCCAAGGTGCTGAACTTCTTCTTCCTCGTGCGGACGGGGCGCGGGCGGGACCTCACGGACATCGACGCCGCCGAGTACGAGCGCATCCTCACCTACCTCGCGAAGGTCCAGGGTGTTCCGAGCGGAGACCCCCTGCCCCCCCCTGGCGCTCGCTTCGAGGACCCGTGGTCGATGCCGGTCGGCCGGGCCGGTGGCCTCCTGATCCGCGCCAAGTGCGCTCCGCACTTCCGGCGCGTCATCTGGCAGCGCGACCCGTCCTCGCCGCTCCTCCAGAACTACGCTCATGGCGCGTGTCCGGCCGGCAAGTACTACTGTCGCATCACGCCGGAGGGGGACGTGACGCCGTGCCCCTACATGCCGGTCTCGGCGGGCAATCTGCGCGAGGTGGGGTTCGCCGACCTCTGGCGGACGGCGGAGGTCTTCGAGGACCTGCGCGAGCCGAGGCTCCACGGACGGTGCGGCGCCTGCGAGTTCTCGAAGATCTGCGGGGGCTGCCGGTGTCGCGCGTACGCCACGTACGGCGACTACCTCGCCGAGGACCCGGCGTGCGCGTACCAGCCGGGTGCCCACGGCGGCCGGGTGATCGATCTCCCGTCCTCGCTCACCTTCGGGCTCGCGGTCGCGTACGAGCTCGGCTGGGAGGAGGCCGCCCGCGCCCGGCTGGCGGCGATCCCGTCGTTCGCGCGGGGCATGGTGGTGAAGGCGGTCGAGGCCTACGCGCGCGGGCGGGGCGAGACCGTGATCACGCCCGCCCTCCTCGCGGAAGTCCGCGAGCGCTGGGGCGGTCGCTTCCGGCCCCGCGTGTGAGTCCGGACGACCGGTTCCGCGCCGCGGCCCGCGGCTACTTCGTCTACGGCGTGATCTACTGGATCGGCGGCGTGTACCTCGCCCTTCACGGCGTCGGTGTCCGCGGCTCGATGGCGGCGGGGATCGGGTGGATCCTCCTGGGCGGGGCGCTCGTGGTCCTCATCCCCTTCCTCCTGCGGCGCCCCCGCGCGTGGTTCGAGCGCTGGATCCTGTCCCGCCGGGACTTCGCGCGGGTCCTGGCGCTCTTCATGGCCGTTCGCGCGTGGGAGGTCGGGAAGATCGCGCTGCGGTCCGAGACCGCGTCGGTCCCCGCGCCGTGGGGCGGCGTGATCACGTTCCGGGCGGGCGCCGCCGTCTTCTTCGTCGTCACCCTCGTGGCGCTGGTCCTGGTGGCCCGCGCCGCGTGGGCGGCCGCGCCCCGTCACGCGGCGGAACACTGAGGCCCGGATGAAGCGGTACAGGGACATCGCCGGCGACGCCGGGTCGGACATCGCGGGCCAGGTCGCGGAGCAGCAGGCGCGACTCCGGAGCCGCCTCGCGGGGGTCCGCTCGGTCGTGGCCGTGGTGTCGGGCAAGGGCGGGGTGGGCAAGTCCGCGCTCACCGCGAACCTCGCCTGCTGCCTGGCGCTCGGCGGCTGGCGGGTGGGCGTCCTCGACGCCGATCTCAACGGGCCGACGATGGCCAAGATGCTGGGCGTGCGAGGCGCGCGGCTCGACGTCGTCGGCGGCGGCGTCGAGCCGCCGCGGACCTCCCTCGGCGTCAGGGTGATGTCGATGGATCTCCTCCTGCCCTCGGACGCGACGCCGCTGACCTGGGACGCGCCGACGCAGGAAGACGCCCACACGTGGCGGGGCGCGATGGAGGTCAACGCGCTCCGCGAGTTCCTGGCCGACACCAACTGGGGCGACCTCGACCTGATGCTGGTGGACCTGCCGCCCGGGACGGACCGCCTCGCCACGGTTGCCTCCGTCCTTCCTGCGCTCGCCGGGAGCGTGATCGTCACGATCCCCTCGGAGGTGTCGCACCTCGTCGTCAGGAAGTCGATCACCGTCGCCACCCAGACGCGGGCGCCCGTCCTCGGCCTCGTCGAGAACATGGCCGGCCTCTTCCCGGGGCCCGATGCCGGGGCTCTCGCCGCCGCCGCCGGGATCCCGTTCCTGGGCCGGATACCCTTCGATCCCTTGCTCGCGGCGGCGGCGGATCGGGGCGCGCCGTTCGTCGCCCTCGAGCCGGAGCGCGACGCGGCCCGGGCGCTCGCGCGCATCGCCGCGGCGGTCCGCGAATCTCTTGAGCGCTACTGGCAGGAGACGCCGGGCTCGAGCTGGTAGTTCTTGACCTTGTAGGTCGCGACGAAGTTGTCGTCCCACGCCTGCAGGCGCAGGGTGCCGCGCGGCGTCTCTCCGTCCCAGCCCAGCACGCGCGCGCGCGCCACCAGCTCGTCCGGGCGCAGCCGGCCGGCGAGGTAGTCGACCGCCGTCGGCTTGTCGACGAACGCCGCGATCGTCTCGTGGATCGGCCGCTCCCCCTGGCGCTGCGCGTCCTTCTGCCACTCGAGCACGACGGTGAAGCCGTCGACGGACCCGTCGGCGAGGAGGGCGGCGTCGCGCGCCATTCGCCGGAGGAGCGGGCCCACGTACCGCGAGAACATCGCGGACGCCCGCGCTTCGAGCGACGCCCGGGAGAAGGCCGGCGAGGGATCCTGCTCGATGTAGATCCGCAGGGAGAGATAGCGATCGTCCCGCTGGAGGTGCTTGGGCCTGAAGAAGCCGATGGACTCCTTCTCGATCTCCACCCAGGGGAGGCAGTGATAGATCTCGCTGTTCAGCTCGCGAAGGACGCGGGAGTGGGCGTGCGCCAGCGCGCGGCCCTTTTCCGAGGTGTACTGTTCGAGGGGGAGGATCCGGTCCTCGTGGGGCGCCGCCGCGGCTCCCCCCGCCAGAGCGAGGACGGCGAGCGCGAGGACCGCGCCCCGCGACACGCCTAGCGCTCCAGGATCTGCTCCTGACTCACGGTGATCGGCTTGCCCCACCACGCCTCGGTGCGGGCCATCGCGATGTCGTTCCGCGTCACCTTCGGCGGGTTGCCCTCGGTGTTCCGGGTCGAGAAGAACAGATGGTCGCTGGAAGCGAAGTGGGTGTTGTGCGCCTTCCACGTGGCCCACTCGTCGCTGGTCGCGCAGCCGGTCAGGATGAGGAGCGCGCCGCCGATCAGCAGGAGCCGTGCACCATCGATTCGCATGTGCCAACCCTCCGTCAGGAATGTGCCGCGCCCCCATGCTACCCGCGGCCCTCCGACGGGTCAACCCGAGAGATCGGTCGCGCGCCGCTCGGCACGCGCGTCCCGTGGTAGACTCGCCCTGAGATTCCGGAGGAGGCGCGCCATGCCCGTGGATCCGCTAACGATTCACACGCTGCCGCGGGAGCCCCGCCGGCCCGTCCTCATCATGGCCTTCAGCGGCTGGAACGACGCCGCGGAGTCGGCGACGACCGCCGCCCGTTACCTCACCACCTCCTTCCGGGCCGAGAAGTTCGCCGAGATCGATCCCGAGGAGTTCTACCACTTCGGCCTCTCCCGCCCGTACGTGCGGTTCAAGGCCGGATCGCCGACGGAGCGCGAGATCGTGTGGCCGGCCACGGAGTTCTCGGTCGTCCAGTCGCCCGACCTCGCGCGGGACGTGATCGTGGGCGTCGCCGTCGAGCCGCACCTCAGGTGGAAGCGCTACTGCCAGGCCGTGCTCGACCTCGCGCGCCGCTGCGACGCCACGCTGGTGCTGACCCTCGGCGCCCTCCTCGCCGAGGTGCCCCACACGAAGCCCGTCCGCCTCGTCGGCGGCGCCTCCGATCCCGAGCTGGCCCAGGTGCTCGGAACCCGGCCCACGCGCTACGAGGGGCCGACCGGGATCGTCGGCGTCCTGAACACGATCTGCCGCCAGGAGGGGGTCCCGGTCGGGAGCCTCTGGGCGAACGTGCCTCACTACGTCTCGGGCATCGAGAACCCGAAGGCGGCGCTCGCGCTCGTCCGGCGCGTCCTGACGCTCCTCGGCGCCTCGCTCGATCTGAGCGATCTCGAGGAGGCGACGCGGCAGTTCGAGGCGAATCTCGCCGAGGTCCTGGCGCAGAACGCGAAGATCGCGAACTACGTGAAGAAGCTCGAGTCGCGGGACGCCGAGGAGAACCCGCCCGGTCCGGAGGCCCAGGCGTCCGATCTCCCGCCGGCGGCCGAGCTGGTCGCGGAGATCGAGCAGTTCCTCCGGCAGCAGCGACCCGAGTGACCGCCGCCGCGCTCATCCTGCTCGGATGGGCGCTGCTCGTCGTCTCACCCCCGGGAGCGCTCGCCGAGGCCGCGGACGGGTTGCGGGTCGTGTGGCGGCCCGCGCGGCCGGCGGCCGGCGACGTCGCGTGGGTCAGCGTCCAGGGCGCCCCGGCCGAGGCCTCCGTCGAGGGGTCGCTCGGCGGCCGGTCCCTCGCGTTCTTCGCCTACGGCGGCGGCCATGCGGCGCTCTCGGGCCTCGATCTCGAGACGAAGGCCGGGGCCCAGCCCTGGCGGCTCGCGATCCTGGAATCCGGCCGCGAGCCGCGGACGGTGCGGGGCACCCTCCACATCCGGCCGCGCGACTTTCCCGTGGAGCGATTGACGCTGCCGCCGGCGATGGTCGATCTCGACCCCGAGACCGAGCGCCGGGCCCTCGGCGAGGCGGAGCGGTTGCGCACCCTTTTCCGGATGCTCACGTCGGAGCGGCTCTGGCGCGGCCGCTTCACGCGCCCCGTCGCTGGCTCGGAGCCGGGCAGCGGCTTCGGGGCGCGCCGGATCATCAACGGCCAGCCCCGGGCGCCTCACGGCGGCACCGACTATGCCGCCCCGCTCGGCGCGCCGGTGGTCGCCGCGAACTCCGGCCGGGTCGTCCTCGTGGCCGAGTATTTCTTCCCGGGCCGTTTGGTCGTCCTGGACCACGGGTTCGGCCTCTACACGCTCTACTTCCACCTCGATGCGGTCTCGGTCACCGAGGGGGACCTGGTCGATCGGGGCCAGCCGATCGGGACGGTCGGAGCCACCGGTCGCGCGACGGGTCCCCACCTGCACTTCGGCGTCCAGGTGGGGACGGCTCGCGTGGACCCGGCGCGACTCCTGGGTCTCTCGCTCGCCGACTAGCGGCGCTTGCGCGCGCGGGACTTCGCCCGGCGGCGGGCCTTCGTCGGTCTGGCCTTGGCCTTCGCCTTGGCCTTGCCCTTGGCTTTGGCCTTGGGCTTGGCCTTCCGTCGCGGCGCCGCCTTCGTGGCCGGCTTCCGCGCGACGGGGGCAGCGGGGGGTGGTGCCGGTGCCGGCGGAGCCGCCGGGGCCGGTGGCATCCAGGGCTGCATCTCGGGGTTCATCCGTTCCATCTGTCTCCTCCGCGTCGGGTGAGTGGACCCGCCATACGGTGCATGCGGCGCCCACTGGGCGCAAGGGGGAATTTCGCGGTGCGGGGTCTCAGACGGAGATGCGTCCGCGGAGGCGCGCCGCGTCGGCGGCGAGCGCGCGATTGGACCACACGGTCACCGCCGAGCGCGCGAGGATGCCGCGGACCGCCGCTCGCGAGATCTTGATCGGCTCCCTGGCCGCGAGCGGGTCCGGATGGGCGGCCAGCTCCGCCAGGGTGCCCAGGCCGATCAGGAGCGGCCAGGCGCACGCGAGCCGCAGCCGGAACTCGAGCCGGGGAATGGCGAGCGTGTAGCCCCACGCGACCTGGTAGTGCTCGACGGTGACGGCGAGCAGGCGGCGGACGAGCGGGCGGACGCGCGGGGTGGACGCGGGATCGAGGAGATCGGCGGGGCGGAGGTCGAGCTCGGCCAGCTCGCGCGCCGGCAGATAGCACCGGCCGCTCCGGAGATCCGCGGGGACGTCCCGGAGGACGTTCGTCATCTGGAGCGCCTTGCCGAAGCGCACCCCGCGGGCGCCCATCGTCGCCGCGTCCCAGTGCGCGAGTCGCGGGCGGTGGGCGATGGAGAGCGCCGTCCAGAACTCTCCCACGCAGCCGGCGACCAGGTAGGTGTAGTGGTCCAGCTCCTCGAGCGTCTCGAGCGCGCCGAGGCCCGCCGCGTCCTCGCCCGGGAAGCGGGTGAGGTCGAAGATCATGCCGGCCGTGAGCGTGGCGAGCACGGTGCGCGCGTACGCGCGATCGGTCGGGGGCAGCGCCGCGAGCCGGGCGACGCCTTCGGGGAGCCGCTCGAGCAGCCGCCGCTCGGCGCCGCGCGCCTGGTGGGGCGCGCAGGCGTCCCTGACCGCGCCCGTGTCCGCGGTCGCCCCCGCGTACGCGCGGCGCAGGGTCTCGAGGTGGCCGAACCGCTCGGCGCGGGGGATGAGGCGCGTGTCGGCGACCGTGTCGGCGGCACGGGCGAGCAGGTACGCCAGGCCGATCGGTTCGCGCAGGCTCGGCGGGAGGATCGTGAGCGAGAGGTAGAAGCTCCGGCTGACCTGCCGCAGGAGATCGCCGAGCAGGTCGTCGGCCGAGGCCACGCTAGTCGTAGTCGAACGGTCTCGGTGGCGGGTCCGGGGAGTCCTTCGCCTTCTTGAGTCCTTCCTGGAACTTCCGGTCGAGCAGCTTGCCCTTCTGCTTCTCCGCTTGCATCTGCTGGCGGAAGCGCTCCTCCCGCTCGGCTGACTTCGTGCGCAGGGCGTCGACGGCGCGGCCGAGGTCGGCGATGGCGCGCCTGGGCGGCGGCGCCTCGTGGCTCAGCACCGCCTGGAGCTCCGGGTCGACGGTGAGCCGGGCCTGGCAGCAGGGACACTCGATCTTGAACGGTGTCGCCATCGGGCCCACGCTAGCAGCGCCACCGCGCGCGCGTCAAGCGGCGTCCCGGCGGCGGCCAGCCGTCGGTTACAGGACGTCCCTCAGGCTGACGGCGTAGACGCGAACCACGTCGCCGGGGGATTGCCGCTGCACCACGATCTCGATGTAGTAGCGGAAGAAGATCTCGTTCAGGGTCTCGATGTCTGGGTCGCCGAAGTTCTGAGCCACCTGCACCCCGGCCTGATCCGTGGTGGCGACGGTGGCCAGGGCCACCGGTGCTCCACCCCCGTCGGCGTTGGCCTGGTAGAGGGTCGCGGTGACCGAGCCGGTGGGCGTGTTGTCCTCGGCGAGGATCTGGAACATGTTGAAGAAGTGCGTCCCGGCGGGATCGACGTTGCAGTACAGCACCAGGTCCTCGGTCGAGTTGGCGCGGTGCTGCACGGCCACCCCGTTCGCGGTGGTCACGATCTCGCCGATCGGCCGCCCGTTGGCGGCCATCTTCTGGACGCAGGTCGCGGCCAGGAAGTGGTGGTCGAAGTCGGTCGCCCGGGCCGGGGAATCGAGGTGGGCAGAGGCCAGAAGCGCGACCGCCGTCAGCGCGGCACCGAGTGTGGCCTTCATGCTGTTCCTCCTTCGGGCGAGCCCGGAAAGCTACCTAGAGCGCCAGCATCTCGTGGCGCAGGGCCTCGTTGTCGCGGAGCGCGGCCGCGCTGCCGCTGAAGCGGATCGATCCCTTCTCGAGCACGTAGACCCGATCGGCGAGCGCCAGGGAGAACCCGACGTTCTGCTCGGCGAGGAGGATGGTGAGCCCCTCGCGCTTGAGGCGCGCGATCTGCTCGCGCAGGTGATCGACGACGATCGGGGCGAGCCCCTCGGAGGGCTCGTCGAGGAGCAGCAGCTCCGGGTTCCCCATGAGCGTCCGCGCGATCGTCAGCATCTGCTGCTCGCCGCCCGAGAGGTACCCTCCAGGCCGGGTCGTGAGCTCGCGGAGCGTCGGGAAGAGGTCGAAGACCCGCTCGATGGTCCATTGTAACGGGGGCCGCGAGGCCGGAACGCTCCGTGGGCGGCCTGACACAGGCGCGACCCCGCTCCGCCCTGCACGGCTCGCGACGTCCAGGTTCTCCCACACGGTGAGATCGGCGAAGATGCGCCGGTCCTCCGGCACCAAGCCGATCCCCGCGCGGGCGATGCGGTAGGGCGGCCACCCCGTGATGTCCTGGCCCTTCCACACGACCCGGCCGGCGCTGGGCGGGGTGAGCCCGATGATGGAGCGGAGGGTCGTGGTCTTGCCGACGCCGTTCCGACCCAGGAGGCAGACGCACTCACCGGCGCCGACCGCGATCGACACGCCGAAGAGCACGCGCGAGAGACCGTAGGCGGTGTGGACGTCGCGTACCTCGAGGATCACGGGCGCTCTCCGAGGTAGACGCGGCGCACCTCGGGATCGCCGCGGACCTCCGCGGGCGGCCCCTCGGCGATGACCCGGCCCTGGTGGAGCACGGTGATCGTCTGCGCGATGGAGAAGACGACCTCCATGTCGTGCTCGGTGAAGAGGAGCGTCAGCCCCCGCTCGGCGGTGATCCGGTGGATCAGCGCGATGGTCTCGCGGGTCTCGGCGGCCGACATGCCGGCGGTCGGCTCGTCCAGGAGCAGCAGGTCGGGCTCGCTGGCGAGCGCCAGGCCCAGCTCGAGCTGCTTCTGGTTCCCGTGCGAGAGGAAGCCGCTGACCTCGCCGGCCTTCCCGAGGAGCCCGATCGACTGGAGGAGCGCGTCGGTCTCCTCGCGGTAGAGCCGGTCGACGCGGGCCAGGAGGTTGAGGCCGCGCCCGCGGTGGGAGATCAGGGCCGCCTGGACGTTCTGGAACACCGTCAGCCGCGGGAAGATGTTCGTGCGCTGGAACGAGCGGGCGATGCCAAGGCGGCAGATGTCGTGGGGCGGCACGCCGGTGATGTCCCGGCCCTCCAGCAGGACCTGCCCGCCGTCCGGCCGGATGTGGCCCGTGATGAGGTTGAAGAAGGTGGTCTTGCCGGCGCCGTTCGGGCCGATGATCGCGGCGATCTGACCCCGCGCGACGCCGAGGCTCACGCCCGCGACCGCCTGGAACCCGTCGAAGGCCTTCCGCACGTCCCGGACCTCAAGCACGGCGGCGCCTCGCGAGCCGGAGGGCGGCCGCGTGGAGCGCCCCCACGAGGCCGCCGGGGAAGGCGAAGAGCAGCACGATGAGGATCGTGCCCAGGACGACGGGCCAGTACTCCGTGTACGACGTGATCTGCTGGTTGAGGACGAGCAGGACCAGCGCGCCGACCACCGGGCCGTAGAAGTAGCCCATGCCGCCGAGGATCGTCATGATCAGGACCTCGGACGACTTCGGCCAGTAGGCGAAGTCCGGGAAGACGCCGCGGTTGTAGATGCCGAAGAGCGCGCCCGCGAGCCCGGCGAAGACGCCGGCGATCACGAACGCGAGCAGCTCGTAGCGCCGGACGTTCACGCCGATGAACTCGGCGCGCTCCGGGTTCTCGCGGATGGTCGTGAGCATCCGGCCGAACGGCGACCCGACGATCCGCCGCAGCACCGCGAGGCAGGCGGCGACCAGCACCACGGTGAGGACGTAGAAGTGGTCGCTCGTCCGCCAGTCGGCGAGGAGGGGCAGCCGTCCCATCCAGGCGAGGTCGGGGTAGGGGATCTCCGGCATGCCCTGCTCGCCGCCCGTCACGTCGTTCCACTTGAAGCAGATGGCCCACACGATCTGGGCGAACGCGAGGGTCAGCATCGCGAAGTAGATCTTGGTCAGTCGCACGCAGAAGAAGCCGAAGACGAGCGCCAGGAGCCCGGCGAGCGCCCCGCCGGCGGGGAACGCGAGGACGAAGGACACGCCGAGCTTCTTCATGAGGATGCCGCATCCGTACGCCCCGATCCCGAAGTACGCGGCGTGGCCGAACGAGACGAGTCCCGTGTAGCCCAGCAGGAGGTTCAGGCTCACCGCGAAGAGGGCGAGGATCGCGACGTCCGTCGCGACGAAGGTGTAGAAGCGGGAGCCGAGCGCCGGCACGCAGAGCGCGGCCAGGAGCGTGAGACCTCCCCAGGGGATCCGGCCGAGCGCGCTCATGCCTTGAGTGGGCGGCCGAGCAGCCCCCACGGCCTGAGGATCAGCACCACCGCCATGAGGGCGAACACGGAGAAGATCGAGAAGCGGGGGAAGATCAGGATCCCGAAGGAGAGCACCTGGCCGTAGATGAGCGCGCCGAGGAGGGTCCCCCAGAAGGAGCCGAGGCCGCCGATGACCACCACGATGAACGCCTCGACGATGATCTCGACGTCCATGCCCGGGACGATCGTCTTCACCGGAGTGACGAGTGCCCCACCGAGGCCCGCCAGGAAGGACCCGAGGACGAACACGCCCGTGTAGAGCCGGCTCACGTTGACGCCCAGCGCCCCGAGCATCTCCCGGTCGAGGGCCGCCGCGCGGATCAGCCGGCCGAGCCGCGTGCGGTGGAGGATCACCCAGAACACGAGCGCGATCGCCGGCCCGAGCAGGAGGACGAAGAGGTTGTAGTGCGGGATGATCGTGCCGAAGAGGTGGAGGGCGCCGCTCAGCCCGGGCGGACGCGAGACCGAGAGCTGGCCGGTGCCCCAGGTGACCTTCGCCGCGTCGGAGATGACCAGCACGAGCGCGTAGGTGAAGAGGAGCTGGTACAGCTCCTCCTTGCCGTAGAGGTGGCGCAGCAGGAGTCGCTCCACCAGGCCGCCGAGGACGGCGACGCCGAGGGCCGCGCCCAGGGCCGCCCACCAGAAGCGTCCGGGCCCGGTGCCCGCCCAGCGGACCACCTGCCAGGCGAGGTAGGCGCCGAGCATGTAGAAGGAGCCGTGGGCGAAGTTGAGCACCCGCAGGACGCCGAAGATGAGCGAGAGTCCGGAGGCGATGAGGAAGAGGAACATCGCGGCGGTGAGGCCGCTCAGCGACTGCGCGAAGATGAAGGAAGCGTCGGGCACGATCAGAATCGGTCGCGATCAGACTCAGCCACGTTCGGCATCACGCGTGATCGTGGAAAGAAGCGCCCGTTTGCGGTACGGGAGCGGGGAGGGGTTGCGGCGGAAGTGTCGTTCCTGAAGCCGCAGCCCCTCCCCGCTTCGCGTACCGCGCACGAACGCCGCTAGTCCATGTATTTCGTGGGATCCACGTACACGGCCGGCTTCATGATCGCGAACGGGTACTTCGGATCCCGGACCGTCTTGCCGTAGATCTGCGCTCGGTTCGCCTGGTGGTCCTTCGCGCGGAGGGTGAGCTTGCCGTGCGGGGTCTCGATCGTGAGGCCGAGGAGCGCCTTGGAGACCTTGTCGGACTCGATCGAGCCGGCCTTCTTGATCGCCTCCGTCAGCGCCTGCATGCCGATGTAGCCCTGGATCGCCCACGAGGAGGGGTACTCGTCCTTCAGGTACTTGCTCAGCCGGGCCGTGTATTCCTTGTGGGCGGCGGGGCCCTCCTGCCAGTAGAAGGCGTCGTAGGAGTTGCCCCAGATCCCCACCGGGTAGTCGGCGCCCATGGACTTCGTCGACTCGGGTGACGCCGCCTCGCCCGCGCCGAAGAAGTTGTACTTGATGGCGTCGAAGTAGCCGAGCGGCTTGGCCTGCTTGGCGAAGGTCACGAAGTGCCCGCCCCAGAGCGAGGAGAAGACCGCCTCGGGCTTCTTCGCCATCTGCGCGTTGATGAACGGCGTGTAGTCGGCCTCGCCCAGCTTGGGCCACTGCTGGTCCACGATCTCGACGCCGGGCTTGATCTTCTTCATGTATTCGACGAACGCTCGGGTGACGTCCTGGCCGTACGCGTAGTCGGGGCTGATCGTGGCGACCCGCTTCACGTTCCAGCCCGCGATCAGCTCGGCGGCCGTCCGCCCCTCGATCGTGGTCGTCGAGGCCACCCGGAAGACGTAGGGGTGCAGCTTGTCGGGCGCCGTGAGCTGGTCGGTCTTGGGGATGGGGGCGATGAAGACGATCTTGTTCTCCTTGGCGACGACCGACACCGCGGGCCCCTCGGCGGAGGTGAGCGTGCCGACCAGGAAGTCGACGTTCTCCTTGAGGATCAGCTCGCGCGAGACCCGCACGGCCTCGTCGGCGTTGCCCTTGGTGTCGCGCGGGTGGAGCTCGATCTTCCGCCCGAGCACGCCGCCCTTGGCGTTCAGCTCCTCGACGAACATCTGCGCGCCCTTGAGCGCGGGCTCGCCGAAGAGCGCGCCGGGGCCGGACAGGATCATGGGGAACCCGACCTTGATCGGCTTCTGCGCGTCGCTCCCGACGGGGAGGAGCAGCGCCGTCGCCAGCAGGGCGACCAGGAATACGCGTCGTCGCATGGAAACCTCCTTCAGCGGTGAGAGGGACCGATGCGCCTCAGAACACGGGCCGACCCGGGCCCGTCGTCCGGGTCCGGTAGAGCGATGTCGAGGCGGTGATGAAGAGCGACCGGAAGTCGTCGTCGCCCCACGTGAAGTTCGCGGTGTACTCCGGCACCTCGATGACCTCCCGCAGGCTCGCGTCGGGGCCGAAGACGTGGATGCCGCCCGGGCCCGTGCAGTAGAGGGTGGACGCGGCGTCGATCTTCATGCCGTCGGGCGCGCCGGGCTTGTCCCCCTTGGTTTCCGCCCAGACCCGGCCGCTCCGGAGCGTGCCGTTCGGCGCGACGTCGAACACCCGGATGTGCTTGCGGGCCGTGTCGTTGATGTAGAGGCGGGACTCGTCGAGGGAGAAGCAGAGGCCGTTCGGCCGGTCGAAGTCGTCCACGAGCAGCTCCGGGCTGCCGGGGTCGCCGCCGACCCGAAAGACCCCCTGGAAGTCGAGCTCCTGCGGCCGCTCGACGCCGTAGAACTTGAGGCGCCCGTAGGGCGGGTCCGTGAAGTAGATGCCGCCGTCGCTCCGGCAGACGATGTCGTTCGGGCTGTTGAGCTGCTTGCCGCGAAAGTGCGTCACGACCGGCACGATTCGGCCGTCGGGTTCGGTCCGCGTCACCCGGCTCGTCGCGTGCTCGCAGGTGAGGAGGCGCCCCTGCCGGTCATAGGTGTTCCCGTTCGCCATGCTGGACGGCTTGCGGAAGGTGGTCACGCCGTCCCGGGCCGACCACCGGCGCATGTGGTCCCCGGGCATGTCGCTGAACAGGAGGAACTTGCCTACCGGGTGCCAGACGGGGCCCTCGGTGAAGAGGAACCCGGTCCCGAGCTTCTCGAACTCCCGGCTCACTTCTGGACGGGTTTCCCGGGGCTCCCGGCCACGTACCAGTCGGGCGGGGGGACGTCCTCGAAGACGACCCAGACCGCCTCCCGGGGCACCTTGCACACGTCCGAGACGGCGTCGGTCACGCGCCGGGCGATCTCGTCCTTGCGGTCCTTCCCGTGTCCCTCGTACAGCCGGATGTTGACGAACGGCATGGTCGTGCTCCCTCGGGGTTGGGTTCAGAAGCGCGGCAAACGTACCACGGGCGTCCCGATGGCCACAAGAGCCGAGGTCCCGCTCGTGCGCGGGGCCGGGAGGACGTAGAATGCGGGCGATGCCGGCGCTGACCAACGACTTCTCCTGGTCCCGGAGCCGCGACAGCACGTTCCAGGAGTGCCGCCGGAGGTACTTCTACCGCTACTACGGCTCCTGGGGCGGCTGGGAGGCCGACGCGCCCGCTGAGGTCCGGCGCCTGTACATCCTCAAGCAGCTCTCCTCGCGGCAGCAGTGGGCGGGACGCGTGGTCCACGACGCGGTCGAGATGGCGCTCCACGCCTTCCGGGACGGCCGCGACATCCCGGTGGAGCCCTTCATCCGCGACGTGATCGAGCGCATGCGCGGCGAGTGGAAGAGTTCCAGGGCGGGCCGCTACCGGGAGAACCCGAAGACCGTGGCCCTCTTCGAGCACGAGTACGCGGTGGACCTCCCGCCCGAGGCCTGGCAGGCGCTCTCCCGGAACGTCTCCACCTGTCTGAGGAACTTCTTCCGGCTCCCGCTCCTCGCGACGATCCGCCGCACGTCGCCCGAGCACTGGTCGATCGAGCACTGGTCCAAGGTCTTCGACTTCGAGGGGACGCAGATCTGGATCGCCCCGGACTTCGGCTTCTGGACCGGGGAGGGCCGGCTCGCGCTGGTGGACTGGAAGACCGGCGGCGCCAACCCGGACGCGGCGGCCTTCCAGCTCGGCTGCTACGCCCTGTACGCGCAGGCGGTGCTGGGCGTGGCGCCGCGCGACGTCGATCTCTACGAGGCGAACCTCCGGGAGCCCCAGGTCACGCCGCTCCGCTGGGACGACGAGCGCCTCGAGGCGATCCAGGAGCAGCTCCGCCTCTCGATCCGCTCGATGAAGGCCTACCTCGCGGACCCGGAGGCGAACGTCGCGGCGATCACCGACTTCGAGCGGACCGAGGATCTGCGGATCTGCAAGTGGTGCAACTTCCGCGCCGTGTGCCGTCCCGAACTCTGATCCCCTCGCCGAGGAGGTGACCGTGCCGATCGCCTACATCCAGCGAACCCGTGAGCGGTACGCGCAGTACCCGCCGTTCAACTGGGTGGTGAACACCGACGCGCCGTGGACGCCGCTGGCGAGGCCGCTCCGCGATTGCCGGCTCGCGCTGATCAGCTCGGGCGGCTTCTACGCGAAGGGCCAGCCGCCCTTCGAGGAGAACGACCCGTCGTACCGGCTGATCCCGGTGGACGTCGACGTGCGTGAGCTCAGGATCTACCACCATGGGTACCGGGACGACGACCCCGACCGGGATCCGAACTGCATCTTCCCGCTGGAGCGGCTCAGGGAACTGGCGGCCGCTGGCGTCATCGGCGGGCTCGCGGATTATGCGGTGAGCTTCGTCACCTTCTACTCGGCGCGCCGGGACATCGGCCGGGCCGCGGAGATCCTCGCGGATCTGGGACGGATGGCAGTCGACGCGGTCCTCCTCGTCCCCGTCTGACCGGTCTGCCACCAGTCCGTCGGACTGACCGCGCGCGAGATCGAGAGGGCGGGGATCCCGACGCTCTGCATGAGCTCGGCGTGGGACATCACGTTCGCGGTCCGCCCGCCCCGCGCCGTCTTCCTGAATTTCCCCCTCAATCACCAGACGGGCAAGCCCCACGACCCGCCGCTCCAGCGCCGCATCCTCCTCGACGCGCTCCGGGCGTTCGAGACGCTCTGGGAGCCGGGCCAGATCCTGAGCCTGCCCTACGTCTGGGATCCCGACGATCACGCCTGGGAGGACCGGGACTTCGGCCCCGACTTCGAGCTCTACGGCGTGGGGAAGGCGGTCCAGACGGGGTTCGCCGAGCGCCCGCTCGGCCGCGCCCAGGGCTCGGGCGCCGCCGCCGACCATCTCGATTGACAGTCTCCCGCCGCGGGTGGTAGAAGCGAACCACCGTCCGAGCCGTGAGGGGGTGAGAGAGAGCCCCGGCGTCACCCACCAGACCTTCACCCAACCCCCGGATGATGAAGGAGCCCCTATGACCAGGACCTCGCGTCGACAGTTCCTCCGGACGACCGCCGGTGCGACCGCCGGGATGGCCTCCTGGCTCGCTCTCCGGACGCCGCCCGCGTTCGCGCAGAAGCGCGAGCTGACGTTCCTCTCCTGGAACCACTTCGTTCCCGCCGCCGATGTGGAGCTCCGAAAGCAGGCCGAGGCCTTCGGCAAGCAGGCCGGGGTCACGGTGCGGGTCGACACCATCGCCCACCTCCAGCTCGATGCCAAGTTCGCGGCCGAGGCCCAGTCGCAGTCGGGCCACGACATGATCCGGACCCACAACGTCGTGCCGTTCCTCTACGAGAACCTCCTGGCCGACGTGGGCGACCTGGTCGACAAGCTCGGCAGGCAGTACGGCGGCTGGTATCCGTTCGCGGCCGAGGCCCACGAGACCAAGTCGGGCTGGCGAGGCGTCCCCTGGTTCTGGATCTCCTTCCCGGCCACCTACAACCAGGCCCACTTCAAGAAGGCTGGCCTCGAGACGCCGAAGACGTGGGCGGAGCTCCTGAAGCAAGGGAAGAGCCTCAAGAAGCAGGGCAACCCGGTCGGGATCCCCGTCAGCCATTGCTCCGACGCCAACACGACGTACTGGTCGGTGGCTTGGTCCTACGGCGGGAAGGTGCTCGAAGCGGACGGCAAGACCCCGGGGATCAACTCGGACAAGACCGCGCAGGTCATCGAGTGGTACAAGGAACTCTACAGGGACGCCATGGAGCCCGAGGTGCTCTCGTGGGACGACGCCTCGAACAACCGGTTCATCCTCTCGGGCAAGGGCTCCTGGATCCACAACCCGATCAGCCCCTACAACGCCGCCCTCGCCAACAAGCAGCCCATCGCCGACGACATCAATCACCACGCCAGCCCGGCGGGGCCGGCCGGGACCCACTCGGCGCCGCCCATCCTGGGGCTGGGGATCTGGAAATTCTCGAAGAACGTCGACCTGGCGAAGGAGTTCATCCAGTTCCTCTACCGCAAGGAGAACTTCGACGCCTGGATCGTCGCCTCCAACGCCTTCAACCACCCGCCACTCAAGCACTTCGCCGACCATCCGATCTGGGCCCGGAACCCGAAGTTCGCGATGCTCCCCGGAGAAGCGGAGTACGCCCACCCGCGGGGCTGGCCGGCCAAGCCCAACCCGTCGGTCCAGTTGATCGACTCCAACTACATCCTCCCCGATATGCTCGCCAAGGCGATCAACGGGATGCCCACCAAGCGCGTGATGGAGTGGGCGCAGGATCAGATAGCTCTGGCCGTGCAGGGCCGCCTCAAGGTCGGTTAGGCGCGCATGGCCGTTGGTCCGCGCGCGCTCGAGGTGGCCGGGCTCCCACGAGTCGGCCACCTCGCGCGCGCCCGCGAGTGGTGGGAGCAGGAGCATGTGTTCGGCTACGGCCTCATCCTGCCCGCCCTCACGCTCCTCATCTGCCTGGTCGCCTACCCCTTCGGGATGGCCATCTACTTCAGCCTGTCCGACTACTGGGTCGGCTCGCCTGGGAAGTTCGTCGGCCTCGAGAACTTCCGCGCGATCCTGGGCAACGAGGTCTTCCGCCAGACGGTCTGGAACTCGTTCGTCTTCACCGCGATCGCCGTCACGCTCAAGAGCGTGCTGGGCGTGTGGCTGGCGCTCCTCCTCGCGCGGAACCTCCGGTTCAAGCGGCTGCTCCGCGGCGCCGTCCTCCTCCCTTGGGTCATCCCGACGGCGCTGTCGACGCTGGCCTGGTGGTGGATGTTCGACTCGCTCTACAGCGTCGTGAACTGGACGGCGATCCGCCTCGGCCTGATAAATCCCCCGGGGCCCAACTGGCTCGGCATGTCGGGGTACGCGATGACCGCCGTCATCACCGTCAACGTCTGGCGCGGTCTCCCCTTCTTCGCCATCACGACGCTCGCCGGCCTGGTCTCGATCCCCCGCGAATACTACGAGGCCGCCGAGGTGGACGGCGCCAGCTCGTGGGGCCGGTTCTTCCACGTGACGTTGCCCCTCCTGAAGCCGGTCATCGCCGTCGTCGTCCTCTTCTCGACGATCTTCACCTTCAGCGATTTCAACATCGTGTACATCCTCACCCGAGGCGGTCCGGTCAACTCGACCCATCTCTTCGCCACCCTGGCCTACCAGGTGGGGCTGAACGGCGGCAACCTCGGACAGGGGGCGGCGATCTCGCTGTTCCTGTTCCCGATGCTCGCGGCCGTCGTCTTCTTCCAGCTGCGGTACATCCGGCGGGAGTGACGGTGGCGAGCGCCCAGAGCCGCGCAGCCGGGATCCGGTCAGCCGCCTTCGGGTATGCGAACCTCGTCCCGTTCGTCTTCTTCGCGCTCTTTCCCTTCTATTTCATGGTCGTGACGTCGCTGAAGTCGAACGCGGAGCTGTACAATCTGAAATCGATCCCGTTCTGGGTCCAGACCGGCGTGATCACGGACCACTACCGTTACCTGTTCCAGCAGACCGACTTCTTCACGTGGATGAAGAACAGCCTCGTGATCAGCCTGGTCGCCACCTCGGCCTCGCTGCTGATCTCCATCCTGGCCGGCTACAGCCTGGCGCGGCTGCGCTTCCCCGGGGTGGGCTCGTTCGGCACGGCGGTGTTCGTCACCTACCTGGTGCCGCCGACGCTCCTCTTCCTGCCGCTCTCCCAGGTCGTGGTCTGGCTCGGCATCTCGGACACGATCTGGGCGCTGATCGTGACCTACCCCACCTTCCTGATCCCGTTCTCCACGTGGCTCTTGATGGGCTACTTCCGGACGATCCCCCGAGAGGTCGAGGAGTGCGCGCTGGTGGACGGCGCCACCCGCATGCAGACGCTCTTCCGGATCGTCCTGCCCATGGCCATTCCAGGCGTGGTGTGCGCGGCCCTGTTCGGCTTCACCCTCACCTGGAACGAGTTCATCTACGCGCTCACCTTCGTGTCGCAGACCGCGAACAAGACCGCCGTTGTGGGCGTGACGTCGGACCTCATCCGGGGCGACATCTACTACTGGGGGTCGCTCATGGCGGGGGCGGTGCTGGCGAGCGTCCCGATCGTGATCTGCTACGTCTTCTTCCTCGACTACTACGTCTCCGGCCTCACGGCTGGCGCCGTCAAGGGCTGAGGGGCCTCACCCCGGCAGCATCCGCACCAGGGGCTCGAGGTTCTTCGGGTCGGGCCTGAGCGTCCCGAGCGCCTGGCGCCGATAGATCCCGACGACCGCGTCGTTGAAAGGGGTCGCGATCCCGAGCTTCAGACCCTGCGCCCCGACGTAGCCGTTCAGGTACTCGATCTCCGTCCGGCGGCCCTTCAGCACATCCTGGAGCAGGGAGGGGCGCCCGCCGCTCAGGCGCTGGGCCCCGGCGACCATGTCGGCCTCGACATCCTCGAGGCCCCGGCCCTCGGCGGCGTCGACGAGCCGCTGCGCCGTGATCCCGAAGATCGGCTCGACCTCGTGGCCGACGGCGCGCCCCACCCTGATGACCTCGGCCGCGATCTGGATCGCGATGCGCCGGGGCCCCGGCTCGCTCCGGACCTCGGCGGAGCCCAGACCGGAGAGGCCCGCCAGCGGGTTCGCCATGCAGTTGATGGCGAGCTTCGACCACCGCTCCCCCTGGAGGTTCGTGGTCACCCGCGCGGGCGCGATGTCGTTCAGGATCCCGGCCAGGGCGCGCGCCCGCTCGGAGTCCGAGCCATCCAGCTCGCCGATTTTGAACCCGACCGCGCTCGTGTCGGTGCGCACCGCGTGGCCCGGCTCGTAGAGTCCCGCGCCGATCGTGATGACGCAGCCGAGGGTCCGCTCCCTGCCTGCCACCGCCGCCACCCGCTCGTCGTTGAGCCCGTTCTGGAAGTCGACCACGACCCCGTCGGGGTCCCCGAGGTAGGCGACCGCGAGCTGGGTGGCCCACTCGGTGTCGTACGACTTCACGGCGACGAAGGCCGCGTCGAAGGGCTCGCGGATCGTCTGGGCCTCGTGGATGTGGAGCGCCTTGACGGCGATCGTGTGCTCGCCGCAGGTGCCGGAGAGCCTGAGACCGTGCCGACGCATCGCCTCGACGTGCTCGGGCCACTGGTCGACGAGCGTCACGTCACGCCCCGCCTTGCTGAGGAGTCCCCCTACCACTGAGCCGATCGCCCCCGCGCCGATGATCCCGATCCTCATGCCCGTCGATCCTCCTCCGCCTGGACTGGATTCTTGCGAGCCCGCCGGCGGAAGTCAACTCAGTTCGGCTTCCAGAATCGGTTGCCGTATACAATCGGGAATCGAATGCGACGACCCGTAGGTCACTACTTCCTCCACGACACGTGGCGAATGCCGCTGCTCAGGCTGCCCGCCATGGGCTATCCGGAGGGGGGAAGCGTGCTCTTCAACAACGCCCTCCCGATAACAGCGATCACGACCAAGGCGATCTATTCGGTGATCGGACACGCTTTGAACCCATTCGGCTGGTGGAACTTCCTGAGTGCTTCAGGGCGCGACCGCTGCTCGCGTCGTCACCGCCTGCGGGGTCCGGTCCCGGTGGGCGGCTGTCGCCGCCGCCGTCCTGGCGATCGGCTCCATCTTCTTCATGGGGCGCTACAGCCACATCGCGCTCTCGAGCCATTTCGTGATCCTGTGGGCGCTTGCCCTCTACTTCGAGGACGTTCGATCCCGGCGTTTCGCGGCGGGTCGCCATTTCGTCCTGGGCGCATTGGCGATCCTCGTGAATCCCTACCTGTTCGTGATGGTCGGCGTCCTGCAGGTCACGACGTATGCGACCTTGTGGATGAACGGGGTCGTGCGGGCTGCGGACTGGGGAAGAGCCGCGCTCGTCCTCGGGGGGGTGCTGGCGATTGCGCTGGTCGAAGGGTACAGCGCCATTTTTACGGGGAGCGCCAGCATGGGCGCACCCGGGTTCGGTCACTACTCGTGGAATCTCGCCACCCTGCTCGTGCCGCCAGGGGAGTTCTGGGGAAACCCGACCGGAATCGTGCGCGATGCTACCGGAGGACAGACCGAGGGCGAGGCGTACATCGGACTTGGAGCCGCGCTCGTCTTCGTCGCCTGTCTCCTCGTCCGCCCGAGGCGGATACTATCGGCGGTCAGGCAACACTGGCTTCTCTGTACAACCCTGCTCGCCTGCGCCGCGTTCGCCGCGTCGAATCGGATCTTCTTAGGCTCCCGCCTGCTGCTCGACATTCCGCTTCCGGAAGCGATGACCGTAGCGACGAGCTTCCTCCGGGTGAGCGGCCGATTCGTGTGGGTGCCCGGCTACGCGATCATCCTGTTGTCACTCGCGGTACTCGTCAGGTGGGCTCCGCGGGCCCTGGTCGTTCCGCGGGTCGCGCTCGCCATGGTCGCGCAGCTGTGGGAGGCCAGCGTCACGCTCACGCGGCTCAGATCCACGTCGAGCCGGCTCCATCCCGAGCTGGTGGAGACCCTGCAGCTCCGGAGCTGGATGGAGGCGCATGATCGAATGTTTCAGTTCCCGTCATTTTGGTGTGGAGGGCTGGTGCCCAACATTGCGTTCGGGAGCCGCGAGTCCAACCGTGAGTTACAAACCGAGCTGCTCGTCGCGCGTGTGGGAATTCCCACCAACAGCGTGTACACGTCACGGCCTCTGAAGGATTGTCCCGCCGAGGCCCGTTGGGCGGAGCGGCCCGTTCTCGAGGCGCGCGTGCTGTACCTGCTCAGCAAAGCGGTCAAGGGGCGAACCGCCGAGCTGGCGAGGCTTGCCACGTCATCCGCATGCCTCGACGCGGGTTGGGGGTTCGTCTGCTCGCGCGACCCGCTTCGTCCGTCGGACTCAAGCGGCACGAGCGCTCCGCTGATCGCCGTAGAGCCAAAGATCATCCCGGTGTGCGATGACAGCGGACTGGGCACGACGACCGTTCACTGGAAGGCGCCAGACGGCATTCGGAGCGTCGAGGTTCGCGTCGGTCAGCCCGACGGGCCGCTTCTAGCGGTTGGGCGCGCCGGGACCCGGTCGACCGGGGAGTCGGTGTCTGGTGGAATGATCTTCTATCTGATGGAACAGGGCAAGCCGTTGACCGAGGAGTCCGCGCTCGCGCGGGCCACAGCATACCTCATGCGTGCAGAGTGCGGGCGTGCCTTGGCACCTCGCCCCGGGCCCGATGCCCGGCTGGGGTTGTTCACCACCGCGCGCGCCGCCTTCGCCCGCGCATTCAAGACGCCGTGAACCTCTCGGTCATCATTCCGGCGCTGCGGGAGGGCGAAAATCTTCGCGTGCTGCTGCCCGAGCTTGCCCGGGTCTTGGATTCGCTGCGCATTCGGTACGAGATCTTGTTGGTGACGCTCGCCTCGGACCAGGAGACGCGCGCGGTTGGCGGACTGGCGGGATCGCGCCTCGTGATGCAAAGCGAGTCCGGCTTCGGGAGTGCGCTCGCCGCCGGCTTCGCCGAGGCGTCAGGTGAGTTCCTGCTCACGATGGACGCCGACCTGTCACACTTGCCCACCTTCATCGCCGATCTCTGGCAGCATCGTCACGACGCCGATGTCGTCATTGCGTCCCGCTACGTTCCGGGCGGCGGGGCAGACATGCCGTTCCGTCGCTACCTGCTGAGCCGCGGCCTCAACCGCGTGTTCAGCCGTGGCCTGGGCCTTGAAGTGCGGGACATGTCGAGCGGCTTCCGGCTCTACCGGGCCAGCGTCCTGCGTGATCGCGGCTCGCTGCCTCGTGACTTCGACGTGCTTCAGACCCT
This sequence comes from Candidatus Rokuibacteriota bacterium, assembly GCA_016209635.1. Taxonomy (GTDB): domain Bacteria; phylum Methylomirabilota; class Methylomirabilia; order Rokubacteriales; family CSP1-6; genus JACQWC01. Next base: position 72,421 of record JACQWC010000221.1, on the reverse strand, counting down.
GCTCGTGCGCGCATATGCCGAGGGGTGGCGCGTAATGGAAGTCCCTTTCTTCTACGGCCCGCGCCACCACGGCCACTCGCACGCGCGTGTCATCCGTTTTGGACTGGCCTACGCAAGGACATTCTGGTCCCTCTGGAGGCTCCGGAACTCGGTCCTGTGCGCCGACTACGATGCCCGGGCATACGACAGCCCGATACCGCTTCAGCGGTACTGGCAGCGAATGCGGCACACGCATGTCACTGGGCTCATCGCTGGCGAGGGTCCGGTCGCGGACATCGGTTGCGGGTCGAGCCGGATCATCGGGTCTCTTCCGCCCGGCAGCGTCGGTCTCGACGTGCTGGCCCGCAAGCTTCGCTACGCTCGTCGCTATGACGTCATGCTCGTGCAGGGTTCCGCTTTGAAGTTGCCTTTTCCTGACGAGTCATTCTCGTGCGTCCTGTGTTCGCAGGTCATCGAGCATGTCCCAAAGGACTCGCCGATTCTGGCCGAACTGGTGCGGATTCTGAAGCCGGGCGGCCGCTTGGTCCTCGGGACTCCGGATTACGACAGATGGGAATGGGTGGTGACGGAGCGACTCTACGGCTTCTTCGCGCCCGGAGCGTACGCCGACGAGCATATCGCGCACTACACGAGAGACGAACTGATCGACCACTTCAATAGGTTGGGTTTCACGCTCGAGGTCACCCGCTACATCCTGCGCGGGGAGCTGATCCTCGCGCTCAGGAAACCGCATGCCAACTCAGGTTCTGGCTCACCGCGCCCCGGAGGCTAGCGAGCGCACCTCCGGAGACACGACGTGGCTTGCGACGTACTGCCCGGCCCATTCAGCGAGCGATGGGGCGCGATCCGACGCGGAACGTCACCGGGAGCGATTTCACGCCGCGGAAGACGAGCGAGTCGAGCCAGGCGGGCTCACCGCCGTCGAGCGCCGGCTCCGCCAGCGCCCGAAGGAGTGCAGGGATCGCGATCTGCCCCTCCAGCCGCGCCAGCGGGGCGCCGAGACAGAAGTGGATGCCGTAACCGAAGGCTATGTGGTGGTTGTTCGCGCGCGCGAGATCGAGCCGGTCAGGTTCCTCGAACTGGCGCGGGTCACGGTTGGCAGCGTTGATCATCGTGAAGACCCGCTCGCCACGTCGGATCGTCCGGCCCTCGAGCCTGACGTCCTCGGCCGCCACGCGGACCATCGCGCCCGTGGGACCGTCGTAACGGAGGATCTCCTCTACCGCCGGGCCGGTGAGGCCGGGATCGTCGCGCAGCGCGCGCGCCTGAGCCGGGTGGCGCAGAAGGGCGAGGAGGCCGTTGCCGATCAGATTTGTCGTCGTCTCATGGCCGGCGAACAGCAGCAGAATGCAACTGGCCACGAGTTCGTCCGCGCCGAGAGCCTCGTCGCGGTCGCGGGCGGCCACGAGGGCGCTCATGATGTCCTCACGCGGGTTCGCGCGTCGCGCCGGGATCATGCGCCGGAAGTAGTCCGCCATCGCGATGATCGCGCGCGCTGCGCGCTCGTACTTATCGGGGGTTGTGAGCGCGCTGCCGATGAACGACGCGAGGTCATCCGACCAGGTCTTGAATGCCTGGCAGTCCTCGCGCGGGACGCCGATCATTTCGGCGATGACGGCGATCGGCAACGGATAAGCGAAGTCGCGAATGACGTCCATCCGGCCGTGCGGCCGGACGGCTTCGAGTAGCGTCGCAACGATCTCCTCGATCCGCGGCCGCAACCGCTCCACCGCGCGGCTGGTGAACGCCCGGTTCATGAGCCCGCGGAGGCGGGTGTGCGTGGGCGGATCGGTGAAGACGGCCCAGAGCCCGACGAGGTGGCCAAGCTCGTGGAGGTCGCCCCGGCCGTCCTTGGCGTGATGGTTCACGAACGGGGTGATGCGGTCCGATGACAGTCGCGAATCGCTGAGCGCGGCTTTGACGTCGTCGTATCGCGTCAGCACCCAGCCACCGAGGATCTCGCTCCGGTGCACGGGGTCCTCGGCCTGCAGCTGGTGGAACACAGGATAGGGGTCAGCGAGCACCTCCGGGCGGCGTGGATCATAGATGAGCGACATCGTCGCGATCATAACAAACGCTTTCGCGCCGAGCGGAGTGCTCGCGAGGGTGCAGCCGGGGAAGATCGCCGCGGAGGCGAGGATCCCCAGGTGGCGGCGCACGCCCCCGCCCTGACAGAACCATGTAAGTCTTTCACGGTCGGCACGTAAAAACAGCCCACCGTCGGCGCCGCACGACTCGGCCCCCGCATCGGCCCGAGCGCAACAACACTCGGCAAATCAACGGGTTTCCCCCCTACCGGCGTCATCCCGCGCCCTCCGGCATACACATTGCTCGAAAGGTTCGTGACGCGTGGAGGAGGGTGCAGGGGATGGATCCCAGGGTCTTTCGGGAGTGGCTGGAGATCGACGATCGTCTCCGCCGAGCGATTCTCGAACGCGATGCGGCGAGGCGCCGATCGGAGGCAGGCGCCGATGACCCTTCGAGCCTGCCGGTCCGTGAAGATCGAGCCCGTGGCAGCCGCGCTGGACGACGCCCCGGACTCCGACGCGACCCGCTGAATACGATCGAGGGTTAGCCCGCTTCGTCTCGGCCCACGACGGGACGTCTTGAAGGAGGATGAGCACGAACAGACTGGTCACCACCCTCCTGCTCTCGTCCGCAACGACGCTTCTCGCCATATCGAGCTGGGACGGAGCAGCCGCTGCCGCCCGGCCCGGCACGCCCCCGACGCATCATCGATACGAGCCAGCCGTCGATCGTCAAGTCGAGACGGCGCGGATCGTGGCGGTCCTGGAACGCAATATTGCAGATCCGAGGGTCGTCAGGAAGGCGGCGAGCAAGCTCGCGACGTTGAGCGACCGCCAGAGACGGCTGATCGCTTCCCTGTCTGAGCGGATGGCCGCCGATGATGAAGGGCCGGCCCCCGGGATTGCACTCCTGTTGATCACGGCGCTGCTCACCTTGTCGTGAGCCGCCTGCCCCGTCGGTGGCGTCGGAAGTAGTGGAGAACGTGCGAGCGCTGATCACAGCGGCCCTGCGGCTCCTCGTCCGTGAGGCGGACCGCCCGGCACCGCTCATGAGGAGTCGCGTGGCTCCCCTGTATCACATCGTGATCGTTGTCCTCAGCGCGGCCATCGCCGTCTCCTTGCCGTTGACGTTCACCTTCGCTGCCCGGTGGCTCCTTGTCTACTGGGCGTCCATCGACAACGAGAAGCTGTTCCTCGTCTCGGTCGAGGTCGCGGTCGCGCTCCTGCTCATCCTGGTCCTCACCCAGGCGAGGACGAACTGGCGGAACCGAGTGGTCTCCAAGAGCGCGCGCGCGGCGGGGCTCATCCATTACAGCGCCCGCAAGGGGGTGCTGGGCCAGACCAGGACGCGGAGATTGAAGGAGCAGCAAGGCTTCATGAGAGACGTCATGATCGTCGGGTCGACGGGATTCCGCACGCTGGTCGATCCGAACGGCGACCTGCACACGGTGATACAGAACTGCCGTTCCGCGAAGATCATGCTGTTGAACCCCGAGAGTTCGGGGGCGCTCGAGCGTGTCCGGAGCATTCCTGGGGCCGAGGTGACCCAGGAAAGCCTGCGGAACCAGCTGGGGGAAACGATTGCGTTCCTCGGGGCGCTTCGGGCCGCGGAGAAGAGGCTCCGGCTCAAGCTGTATCCGGATCCGCCCGTCTGGAAGCTGGCGATCCTTGGCGACTACGCCTGGGTCCAGCACTATCACCCGGGCCGCGACGTTCGAGCCATGCCGGAGTACCTGTTCGTGCACAGCCAAGATCCCGCACGGCTGTATACGGCGTTCTACCAGGACTTCGTGACCCGGTGGAACGATCCGGCGATCGCAGAGTGCGACCTCTTGACCGGCGAGCTCGTGTACCGGGATGACACGGGGAAGGAGGTCAGGAGGGAGGCGCTGGGCGCCACGCCCCACGACAGCGGGGTGGATGGATCAGGGGGGACCGCCGCCGTTCGCGCTGAGAGGGATGGCTTCTGACATGGACCGCGGAGTCGACCGAACACGTTCGAGCACCAGTGCGCCGTGCCGGGCGATGGCGTCGGCCAATCGCCGCTCGTCCTCGGTCAACGTGTGGCGCTCCCGCGCCCAGACCACAACGAACAGCCCGACGACCTCGTCACGGATGGCGATGGGCTGCAGCAGGATCGACTTGTGGGCAAGAAGGGGAACGGCCGGGTGATCGAAACTCGGCAGGTCCGCTTGGCTGTCGGCGAAGAACACCGACTGCCGTGACCACTGGAGCGCGTCGAGCGTCTGGGATCCGGGGATGGACGGGGTCCGTGCGATCGCGGCCAGCACGTCTTGCGTGACGCGAGAGCCGGTCAGCGCGATGAGCTGATCACGCCGTGAACCCACGCCCCACGCGCCGCCCATCTCCGCGTCAAGCGTGCGCACGAGTTCCCGTGTCAGCCGCTGGAAGATCTCCGTGCCGTCAAGGGTTGAACCCACCGCTTCGCTCGCTCTGAGGAGAGTCTCCGCGAACCGCTGGTGTCGCTCGGCGGCGGCGACCAGCTCCGCGGCCGTTTGCAACGCCTTCCCGCGCTCGGTCATCGCGCCTTTCACCGCGTCAGTCGCGTTCCGAACCCGACGCCCGAGGCGGGCAGTCACGACACTCGCCGTGGGCGCGATCACCGCGAGCACCGAGAGGTGAATCCAGCTCTCGACGGTGTACTGAAAGGGGCTGCCGGGCACGGAGAAGAAATCGAGCGCATGGAGCACGACGATGAACGCGCTTGTGAGCCCAGAGGCTAAGCCGGAGCCGAGGGTGGCACCGACGACAGCGACCAGGACGGCGACCAAGTAAATCGGCGCGACGTGGGGGAGCGAGAGCACGGCCCTGGAGAGGGTCTCCAACCCTACGAGGACGCCGATGGCGATGACGGGCCCCCTGAGGACGGTTGGTATCGGGCGACCCAGGGCAGGTCCCACATTCACCACGGCTCGCATGACGCGAAGGCTAGCCCTCAGGCATTTCCCGAACAATCGGGTGAATCCCGGAAGCGGAACAGGGAAAATGCCCAACCCGACCTTCGGGGCAAAGCGGGCCTCCCGGCCCCTCGACTTCGGACTTGGCTCAAGAATTTTCCGGTGGCCAAATCAGGCAAATACCTGATAGGACTCAGGGGCTCCTGGCGGTAGGGTTCTCGCGGGTTTTATTCGCCGAGAGACGCCTGCGAGGTCGAGCAGGCAGGGGGTGTCCGATGAGTGATTCCCGGGACCTGGTGACCGCGACCGAACCCCGCCTCGAATCCACGGCCTTTCTGCTTCGCGAGCTGGTGGCGCACCTCAGGCAGCAGCGCGCCCAGCTGCGCGAAGAGTGGGCTCGGCTCATCACCGAGGCCAAACTGCTGACGGCGATGACAAAAGAAGAGATCTTCGCCGAGGCGACCTCGGTCTACGATAACTACGTCGAGGCCCTCGAGACGGGGACGTACGAGGCGTTGCAGGCCTACGCGCGCAACCTCTCGGAACGCATCATTCCGCGAGGCGTCGAGACGAACGAGGTCGTCGGGATCGTGCTCCTGCTCCGCGACGTGCTCGCGCGCTCGCTGTTCGCGAAGTACCAGGCGGACTTCAACAAGCTGAACCGGATCCTCGACGCGTACGAGCCCGCCGCCAACCGTATCGCGATCACGGTCGCCGTCGGTTTCGTCCAGGAGCGCGAGCGTATCATCCGCGAGCAGCAGGAGGCGATCCGCGAGCTGTCGACCCCGGTGCTCCAGGTCCGCGAGCGCCTGCTCATCCTGCCGATCATCGGCGTCATCGACCCCCAGCGCGCCCGTCAGCTGACCGAGCAGCTCCTCCGGGGCATTCGGACCAACCGCGCCAAGGTCGTCGTGCTCGACATCACCGGCGTGCCGTACATCGACTCGCCCGTGGCGAACCACCTCGTCCAGACCGTCGAAGCGGCCCGGCTCCTCGGCGCCACCGTCATCGTGACTGGTTTGTCGCCCGAAATCGCCCAGACTCTGGTTAATATCGGGGTGGACCTGGGCAAGATGAACACGGTGGGTGACCTCCAGGGCGGCATCGAGGAGGCCGAGCGCCTGCTGGGCTACAAGGTTCTCCCGACTCTGGAGCCCGCCGTACAGCCGGCGTAGCGGGGAAGGACCGTGCAGGTTCCGATCCTCAAGCAGGGCTTCTATCTGATCGCGACGGTCCAGTCGGCGCTCACGGACGAGGACCTGAAACAGCTGCGCGATACCCTGGTCGAGCGGGTCAGTGTGGTCAGGGCACGCGGAGTCATCATCGACGTCACGGCGCTGGACGTGATCGATTCCTTCGCGACCCGCACCCTGCGCGATATCGCCCACATGATCCGGTTGCGCGGCGCGGAGACCGTCATCGTCGGCATCCAACCGGAGGTCGCGTTCTCGATGGTCAAGCTGGGGCTCACGCTGGAGGGCGTAGCGACCTCGCTGGATCTCGAGGAAGGCCTCGCGTATCTTGCCCGGAAGGGCAGGATGAAAGTCCCGGACCATGAAGGACGCACTCATCGCTGATGAAGTGCGAGTGCCGATAGACTCCGAGGCCGACATCGTCGCTGCCCGCCAGAAGGGACGGGAACTGGCGGCGCAGTGCGGCTTTCCCTCCACCGACCTGGCGGTGGTCGCCACAGCGATTTCCGAACTGGCGAGGAACATTGTCCGCTACGCGGCACGCGGCGAGATCATTCTCCGGCTGATCGACACTGACGGCCGGCGGGCGGTCGAGGTCGAGGCCGCGGACGAGGGGCCCGGGATCCTCGACATCCCGCTGGCCATGCAGGACGGCTACTCGACCTCTGGCAGCCTCGGTCTGGGCTTGCCGGGCGTCCGGCGGCTGATGGACGAGTTCGACATCAGCTCCGAGTCCGGTAAGGGGACGACGGTGAAGGCCCGGAAGTGGAAGCGCTGATGCGCAGCCCGGTCGACTGGGCCGTCGCCGACTTCATCCTGCCCGGGCAGACGGAGTCCGGCGACCGCTACCTGGTCAAGCCGACGCCGGACGGCGTGCTCGCGGCCGTCGTGGACGGCCTGGGACACGGCGCCGAGGCCGCCGAGGCGGCGAAGGCCGCCGTGAAGTCGATCGAGCTTCACGCGCAAGAGTCGACCATCCCCCTCATCAGGGACTGCCATAGAAGCCTGGCCGGCACCCGCGGCGTCGTCATGAGCGTGGCCATGTTCAACGTGCGTGAGGAGACGCTGACGTGGATCGGCGTCGGGAACGTCGAAGGCTTGCTGGTGCGCGCCCACGCGACGGCGAGTCCGCGCCGCGAGTCGCTGATCATGCGGGGCGGCGTCGTCGGGGTGCACCTGCCGGCGCTGGCCGCCGCGATCGTCCCGGTGACGGGAGGCGACACGCTGATCTTCGCGACCGACGGTGTCCGATCCGATTTCGCCGTCGAGCACTTCGTCCTGGGTGATTCGCCGCAGCGGCTCGCCGATCACATCCTCACCGGGTGGGGAACGCGGACCGACGATGCGCTCGTCCTCGTTGCCCGTTACATGGGGCCGGCGCATGAACGCTGAGGTCCGCGGGCTCGCGACGCAGTGCGGGCGTGCCCTGCAGGACTACCTGGCGGGACGCGGGGAGGTCGCGCTCCAGCAGGCGTACGAGCTGGGGCGGCAGGCGCTCGCCAAGGGACTGGGCGTGCTCGATATGGTCACGATCCAGCACCGGGCGCTCCTCACGTGCCTGCTGAAGGTCCAGACGGCGAAGGAGGGATCGCGGACTCTCAGGGCGGCGAACAGGCTCTTCGTCGAGAGCCTGCTGCCCTTCGAGATGTCCCACCGCCGGGTCCAGGAGACCAACGCGGCGCTCCTCGAGTCCGAACAACGCTACCGGAATCTCGTCGAGACCGCGCGGGACGTCATCTACACGCTCTCGACCGACGGGAAGATCAAGTCTCTGAATCCGGTCTTCGAGACAATCACGGGCTGGTCCCGCGCCGAGTGGATCGGCAAGGAATTTCCCCCCCTCGTTCACCCGGACGACCTCCCTCGCGCGATGGAGCTCTACCAGGTGGTCCTCGAGGGGAAGGTCCCGCCGATGTTCGAGCTGCGCATCCTCTCGAAGTCGGGCGCCTACATCCCGGGGGAGTTCCAGGCCACGTCCCTCGTGCAGGACGCGCAGATCGTGGGGGTTCTGGGCGTCGCGCGCGACATCACCGACCGCAAGCGCGCGGAGGAGGCGCTGCGGCGCCTCAACGAGGCGCTGGAGGAAGAGATCAAGCGGATCGCCCACGCGCTCCACGACGAGGCGGGCCAGCTGCTGGCCTCGGTCCATATCGTCCTGGCCGAGATCGTGCTGGACCTGCCGCCCCACGCCTCCCGGCGCCTGGAGGACGTGAGAGGGCTCCTGACCAAGATCGAAGAGCAGCTGCGGCACATGTCCCACGAGCTGCGCCCGACGATCCTCGACGACCTCGGCCTCCGGCCGGCGGTCGAGTTCCTCGCCGACGGGGTGTCGCGGCGCACCGGGCTCGTCATCTCGGTCGAAGGCTCCCCGGGCAAGCGCCTGCCCTCGCCGACCGAGACCGCCCTGTACCGCATCGTCCAGGAAGCACTGACCAACGTGACCAGGCACGCGCAGGCAACCCGGGTGGTGATCAGGTTCGTGCGTGAGGGTCTCCTCCTGCGGTGCTCGGTCCGCGACGACGGCGCGGGGTTCGACGGGCCCGCGGTGCAGGCGCGGCGAGGCTCGCGCGGCCTCGGTCTCCTCGGGATCCAGGAACGGCTGAACGCGGTTGGCGGAACGCTGAACATCATCTCCACCCCCAGCAGCGGGACGGAGCTGATCGTCTCCGTCCCCGTGGAGGCAGGCGGTGCCGACGCGGATTCTCCTCGCCGATGACCATCTGATCGTCCGGCAGGGCCTGAAGGCCCTGCTCGAGCGCGAAGGGTTCGCGATCGTTGCCGAGGTCGGGGACGGCCAGGAGGCCACGCGCGCGGCGCGGGAGCGGTGCCCGGACGTGGCGGTCCTGGATTTCGCGATGCCGCTCCTGAATGGACTCGACACGGCCCGGGAAATCTTACAGTCCTGTCCCCGCGCCAAGGCGATCCTTCTGACGATGCACACGGACGACCACTACGTCCTGGAGGCGCTCCAGGCGGGCGTCAGGGGGTACGTCGTCAAGACCCAGGCGGCGGCGGATCTGGTCCGGGCGATCAATGAGGTGTCGCGGGGCATGGTGTACCTGAGCCCCGGCATCTCGCAGACCGTCGTCGAGGCGTTCCTGAGCAAGTCGGGCGTGCCGCCGGACCCGCTGACGCCCCGGGAGCGGGAAGTCCTGCAGCTCGTCGCAGAGGGCAAGTCGACGAAGGAGATCGCCGGGCTCCTGGGGATCAGCTTCAAGACGGCGGAGTCCCACCGGACGCGCATCATGAGGAAAACCAACATCCACGAGACCGCCAGTCTCGTCCGCTATGCCGTGCGCCGTGGCTTGATTCAACCCTGACGCTCCGCCCGCTTCCGGCCGCTCGCCGCGCGGTCAGGGATTTTCCGGCCCCGATTTGCGGCGCCTCCCGGATGTCCTCGCCCCTCCACCACCGCTAGGCTTGACGACACGGAGCGTTCAGCTTGGCGATGCGAATCCTCTTGGCCGACGACCACCTGATCGTCCGGCAGGGCCTCAGGCTCCTCCTGGAACAGGAGGGGTTCGACGTGGTCGGGGAAGCCAGCAACGGCGAGGAAGCCATCGGGGTGGCCCGCGATCGCTGCCCCGACGTCGCCGTGCTCGACTACGCGATGCCGCTCCTGAACGGGGTCGGCGCGGCGAGAGAGATCTTGCGGTCGTGCCCGCGCACGAAGGTGATCCTCCTGAGCATGCACACGGAGGACCACTATGTCCTCGAAGCGCTCAGGGTGGGAGTCAAGGGCTACATCGTGAAGACCCAGGCGGCATCGGATCTGACCCGAGCGATCTCCGAGGTCTCGCGGGGCATGCTGTACTTGAGCCCACGCGTTTCGCGCACCGTCGTGGAAGCGTATCTGGCGAAGTCCGAGGGCCCGGCGGATCCGCTGACGCCCCGGGAGCGACAAGTCCTGCAGCTCGTCGCGGAAGGCAAGACGACGAAGGAAATCGCCAAGATCCTCGGAATGAGCGTCAAGACCGGGGAGGCCCACCGGACACGAATCATGAGGAAGCTGGAAACGCACAACACCGCGGGGATCGTCCGGTACGCGATCCGTCAGGGCCTGATCCAGGTCTGAGACTTCTTGTGAGGTCCGAGAGAGTTGGGAAGGAGGATCCGAGAATGAACGGGTGGACACGCGGAACGTACGCGATGGGGATCACGATCCTGTTGAACAGCCTCTGCGCGCTCGTTCCAGCGCAGAACGCCGAAGCGACCCACGCGATGTTTGCGCCAGGCGACGTCTTCGTCTCGTTGCGAACTGGCGCGGTCGAGTGGCGACATCCTGACGGGACCCTCAACCGGGTCCTGGTGAACGCGATCCCGGGCAAGGCCGAGGGGATGGCGTTTGACGCCGCCGGGGACCTGTACGTGACCCACTACTGTGCCGACCTCTCGGTCTGTCGGACCGGGAACACGGTGGAGAAGTTCGATCCGACCGGGCTCTCGGCTGGGGCCTTCGGAGGCGGGTACAACTGCAACCCGGAAGCGATTGTCTTCGACGGTGCAGGGCGGGCGTACGTCGGCCAAGCCGACTGCACCGGCGACATCCTTGAGTTCGACGGCTCCGGAGTCTTGCTGCGGGCGTTTGCCGTGGCTCCCGACAACCGCGGTTCCACGCGCATCGATCTCGCCGCGGACGGGTGCACGATGTTCTACACCTCCCAGGGTCCCAACGTGAAGCGGTTCGACGTCTGTGCGGGTCACCAGCTGTCAAACTTCAACACTGCGCCGAGTCCCAGCGGGGTGACCTACGGGCTGCGGATCCTTCCCGACGGGGGCGTCCTCGTCGCGATGTCCGCGCTGATCGCGCGGCTGGACCCGTCAGGCAACCTCGTCCAGACGTACAGCGTGCCCGGTGAGCCGGCGCTCTGGCTGGGTCTCGACCTCGTCGGCGACGGCACGTTCTGGGCATCGAACTATGGCTCTTCGAACGTCTACCTGTTCGACATCACCACCGGCGCCGTTCTCGGCGGGTTCAACGCGGAGACGCCGACGACGACGGTCAAGGACGTCCGTGTGCGGCCCTGACCGGAGGAAAGACCAGGCCGCCCGGTGCGGGAATTTCCGGACCCGCACTTGGGGGTTCCCCGGATTGAGCGTCTTCACCCGGAAGCCGTAGGGTGACGGCAGGATCGAGCGCGAAGTCGCGAAGGGCGCGACTCGCGCCGAAGAGGAGAGAGGGCGGCAAGGCTCATGTGCGGAATCATCGGGTACGTCGGCAATCGGGAAGCCGTGCCCATCCTGATGGACGGGCTCAAGCGGCTCGAATACCGGGGCTACGACTCGGCCGGTGTCGGGGTGATCTGCGAGGGCCGACTGGACGTGAGGCGGAGTGTGGGCAAGATCGCCGCCCTCGAGCGGGTCCTGTCACGAGAACCTCTCCGGGGTCGGCTGGGTGTGGCCCATACGCGGTGGGCGACCCACGGCCGGCCGTCTGACGCGAACGCCCATCCGCACCGTGATTGCTCCAAATCGCTCGCGGTCGTCCACAACGGCATCATCGAGAATTGCGCGTCGCTCAGGAAGTCGCTGGAAGCGGACGGGCACCAGTTCGAGTCCCAGACGGACACCGAGGTGATCGCCCACCTCATCGAGCGGTACGCGGGCGAGGGCCTCGAAGCCGCGACGCGGCGCGCGGCCGCCACGCTCCGCGGAGCCTTCGCCCTCGGAATCATCGGCGAGCACGCGCCGGGGACGCTCGTGGGCGTGCGCAATGGTGGCGCACCGCTGGTCGTCGCGGTCGGCGGCGACGGGCTATTCCTCGCATCGGACATTGCGGCGGTCCTCAAGTACACCCGCGACGTCTTCGTCCTCGACGACGGGGAGATGGCCGTGCTGTCCGAGGCCGGAGCGAGGATCGTCACCCTCGAAGGACGCTCCGTGCACAAGCCGATGACGACGATCCCGTGGAGCGCCGCGGCGGCCGAGAAGGACGGGTATCCCCACTTCATGCTGAAGGAGATCCACGAGCAGCCGCGCACCATAGAGGCGACGATTCGGTCTCTCCGGGACCCGGACGGCGGCCTCGGTCTCGATTGCACGGACCTCGAGAAGATCGACCGCATCGCTCTGGTCGCGTGTGGCACCTCCTGGCATGCGGCGCTCGTCGGTAAGTACATGGTCGAGACGCTTTGCCGCATCCCGGTCGAGGTCGACATCGCGTCCGAGTTCCGATACCGCGAGCCGGTCGCGACCGGGTCGACCCTCACGGTGGCCATCTCCCAGTCGGGCGAGACGGCCGACACGCTGGGGGCGCTCCGGCACGCGAGGGGCTGCGGGTCCAAGAGCGTCGCGATCTGCAACGTGGTCGGGTCCAGCATCAGCCGGGAGGCCGACGGCGTCATCTACACGCGCGTCGGGCCCGAGATCAGCGTCGCCTCGACGAAGAGCTTTACGGGTCAGCTTGTCGCGCTCTACCTGTTTGCGGTTCATCTCGGACGAACAAAGGGCGCCCTCTCGGCGGACCAGGCGAGTGCCCTGCTCGGCGAGGTGATGGAGATCCCGCATCTCGCGAAGGCGGTCCTCGGCCGGGGTGGACGGGTGGTGGAGCTCGCGCCGGCGCTGACGCCGTACCCGAGCTTCCTTTACCTCGGACGAGGGGTCACCTATCCCGTGGCGCTCGAGGGGGCGCTCAAGCTCAAGGAGCTGGCGTACACCCACGCGGAGGGCTATCCCGCGGGCGAGATGAAACACGGGCCGATCGCCCTCGTCGACCCGAAGCTGCCGGTGGTCGTGCTCGCGCCGCGCGGGCGCCTGTACGAGAAGGCGCTCGGGAACATCGAAGAGGTGAAGGCTCGGAACGGCCTCGTGGTCGCCGTCGCGAGCGACGGCGACGACCAGATCGCGACGCGGGCGGATCACGTGCTCTACGTCCCGCGGACGACGGAGCTGCTGACGCCGATCCTCTGCGCGATCCCGCTGCAGCTCCTGGCGTACCACATCGCTGTGCTGCGGGAGTGCGATGTGGACCAACCCAGGAACCTGGCGAAGAGCGTCACGGTGGAGTAGGCCGGTCGGGGTCGTCCGCTTGGCGGATCCCGACCGTGAGGAATGACGCGACCGGACCTGTGGGGTTCAGCCCTGAGGCGGGGGGACGAACCAAAGGGGGCGAAGCCTGACCCATGGACAACGCGACAACGCTCGAAGCGGCAGCACCGATAGCCATATCTCACGCTGATCCCTGGCGGACGCCGGCCTGGTACGCGCTCTGGACGCGGAGCCACTGCGAGCAGCTGGTCCACGACCAGTTGGCGGCGAGGGAATTCGACATGTTTCTGCCGAAGATCGACATGTGGTCGAGGCGCGGCACGCTGAGGCATCTGATCCGCGTCCCGGTGTTCCCCGGCTACGTCTTTCTCCACAGCGCCATGGACAGGGCGAGCTACATCGAGGTGCGGAAGGCGCGGGGGCTCGTGAGCGTCCTCGGCGAGCGCTGGGATCGACTGGCGACGATCTCGGACGGAGAGATCGACGCGATCCGGCGGATCGTCGATAGCCGGGCTCCCGCCCTGCCGTATCCCTATCTGCGGGAGGGCCAGAAGGTGCGGATCACGCGCGGGCCACTCGCCGACGTCGAGGGCATTCTCCTGCGGACCAAGCCGAGCAGGGGCCTGCTGGTGGTGTCCGTCAACCTCCTGCGGAAGAGCGTGGCCGTGTACGTCGACTGCACCTTAGCGGTGCCGGCGTAGGCGGGGTCGCGGAAGGCTCCAGTGACGTTCCGCGGGCGTGTCTTTACGGCGGTGACGGTCGCGTCGCTGATCCTCACCGGCTTCGCCTCCGCAGAGGAGCAGCCGAACGGGCGCTCCGGGGCGGCGGGGCCGGCCGGGGAGTACAGGATCGGGCCTGAGGACGTGCTCGACATCGCCGTGTGGAACAACACGGCGGTGAGCCGCACGGTGCCGGTCCGCCCAGACGGCAAGATCTCGCTCCCGCTGCTGAACGAGGTGCAGGCGGCCGGCCTCGCGCCGGACCAGCTGCGGGATGTGCTCACGAAGAGACTCGCCGACTACGTGCCGGCGCCCGAGGTGTCCGTCATCGTCCGCGAGGTACACAGTTTCAAGGTCTCGGTGATCGGCGAGGTGAAGACGGCGGGCCGCTACGAGCTCAGAAGCCCCGCAACCGTGCTCGACGTCCTTGCGCTCGCCGGGGGGTTCAGCGAGTTCGCCTCCCGTGCGCGGGTCGTGATCCTTCGCCGGGACGGGACAAGCATCAAGCGGATCCCGTTCAACTACAACAAGGTCGTCTCCCGGGATCCACAGGAGGAGAACTTCCTCCTCCAGCCTGGCGACATCGTGGTCGTGCCGTGAGCGGGGCATGATCCAGCCGAGCGGGGTCTCGGCGCTCGGTGCGGCGGTCTGGGGCCGACGAAAGCTCCTGGCCACCGCGATCTTCACCGCGGTCGTCGCCGGCGCCGTGACGGCCGCCCTGTCGCTTCCCGGGATCTATCGGTCGGTGGCGACCGTGCTGGTCGAGCGCCAGGAGATGCAGGGGGCGTTCGTGCGGCCCGCCGTCACCAGCGAACTCGAGGCCCGGCTGCACACGATCGGCCAGGAGATCCTGAGCCGAGCGCGGCTCGAGACCCTCATGAATCGTTTCGACCTCTACCGGGACCTGAGATCGAGGATGGTGCCCGAGGGGGCCATGGAGCAGCTGAGGCGTGACATCCAGGTGGAGCTCAAGGGCGTCGAGCCGGCGCTCGGGCGCGGACCGACGATCGCCTTCACCGTGAGCTTCCGGGGACGGGACCCGGAGACCGTGGCGCGGGTGGCGAACGCGCTGGCGTCGTTCTACGTCGAGGAAAATATCAAGATCCGGGAGCGACAGGCGACGGCCGCCGTCCGGCTCTCGATCCTGCAGGTCGAAGAGACGAAGCGGCGGCTGGAAGAGCAGGAGCGCAAGATCAACGAATTCAAGCGGCGCCACATCGGCGAGCTCCCCGAGCAAGTCGCGGCGAACCTGGCAACCCTGGAGCGCCTGAACGCGCAGCTCACCCTCAACAGCAACGGCCAGATGCGCGCGATGGAGCGGCGGGCCGCGCTCGTCAGGCAGCTCGCCGACGCCCAATCGTCCGCCGCGGCCACTGGCGAGGACGCGCCGACCGCGCGCCTGGCGCGCCTGAAGCGAGAGCTGGCGAGGATGCGAAAGCTATTCAGCGACAGGTACCCGGATGTCGTCGCGCTGAAGGCGGAGATCGCGACGACCGAGCGGCAGGTGGCGGACGCCGGACCCGCCGGGACGGTCGACCCGACCGTCACCGGGCTCAGGACGTCGCTCGGCGAGCTAGACGCGGAGATCAGCGCCCTCAAGGCCGAGGAGCAGCGCCTGCGGCGCGACACCGCTGCCTACCAGCGGCGGGTCGAATCCGCGCCCGAGCGAGAGCAGGAGCTGCAGGAAATGTCCCGCGACTACCGGACGACGAGGGAGCTCTACGACGCGATCCTCAAGCGGTACCAGGACGCCCAGGTCGCCGAGGACATGGAGCGGCGGCGGACGGGCGAGGAGTTCCGGATCCTGGATCCTGCGGTTCCGGCCCTCCACCCGGTCGCACCGGACCGGGCCCGGCTCATCCTCATCGGCGCGCTGCTTGCGCTCGGGCTGGCGGCGGCAGCGATCGTGCTGGCCGAGCACCGCGACACCTCCTTCCACACGCTCGACGATCTCCGGTCGTTCACGCGGGTGCCGGTGCTGGCGAGCATCCCCCGCATCGCCACCGCCGGCGACACCGCGCAGCGGTGGCGTCAGGGGTGGCTGGCGACGGCCTCGATCGCGCTCGGGGTGGCCCTCGTCGTCTTGGCTTCCTATCACGTCGCACACGGGAACGAGCAACTGGCCCGGATTCTGTCGCGGGGCGGGTCCTGACGGGGGGGTCGTATGAGTCACGAGGCCGCCCTGCACGCGCCCTGGTCGTCCACGCGGATCGACGAGCGCCTGGTGAGCTTCGTTCGGCCCGCCTCGGTCGAGGCCGAGCAGTACCGGGTGCTCCGCCATGTCGTGGAGACGCTGCGCAAGAACGCCAGCCTCCAGGTCGTGGCCGTCACGAGTCCGGGCGTCGGCGACGGTAAGACGACGACCGCGATCAACCTCGCGGGGGCCCTCGCGCAATCTGCCGAGGCCCGGGTCCTGCTGGCGGACATCGACCTTCGGCGGCCGGCGGTCGCGCGTCAGCTCGGGCTGCGCGGTTCGAGGGGCGGTCTCCTGGATGTGCTCATGGAGTCCGGTCTCACGCCGGAAGACACCGTGGAGCATCTTCCCCGCTTCAATCTCTCGGTGCTGCCGGCGGGCGGGCCTGCCGCGGCACCCTACGAATTGCTCAAGTCGTCGCGGTTCGAGGCGCTGCTCGATGAAGCGCGGAGGCGCTACGACTACGTCGTGCTCGACACGCCACCGTTCGCTCCCGTCCCGGACTGCCGGCTCGTCGCGAAGTGCGTCGATGGGTTCCTCGTCGTGGTCGGTGCGCATCGCGCGCCGCGGGCGATGCTCGCAGAGGCCTTGGACCTGATGGATCCGGCGAAGGTCATCGGCCTCGTGTTCAACGGCGACGACGCGCGTCGCTCTCGTTACTACGACGTGTACGCAGGGTCGCCTCGAGACGCCTCGTGGCGCCGCGTCGCGAAGCGCGTCGGGGGCTTGCTTGAGACTCCGCTACACCGGGAGAGGAGCGCGGGGCCGTGAGGGCGAGCCTGATGGTCCCGGTCCTGCCTCGAGGCGGTGTTGAACGGTCGCTCTCCCGCGTCGTCGCGCTGGGCGGCGGGACGGGGCTGCCGGTGGTCCTGAGCGGGCTGCGCCGTCACCTCCCCGCGCGCTGCCGGATCACGGCGATCGTCACGGCCGCGGACGACGGCGGGAGCTCGGGGATCCTGCGACGGCAGTACGGTGTGCTCCCGCCGGGGGACATCCGTAACTGCCTGGCCGCGCTGGCCCGGGTGGCGCCGGAGGTGTCGGCGGCACTCCAGTACCGGTTTGACGGGGGCGTTGTGGAGCACCCTGTCGGGAACCTCCTGTTGACCGCGCTCGATATGGTCGCGACCGACGAGTTGAAGGCGATCCGCCTGGCGGCCGAGCTGCTCGGTGTGGAGGATCTCGTCCTTCCATCGACGACCCATCGGGTTCAGCTGGTCGCCGACCTGGTGGATGGCCGCTCGATTCACGGCGAGTCCGAGATTCCGCGGGGCGGCGCGCCGATCACGCGCGTGCGGATCGATCCCGCCGATGCGACCGCCGCGCCCGGCGTGCTGGAGGCGCTGGACGCGGCCGACGCGATGATCCTGGGACCCGGAAGCCTCTACACGAGCCTCCTCGCCACGCTGGTCGTCCCGGGTGTGGCCGAGGCCGTGGCGCGCTCAGAGGCCGTCCGCATCTTCGTGTGCAACGTGATGACGGAGCCCGGCGAGACCACGGGGTACGGCGTCGCCGAGCACCTCGGCGCTCTGGCCGCGCATGGGTTGCCGGCGGGGGCGCTCGATTACGTCGTCGTCAACACGACCCCGATCCCGCCGAAGGTCCGCGCTCGGTACGCCGCCCAAGGTGCGGGGCCTGTCGACCCCGACTTCGTGGTGCCCGCCGAGCCGCCGGTGATTCTCCGTGCCGATCTTCTCGAGCCCGGTCCGGTGGTGAGGCACGCCGCCGGGAAGCTGGGGCCGATCCTCTGCAACCTCGCGGCCAGGCACGTCGACTGGGCGCGAGACGGGCAGGGCCGCTGACGGCCCCGCGTGAGTGGGATGAGCGCCATATACGGTCTCGTCCCTGAGGCGCGGCTCGGCGGTGGCCCGCTCCTCGCGAGCCTTCTGATCATCGCCGCTTTCGTGCTCGGGTTTCGCGTCGCGTGCGGCCGAGGGCCGCGCCTCCGTCATGCCGGCGAGCGCGTACTGATCCTGGGGACCAGCCGGCTGGCGTGGAAGGTCATCGAGGAGATCCAGGGGCGGCCCGAGCTGCGCTGCATCGTCGTCGGTGTGGTCGACGACGCGACGCCTCCACGAGGGTCGATCGTCGGCCATCCGCTCCTCGGGGCGCTCGAGGACCTCGGTCGCGTCATCGACGAGGTTCGGCCCGACCGCATCGTCGTCGCGCTTGCCGAGCGACGGGGGCGGCTGCCGATCGACCGGCTCCTCGAGGCGCGGGCGCGCGGAATCCTGGTCGAGGATGGGCTCGGGACCTACGAGCGCTTGACCGGAAAGCTCGCCCTCGAGTCGCTCACCCCGAGCAGCGTCGTCTTCTCGGGGAGCTTCGAGACGGCCTGCCTCCAGGCTGTGGTGGCGCGCGGGCTCGGCCTTCTCGTGTCCGTGGTCGCATTGACCGTCCTCCTGCCCGTCTTCGGCGCGATTGCGCTCTTGATCAAGCTCGAGTCGCGGGGCCCCGTGTTCTTCATCCAGGAGCGCGTGGGGCGGGCCGGGAGATCCTTCAAGCTGATCAAGTTCCGCACGATGCATCCGGCCGTCCGGCGGACGTCCGAATGGGTTCGGGACAACAGTCATCGGATCACGCGCGTCGGGAAGTGGCTCAGGCGGTTTCGGCTCGACGAGCTCCCCCAGCTCGTGAACGTCCTCCTGGGCGACATGAACCTCGTGGGCCCGCGGCCCCATCCGGTGACGAACCTCGAGCTCCTGATCCTGGCACTCCGCAACCTGGGCGAGCCGACGGGCGCCGCGATCCCCTACTACTCGCTTCGGTGTGCGGTCCGGCCAGGGATCACGGGGTGGGCGCAGGTCCGCTACGGGTACGCCAACTCCCTGGAGGAGGAGATCGAGAAGATCCGGTACGACCTCTACTACCTCCAGCACGCGTCGCTGTCGCTGGACCTCCGCATCCTCTTTGAGACGGTCAAGGTCGTACTCTCCGGGCGTGGCTCGGCCGACGCCGACGCCGGTCGGTCCGGCAGGCGCGCGCGCGGTCTGGAAGCGCGCCTCGGCCGGGCCGCCTGACACGATGAAGCCCAGCGCCCTGCGGTTCCTCGTCTGTCCGGCTTGTCACGGTGAGCTCGACCTGCGCGCGGACCGCCGAGACGCGGAGGTGAGCGAGGGGATCCTCGCCTGCCGTCAGTGTCGGCGTGCCTACCCGGTCATCCGCGGCGTTCCGAGATTCGTCGCCGAGCGCACGTACGCATCGAGTTTCGGCGACCAGTGGAACTGGTTCCGCAAGGTGCAGCTCGACTCGTGGAGCGGGACGCGGGAGTCGGAGACGACGCTGGAAGCGACAACCGGTTGGCGGGACGCGGATTATGTGGGCCGCCTCGTGCTCGACGCGGGCGTTGGCGCGGGTCGGTTCGCCGAGGTCGTCGCGAGGAAGGGGGGCGAGGTCGTCGGGATCGATCTCACGACGGCGGCCGACGCCGCGTACGCGAACATCGGGCGGCTCGACAAGGTGCACGTCGTCCAGGCGGACATCTTCGCGATGCCGTTTCGCGAGAGGACGTTCGATCTGGCGTACTCGATCGGCGTCCTGCATCACACCCCCGACCCGCGCGCGGCGTTCGACCGCGTCGCGGCGGCGGTGAAGAAAGGGGGCGGGTTCGCCGTGTACGTGTACGCTCGGTACGGATCCGCCCACCGGGTCGCGGACGTCGTGCGCCGGCTGACGACCCGGCTTCCCCGACGGTTGATGCTCGCGCTGTCAGCCGTGGCGATCCCCCTCTACTACGTCTACCGCGTGCGCGGGCTCGGCGAAGCGCTGCGGCTGTTCTTCGCGATCTCGATGCACCCGAACTGGCGCTGGCGCTGGCTCGACACGTTCGACTGGTACACCCCGCGGTATCAGTGGAAGTTCCTCTACCCCGAGGTGTTCGGGTGGTTTCGGGCCAACGGGTTTCTCGACGTCGAGGTGTTCGACGGCCCGATCCGAATGCGGGGCGTGAAGACCTCATAGTGGACCGCGAGGCTCGGCATCGCCGCCCATGGTTCGCGCGTCCCGAGAGGGTCTCGAGGTGATGACCACCGATCTGATGCGTCGCATCCGTGATCGCGCCGCCCGGCTCTGCGTGATCGGGCAAGGGTACGTTGGTCTCCCACTGGCCATCGCGTTCGCCCGGGGCGGCTTCGTCGTGACCGGGCTCGATACCGATCCGGACCGGCTGGGCGCTCTCAACGCGGGCCGCTCACACAGTCCCGACGTGGAGGACGAGACGCTGGCAACGGTGCTGCGCGAGGGGCTGTACGAGGCCAGCGCCGACTTCTCGGTCCTCGACCAGAGCGACGTCGCGGTCATCTGCGTGCCCACGCCCTTGAGGAAGACGAAGGATCCGGACATCTCGTTCGTCCTCGCCGCCGCCGAGGAAGTGGCTGCCCGGTTCCGGCCCGGCCATCTCGTGATCCTGGAATCGACGACGTACCCTGGGACGACCCAGGAGCTGCTCGTGCCGCTGTTCGAGGGTCGGGGGGCCAGGCCGGGCGTGGACGTCTTCCTGGCCTTCTCGCCCGAGCGGATCGACCCGGCCAACCCAACGTACTCGGTGACGGACATCCCGAAGGTGGTCGGAGGGGTGACGCCGCGGTGCGCTGCTCTCGCGGCCTTCCTCTATCGCCAGATCATCGCGCAGGTCATCGTGGTTTCGAACGCCAAGGTGGCGGAGCTGGTCAAGCTCTACGAGAACGTGTTCAGGAACGTCAACATCGCGCTTGCCAACGAGTTTGCGCTCATGTGCCGCCGCCTCGGCGTGAGCACGCGCGAGGTGATCGACGCCGCCGCCACCAAGCCGTTCGGGTTCCTGCCGTTCTACCCGGGGCCGGGGATCGGCGGGCACTGCATCGGCGTCGATCCTGCCTACCTCGCCTGGAAGATGCGCCTGGACGGCTACGAGGCCCGGTGCATCCGGCTGGCGGACGAGATCAACCGGTCCATGCCGGGACACGTCGTCGAGCTGGTGGGGGAGGCCCTGAACCGCCGGCGGCGCTGCCTGAACGGCGCGACGATCCTGGCCCTGGGGGTCGCCTACAAGCGGGGAGTGGGAGACACGCGAGAGTCGCCCGCGCTCGAGGTCCTCGGCAGGCTCATCGAGTGCGGGGCCGGGGTCGCGTACGCGGACCCGTATGTTCCCGAGATCACTCTGGGCGGTCACGCCTTCAAGGCGGTCGAGCCCACCGATGAGCGCCTCGCCGGCGCGGACTGCGTCCTGATCCTCACCGATCACGCGGAGTTCGATTACCACCGGATCGTCGCGGTCGCCGCGCTCGTCGTCGACACGCGCGGCGCAACGTACGAGATCCAGGCCCCGGCGGGTCGTGTCGTCACGCTCTAGCAGGAGACGCGGGCGCCCCGCGTCCTGACCGGTGCCTTGCATGAGCCATCACTGGTGGCGAGCTTCGATGCACGGCGGCTCGGGCGCGGTCCTGACCGCCGCCCCCGAGGGTTCCGCGGCCCGCGGGGGCGCGGTCGCGTTCTCGGCCCTGATGGCCTTCGTCGTCATCTCGCTGATCGCGCCGCAGACCTTCGTGCCCGCGCTGGCCTCGGTACGCCCCGCGCTGCTGACCGCCGTCGTGGCGATCGTGACGCTCCTCGCCAGTCGCCTCGTCGAACGGCGCCCCCTCGTGGCATCGACGCGCGAGACGCGGGTCGCCGCGGCCCTGGCCGGGTGGGCCATCGCGACCGCACCGTTCTCCGCCTGGCCGGGAGGGAGCGTGACATTCCTGCTCGACACGTACTTCAAGACGCTGGCGGTCTTCTGGCTATTGGGCATCGTCATCGACACACGCGCGAGGCTCCGGCTGGTGGCATGGACGCTGAGCCTGACGGCCATCCCGCTCGCGGTGACCGGGGTCCGGAACTACCTCGCGGGCACGTTCGTCCCCGACGGCGGACACGTCGGAGTGAAGCGGATCCTCGGATACGACGCGCCGCTCACCGAGAATCCGAACGACCTCGCCCTGATGCTCAACCTGATCTTGCCCCTGACGGTGGCGCTGCTGTTCATCCAGCGCAGGCGTTCCCTCCGTCTGCTTCTCGCCGGCGCCGTCCTGGTCGACGTGCTCGCGGTGATCGTGACGCTCTCGCGCGCGGGCTTCCTGACTCTGGCAACGGCGGTCGTCCTGTACTGCTGGCGGCTCGGCCAGCGTGCGGAGCGCGGCTGGGCGGTGGTCGCGATGATCCTGACGCTCGCCGCCATCCCGTTCCTACCCTCGGGCTATCTGGATCGCCTGGGCACGGTCGCCAGCATCGATTCGGACCCGACCGGCTCGGCGCAGGCGAGGTGGACCGACACGGTCGCCGCGGCGACCTTCGTGCTCGCCCATCCGATCGTGGGCGCCGGCGTCGGCATGAACGTCCTCGCGCTCAACGCGGAGCGC
This sequence comes from Candidatus Rokuibacteriota bacterium, assembly GCA_016209635.1. Taxonomy (GTDB): domain Bacteria; phylum Methylomirabilota; class Methylomirabilia; order Rokubacteriales; family CSP1-6; genus JACQWC01. The sequence goes on along the minus strand of JACQWC010000221.1, from coordinate 50,012 downwards.
GGCCCGTCGTGGAAAGCCGTCCACAACGTCTATCTGGAGCTGGCGGTCGAGCTGGGTCTTCCCGGGCTCAGCTTGTTTCTCCTGCTGCTCCTCGGGGCCATCCGGCGTGTCGGGCTCGTTCGGCGGAGGGCGGCCGGCGACCCGGGGGCTCGAGACCTCTTCCACCTGGCCGAAGGCCTGCAGGTGAGCCTCGTCGCCTTCGCCGTCGCGGCTCTGTTCCACCCGGTCGCCTACCACTTCTATTTCTACGAGCTCGCGGGGCTGGCAGTCGCCATGCAGGCGGTCAGCCGGGCGCCGGCGCCGACTTCGGAGGGCGATCCGAGGATCCGTGCCAGCTTCCCCCCGTGACCGCCATGCCACGAGAACGCCTCAGGTTGCTGAAGTTCCTCACCGTGTTCGGCATGGGCGGGACGGAACGGCAGGCGGTCGCCCTCGGGCGCGCTCTGGCCCCGTCCCGGTTCGCGCTGCACATCGCGTGTCTCAGGCGGTGGGGGCATCTCCTCGGGGAGATCGAGGCGCTCGGCGTGCCGCTCGCCGAGTACGGCATCGATCGCCTGTACGGCCCCCGCACGCTCCGAGCGCAGGTGAGATTCGCCTCCGACCTTCGCCGGGATCGGATCCAGGTGGTGCACACGTACAACTTCTATCCCACCGTCTTCGCCGTTCCTGTCGCCAAGCTGATCGGCGTGCCGGCGGTCGTATCGATCAGGGACACCGGCGTCTACCTCTCGTCGTGGCAGCGGCGGGTGCAGCGGCTCGTGTGTCGCCTGGCCGACCGGATCGTGGCGAACGCCGAGGCGGTGAGGCAGTGGCTGGTCACCGACGGCTACGATCCGCGAAAGATCGCCGTCATCCGGAACGGCGTCGACCTCTCCGCGTTCGGGGTGAGCCGCTGCGATGGCCGCGTCCGCCAGGAGCTGGGGCTACGTGCGGGGGTCCCGGTCGTCACCGTGTTGTCTCGACTGAAGCCGCTGAAGGGGCTGGAGGACTTCGTGGACGCCGCGGCCCTCGTCGCCCAGCGCGTCCGGCACGCGCGCTTCCTGATCGTGGGCGACGGCCACCTCGTGAAGGACGGCGGTGTCGTGCCGGACCTCCTGTACCGGGAGGCGCTGGAGGGCCACGCGCGGCGTCTCGGCCTCGACGGGCGCATCACGTTCGCCGGGTTCCGGCTCGACATTCCCGAGGTCCTGTCCGAGGCCACGGTGTCCGTGCTCCCGTCCCTGAGCGAAGGCTTGTCGAACGTCCTGCTCGAGTCGATGGCGGCCGGGGTGCCCGTCGTCGCCACACGAGTGGGGGGCAACCCGGAGGTGGTGGTGGACGGAGGGACCGGCCTGCTGGTCCCGCCACGAGACCCCGCGGCGCTGGCCCGCGCCATCTGCCGAGTGCTCGAGGACGCCGAGCTGGCTGCGAGCTTCGGCCGAGCCGGGCAGCGGCGGATCGCCGAGCACTTTTCTCTGGAACGGATGGTGACCGAGACCGAGCAGCTCTACCTGAACGTGCAAGAAGGGGCGAGCTGGGCCGGCTCCCCGAGGAGAATTCCGTGAAGGACAAGATTCCCGACGTGTCGATCGAGGTGTTCTCCACCTGCCCGCCGTCGAGCGCCGTCGCTCGGGGACGCTACCTGCGACACGTGATCGACGTCGCCCGGTGGAGCGAGGAGGCCGGGTGCCGGGGGATCCTCGTCTACTCCGACAACGGCCTGCTGGAGCCGTGGTTGCTCGCCCAGATCATCATCCAGAACACCGCCAGCCTGTGTCCCCTCGTCGCGGTCCAGCCCGTGTACACGCACCCCTACTGGGTGGCGAAGATGGTGACGTCGCTCGCTGACCTGCACGCGAGGCGCGTGTACCTCAACATGGTGGCGGGCGGCTTCCGCAACGATCTGGCCGCGCTCAACGACACGGCGCCCCACGACGCGCGCTACGACCGCCTGCTCGAGTACACGACCGTCGTCAAGGCGCTTCTGGGAACGGCTTCCGCGGTCAGCTATGAGGGCGTGTTCTACCGGGTCGAGAAGCTGAAGCTCGTCCCGCCGCTGGCGCCGGAGCTGTTCCCGGGGATCTTCGTGTCGGCCTCTTCGGAGGCGGGGCTGGCGGCCGCCCGGATGCTGGGGGCGACCGCGGTGAAGTATCCGAAGCCGTCCGCGTCCGAGACGGTCCCGCCGGACGCCGGCATCCCGTACGGCATACGCGTCGGGATCATCGCTCGGCCCACCGACGAGGAGGCGTGGCAGGTCGCCCACGCGCGCTTTCCCGAGGACCGGCGGGGTCAGCTGACCCACCAGCTGGCCACGAAGACCTCGGACTCGTCCTGGCACAAGGAGCTTGCGGAGCTGAGCGCGGAGGCGCTGCCCGACGGGTACTGGCTGGGCCCCTTCCAGCACTATCAGACGTTCTGCCCCTACCTGGTGGGCAGCTACGACCGGGTCGGCGAGGCGCTGGCGCGATACATGGAAGCCGGGTACACGCGCTTCATTCTCGACGTGCCGGGCGCTCCGGATGATCTGCGCCACACCAGTCTCGGCTTCCAAAAGGCCGTGGAGGTGACCCGGTGATAGAGCTGCTGCAGGAGTACGTCGCGCGGCAGGCGGAGCGACGGCCCGAGGCCGTCGCCGTGGTCCTGAATGGTGAGCGCTTGAGCTACGGCCGGCTCGAGAGCGCCGCGAACCAGTTGGCCAGGCTCCTCCAGGCGGCCGGGTGCCGGAGGGGCGACCGAGTCTGCCTCCTCACGTCCAAATCGATCGAGGCGATCGTCGGGATCGTCGGCATCTACAAGGCGGACTGCATCTACGTGCCCGTCGACCCGTCGAGCCCGGCCCCGCGCGTGGCGAAGATCCTCGAGTCCTGCGAGAACCGCTGGATCCTGGCCGGCGACGGCGTCGAACCCCTGCTCGACGCGCTGTTCGAAGCCGATCGATTCCGGGCGGCGATCTCGGTGGGATGGCTGGGTCGAGAGCGGGGCAAGGGGGCGCGCTTCCACTCCGATTTCTCGCTGGCGGATCTCAGCGCCTACTCGACGGCGCCGCCGGATTGCGCCAACCGGCGGCACGACGCCGCCCACATCCTCTTCACCTCCGGGTCCACGGGCGCGCCGAAAGGGGTCGTCATCACGCACTCGAGCGTGGCGCACTTCGTCGAGTGGGCGCGACGGTACTTTGGGACGACGTCGGCGGATCGGATGTCCGCCCACCCGCCACTGCACTTCGACCTTTCCGTCTACGACATCTTCGGGACGTTCGCGGCGGGCGCCCAGCTCCATCTCGTGCCGCCGGACCTGAGCATCCTGCCGAACAAGCTGGCGGAGTTCGTCCGGACCTCCGAGCTGACCCAGTGGTTCTCCGTTCCGTCGGTGCTCAACTACATGGCGAAGTTCGACGTCGTCAGAGCCAACGACTTCCCGACGCTGAGGCGCGTGCTCTGGTGCGGGGAGGTCTTTCCCACGCCGGCCCTTCGCTACTGGATGGCGCGACTGCCCCACGCCACCTTTACGAATCTGTACGGGCCCACCGAGACGACGATCGCCAGCAGCTACTACACGGTCCCGCGGTGTCCCGACGACGACAGGGCGGCCATCCCGATCGGGATCGCCTGTGAGGGGGAAGAACTGCTCCTGCTCGACGAGCACCTGGGTCCGACAGCGCTCGGCGAGCCTGGCGACCTCTATATCGGGGGCGTCGGGCTGAGCCCGGGCTACTGGCGTGATCCGGAGCTGACGCGTGCGGCGTTCCTGCCCGACCCCCGGGGCGGGGAGCCGATGGAGCGGATCTACCGGACCGGAGACCGAGCGATGGTCGGCGACGACGGTCTCCTGTACTTCCTCGGCCGGACCGACTCGCAGATCAAGAGCCGAGGCTACCGGATCGAGCTGGGCGAGGTCGAGACGGCGCTCAGCGCGATCGAGGGGGTGCGGGAGGGCGCGGTGGTGGCCATCCAGTCGGGGGGCTTCGAGGGGATGCTGATCTGCGCTGCCTACGTGGGCGAACCCGGGCGCGAGGTCACGCCAGTGACGCTCCGGCGGGAGCTCGGGCGGACGTTGCCAGCGTACATGCTGCCGTCACGCTGGATGGTCCTGGGAAGCCTTCCCCGCAACGCGAACGGAAAGATCGACCGACGGCGACTGAAGGAGGCATGTGAGGGAGATGGAGCTGAAGCCACTCGATGACCCGAAGCTCCTCGAGCAAATCGCCGAATGGATGGCCCTGAAAGAGAACTACCAGTGGCTGGATTTCGGAAGCGGGAAACAGATGCTGAGCGCGGTGTCCCTGAAGATCATGGCCCAGCGGGACATCCACGTCATCCGGGCCTTCACCGACGATTCGGGCGAGGTGCCGATCGGCGTCGTGGGCCTGAGCAACGTCGACCGGAGGTTCAAGACGGCGACGCCGTGGTGTGTGCTTGGCGACAAGCGATACGCGGGGCGCGGCTACGGCAACCGAGCGCTGTCGAAAATCCTGGCCCTGGGCTTCAGAGAACTCGGGCTCCGCTCGATCTTCGCCTGGGTGGTGGCGGACAACGCCGTGTCGCTCCGGATGGTCGAGCGGAACAACTTCCGCCTGATCGGCCGGCAGCGCCAGTGCCACGACATCGACGGGCGACACCATGACCGCCTGCTCTTCGACCTGCTGGCGTCGGAGCACAAGGAGCTGTGAGATGGCGGACCGAGCGAGCGTACGGCGTCGGATCGCGGACCTCTTCGAGAAGCGCCTGCATCTGACGGTGCCTTCGGAGGAGACGGACCTCTTCACGAGCGGCGTGATGGACTCGCTCATGTTCGTGGATCTCCTGGTCCGGCTTGAGGAGGAGTTCGGAATCAGGACGACGGTCGAGGACCTCGAGATCGAGCGGTTCCGATCGATCGCGCGGATCGCCGAGTTCATGCTGAGCGGGAACGGGAGCGACGCCGGTGCCGGGTGCTGAGACGGGGTGGCACCTGAATCCGGTCGCGGAGTCGCCATGACCGCCCAGGGGCTGACGCGGAGCGGGTCGGCGATCGGCAGGGTCCGGCCGCTGACCGAGGACGACATTCCCGGGGTCGCCGGGCTGCACGAACGGATCTTCGGCGACGGCGTCGGGCGCCCGGCCCGGAAGGTCGCGCCCTACCTGACCGAGATGTTCTGCCGGAACCCGTGGCGGGACGACGAGCTGCCGTCCCTCGTGTACGAGGAGGCAGACGGTCGGATCATCGGCTGCCTCGGGGTGATGCCCCGGCCGATGTCGCTCGGCGGGCGACCCATCCGGGCGGCGATCACGCATACGTTCATGGTCGAAGCCGACCGGCGGGCGTCGCTCGCCGCCATCCGGCTGGTCCAGGCCTTCCTCGCGGGATCACAGGACTTGTCCCTCGCGGAGGGGAACGACACCTCCCGGAGGATCTGGGAGGCTTTCGGCGGCGCCACGTCGCTGCTGTACAGCTTGCGGTGGACGCGGCCGCTTCGGCCCGCGCGCTACATCCTCACGGTTCTCAGAAGGCGGGGGTGGTCGTCGCGCTGGGACTCGATGCTGCGTCCCCTCGTGTCGGTCACCGACGCCGTGGCGACGCGGTCGGCGTTCCGTCCTCCGGCCCCGCGCCTGACCGGGGGGGAGCTCACCGCCGAGATCCTCCTGGAGGGCCTGGAGCGGCTCTCGGGCGACCGGGCGCTGCGCCCCGAGTACGACGCGCGCGCGTTGCGGTGGCTGCTCGAGCTCCTGGCCAGAAAGACGGCCCACGGCGCCTTCCGGACGGTGGTCGTTCGCGACGGCCGCGGAGAGGCAGCGGGCTGGTACCTCTACTACCTGAATCCGGGCGGCCCGAGCGAGGTGGTCCAGATCGCGGCCCGATCTGACTCGATGGGCGAGGTGCTCGAGCATCTCTTCCACGACGCGTGGCGCCACGGCGCCGTCGCCGTGTCCGGGCCGCTGGATCCCACGGCGCTCCGCGCGGCGCCGGATCGCTACTGCCTCTTCCACCATGACGGCGGGGCGTGGATGTTGATCCACTCGCGTCATCCGGAGGTGCTGGAGGCCATCCACCGCGGGGACGCCTTCCTCTCACGGCTCGAGGGCGAGTGGTGGATCGGGATCTAGGGCGGTACCCCGCGGGGTGATCGGGGCCCCGGCCGAGGGCCGGCCCGGCGCCCGTTTCCTGGATTTCCCTTCTCCGATTCGAGGATTCACCGAATTTCGGCGCTCTGCTGTCGAGCCTACCCTCAGGAGCAACTCGGCAAGAGTCCACGCCGCAAGAGTCTAGCAAGGAGGAAGAGTGATGAGAAACATCGGTGCACGACCCGTGAGGCTCGCGCTTGTCGCGAGCCTCCTCGTCCTGTCGGGAGTGGCCTGGATGGCTCCCGCCCACGCGTCCAGCTTCGGCGGTCGGGCCTACAGCGCCTACGTGAACGTTCTCGGGGCCGGCCCGCTGTACATCGCCGATACGGGCGCGCTGCCCGCCGACGGCGGCTGGTCCGGCGCGACGCTTGAGGGCACCGCGGTGCCGGGTGTCCTGAGCGCCGAGACACTGGTCGCGGCCACGAGCGGCGCCCTGACCAGCACGGCGGGTGACCAGGTCAACAGCTTGACGTCGCTGGCCAACGTCGTCGTTCTGCCCGGGCAGGCGGCGGAGATCACGGCCTCGTTCGTCCAGGCCCAAGCGGACGCGACCGACGTCGGCCCGAGCGGCGGCAGCCAGATCGACGGCCTGACGTTCGGCGGCGTTCCCGTCCAGGTGACGGGTCTGCCGAACCAAACGATCAGCCTTCCCGGGGTGGCGACGCTCGTCATCAACGAGCAGACGACGACGCTCCAGGGGATCGTCGTCAACGCGCTCCATCTGATCCTCTCGGCGGGCGGGGAAATCGTCGTGTCGAGCGCGAGCAGCTCGATCTCTCAGTAGGAGGAGCCAGCGATGAAATGGGTGATCCTTCGAATGGCAGGGCTCGTGTTTCTGCTGACGGGCGTGGCCGTGTCGATGCCCGGCCACGACTCCGAGGCGCATCCGGTGCCGAGCCCCTGCTTCGATTTCGTGACGGGCGGTGGGTGGTTCGCCCCGACACCGGATTCGGACCCGGACAATCCGAACCAGAGGGCCAACTTCGGCTTCGAGGCCGGTTACAAGAACGGCGAGCCCCCACCGCCGCTCATGGGCAACCTGAACTACATCGACCACAACACGGGGATGCACGTGAAGGCGACGAGCGTCGACACGTACGACGCGTTCGCCTGCTTCGATACGGTCCACAACACGGAATGCGCCGACCGGACCTTCAGCGGAAGCGCTCAGGTCAACGGCGTGGCCGGCTACGCCTACAGGGCCGAGGTGGTCGACGACGGCGAGCCGGGCAACGTGCCGAAAGGCCACGACCGCTTCATTATCACCGTCAGTGGGCCGGGCCTCTCCTATCACGCCGACAGCGGCGGCGCCCCCAGTGCCTTCACACCCCCCAGTGACGGCATCGACGGCGGGAACATCCAGATCCACAAGCCGTGCAACGGGGTCAATCCGAAGTAACGGGTGATTGGTCGAGCGCTCGCGGGTCGGCCGTCCGGCTGCCCCGCGAGCGCGGCGCCCCGTTCCGCGTCGATCCGTCCGGGCCCATGACGAGTGATCCGATGACCCACGTCGAGAGAATCGAGGACGCCGCGGCCTTCGAGAAGCTGCGGGGCGAGTGGACCGCGCTGCTCTCGACGTGCACGTCCGATTGCCTGTTCCTGACCTGGGAGTGGCTCTTCACCTGGTGGAAGCACCTCGCGGAGGACCGGAGGCTCTCGATCCTCGTCGTGCGCTCGCGCGGAGAGCTGATCGCCATCGCGCCGCTGGCCTGGAGACCGCGGCGCTTGAGTCACCTGCTGTCGGTCCGCTCGCTGGAGTTCCTCGGGACGGGGAGCGTGGGGTCGGACTACCTCGATCTGATCACCAGGCGCGGCCTGGCGGTGGAGGCGGCCCGGGCGCTGGCCGCCCACCTGGTCGACGGCACGGCCGTCATGGGCTTGGCTCAGCTGGAACCGGGCGCGCCGAATGCCTGGCGCCTCGCCGCCGAGCTGGAAAGGCGTGGCTGGAGCGTGCGGTCGGCGGGGACGAGCGTGTGTCCGTTCATCGACCTGGCCGGCGGCTCGTGGGAATCGTATCTGGACGGCCTCGGCCCGGCGCACCGATACAATTTTCGTCGGCGACTCAGGCAGCTGTCGCGTCTGGGAGAATTGCGCCTCGAGCGCGTCGAGACCGAGGCGCAGCGGCGGGCCGCGGTGCGAGCGCTGGTGACCCTGCACCACATGCGCTGGTATCCCCGGGGAGGCTCCAGCGCGCTTCACAGCACGAGCCTCGTCGCGTTTCACGACGAGTTCAGCGGCCTCGCCCTCGAGCGCGGCTGGCTCCGGCTGTTCACGCTCCGCCTCGACGGCAGACCGGTCGCGTCCGTCTACGGCTTCCGCTACCGGGACAGATTCTACTTCTACCAGTCGGGCTTCGATCCGAGCTACGCCCGGCAGAGCAGTGGCCTCGTGGCCCTCGGCCTCAGCATCAAGGCGGCGGTGGAGGAAGGGGTGAAGGAGTACGATCTCCTGCACGGCGACGAGGAGTACAAGTTCCACTGGGCTCACCGGACGCGCGCGCTGCAACGGCTGGAGCTGTATCCACCTCGCGTGCGGGGATGGCTCTACCGTCAGGCGATCGAAGCGAGTCGGGCCGCCCGCCACGTGGCAAGGCGCGTCCTTCTGGAGACGGTCTCGCCGGGCTTCGCCGCCGGACGCCGGAACGAGCCCTACGCCGTGGATCATGCGACGGGCGCACCTTAAGACGGGAATCGCTCTCGCCCTGCGAGCGAGCGGCGGAGCGCGGCTGGTCGCGCTCGTGTCCGGGGCGCGCCGGCTGCCGTTGGTGATCGGCTATCACCGGGTCGTGGCCGACCGGCCGGCGCGCGTCCGGTCGGCGATTCCGCCGATGCTCGTGAGCCGCCGGATGCTCGAGCGCCATCTGGATTGGATCGGGCGGCGCTTCCGGTTCGTGTCCCTCGACGAGCTGGGCTCGCGGCTCGAATCGGGAGAAGGGTTGGCGACCCCCCTGGCCGCCGTCACCTTCGACGACGGCTATCGTGACGTGTACGACCACGCGTTTCCGCTGCTGGCGCGGAAAGGGATCCCGGCCGCGGTCTTCGTGGTCGCGGACTGGATTGGCAACCCGAGCCCGCTGCCTCACGACCGGCTGTACCTCCTGCTCACCCGCGCCTGGCCGACCGCGCGCGATGTACTCTCCCGGCTCGGCGTCCTACCGCCGGGCAGCGGGACGCCACGCGCGCCGAGCGACCCGTTCAGCGCGCTGCGCCTCTTGCTCACCACGCTGTCGCAGGCCGGGATCGCCCGCGTGATCGCGGCCCTCGAGGAGCAGACGGCGATCGACGACGGGGCGCTCGAGGGGCTCCGGCCGCTCGCCTGGGAGATGCTGGCCGAGATGCGGCGCGCCGGCATCACGGTGGGCTCGCACACGAGGACCCACCCGGTGCTGACCAGGGAGACCCAGCCGCGGGTCTCGGCGGAGATCGCAGGCTCGCGCAGCGCTCTCCAGGCGCGGCTCGGGACGCCGATCGACCACTTCGCCTACCCCGACGGCGCGTTCGACGCCGAGATCGTGGAGGCGGTGGCAGCGGCTGGCTATCGGTTCGCCTACACGACCTGTCGCCACCGGGACCCGCGCCATCCGCTGCTGACGATCCCACGCCGTCTGCTCTGGGAGAACTCTTGCCTCGACGCGGCGGGCCGCTTCTCCTCCGCCGTCGCGAGCTGTCTCACCCACGGCGTCTTCGATCTCGCGCGGGGCTGCGGTCAGCGCCACGGCGCGCCCGTGACCGCCCGACGGGATGCCCCTGATGCGTGACACGCGCGCAACGGACTCGACGTTCCGACCGGCGCTCCTCCTGATGTCGGGGCGGACCCTGGCGTTCGTGGCGACGTTCTTCACTCCCGTCGTCCTGGCGCGGGTCTTCGACCAGACCGAGTTCGGCACCTACAAGCAACTCTTCCTCGTGTTCTCGACCCTCTACTACATCGCGCAGGTCGGCATGGCCGAGAGCCTCTTCTACTTCGTCCCCGCGGCCGGGGCGGCGACGGGGAGGTACGTCGCCAACTCGCTCCTGGTTCTCGCCGTCATGGGGGCGGCGTGCGGCGCGCTGCTCGCGACCGCAGGCGTGACGATCGCCGGCTGGCTCTCTAACGACACGCTGTCCCTTCACCTCGGGCCGATCGCGGCGTTCCTCGCGCTGATGCTGGGCTCGGCCGGGCTCGAGATCGTGATGACCGCCCGACGCCGCTACCTCGCGGCCTCGGCGTGCTATGGGGCCTCCGACGTGCTGCGAGCCGCCAGCCTGACGGTGCCGGCGCTGCTGCTGGGGCGTCTCGACGCGGTGGTGGCCGGCGCGGTCGTGTTCGCCCTCGTCCGGGCCGCCGCGGCGCTCGGCTACTTCGGGTGCGCGTTCCGGGCCACGCTGCGCGTGGATCGGGCGCTCCTGGCGAGGCAGCTCACCTATGCGGGCCCGTTCGGGCTCGCCGTCCTGCTCGAGATCGTACAGGCCAACTTCCACCAGTACGCGGTCGCCTACCGCTTCGACGCGGCGACGTTCGCCGTCTACGCGGTCGGGTGCCTGCAGATCCCGTTCGTCGACCTCGTGGCGATGTCGGCCGGCAACGTGCTGATGGTGCGGATGGCGGAGGCGGTGCGGGAGGCGCGCGCCGACCGGGTGCTCGAGATCTGGCACGACGCGACCCGCAAGCTGGCCGTGGTCTTCTTTCCGCTCGTGGGCGTGCTCCTGGTGGGGGCGCCGGACCTGATTGTGCTGCTCTTCACCGAGCAGTACCGGGCGAGCGTTCCGGTGTTCATGATCGCGACCACGGTCATCGGGCTCGCCGTCCTGGCCACGGATGCGGTGCTGCGCGTGTACGCGCAAACAGGGTTCTTGCTGCTGCTGAACGCGGTCCGGCTCGTGCTCATCGCCGCGCTGATCGCTCCACTCATCGCGGTCTTCCAGCTGCCGGGCGCAATGCTCGTCACGGTGCTCGCGACCGCGGTCGCGAAGTGCCTCGCGCTGGCCAGGATGCGGGGGCTGATGGGAGTGGGCCTCGCCGGGCTCCTGCCGTGGCGGAGCCTCGGTACCACCGCGACCGCCGCGACGCTCGCGGCGCTGGTGGGACTGGCGGCGAGGTCGTCCGTGGGCGACGCCGGCTGGTCGGGCCTGACCGCGGCGACCGTGGCGACAGGCGTCGTCTACCTGGCGCTGGTGCTCCGGCTGGGCTTGCTCGGCGAGACGGAGCGCACGGCGCTGACCGGGTGGCGGCGTCGGCCGGTCGCGGACGGACGAGTGGCGGCGCGGTCCAGGGGCTAGGGGGACGAGGACGATGTGCGGCATCGCAGGTGTCGTGAGCCTCAACGGGCGGCCGGTCTCCGCCGCAGAGCTCTTCTCGATGTGCGAGGTCATGACGCACCGTGGGCCCGACGCCGAGGGGCTCTACACCAGCGAGGGCGTCGGGCTCGCCATGCGCCGCCTGAGCATCATCGACCTGGAGACGGGGAGCCAGCCGGTCAGGAACGAGGACGGCTCGGTCTGGGTCGTGCTCAACGGCGAGATCTACAACTTCAAGACATTGCGGCGCGACCTGAAAGATCGCGGCCATTCGTTCTACACGGCCACCGACACGGAGACGATCGTCCACCTGTACGAGGAGTACGGCGCCGCCTGTGTCGACCACCTGCGCGGCATGTTCGCGTTCGCGCTGTGGGACAAGCGACGGCGACAGGCGCTCATCGCCCGCGACCGGCTGGGGATCAAGCCGCTGTACTACACCGAGGTCAACGGGCGGTTGCTGTTCGCCTCCGAGCTCAAGGCGATTCTCCAGTCGCCCGACGTCGAGCGGCGACTCGACTGGAACGCGCTGGGCCGGGTCTTCGCGTTCTTGACGACACCATCGGCGGAGAGTGTCATCGCCGGTGTCCGAAAGCTCGAGCCCGGCCACCTCCTCATCGTCGGTGAGGGCGTGACGCCGCGCCCGCGGCAGTACTGGGACGTGACCTTCGAGCCGGATCGCCATCATGGCGAGTCGTACTTCGTCGAGCGGCTCCGCGATCTGCTCGAAGAGTCCGTCCGTCTGCATCTCACCAGCGACGTCCCGCTGGGCGCGTTCCTTTCGGGCGGGATCGACTCGAGCTCGGTCGTGGCCACCATGGCGCGGGTCGCTCCGGGCCCGCTGAAGACCTTCTCGATCGGGTTTCGGGAAGGCGCCTACGACGAACGACCCCACGCGCGGCGAGTCGCCGAGCGGCTCGGGATCGAGCACCGGGAGCTGCTGGTCGAGCCTGCGGCGTTGGAGGTGATCGAGAGCCTCGTCTGGCACCTCGACGAGCCGTTCGGCGACTCTTCGGCGATCCCGACGTACCTGGTCTCGAAGCTGGCGGCCGAGGAGGTGACCGTTGTCCTGTCCGGCGACGGGGGCGACGAGCTCTTCGCCGGCTACGACAAGTATCGGGTCGAGTGGAGCGAGCGGCGGTACGGAGCGCTGCCGGCGCCGCTCCGGTGGGCGCTCGCGACGGCGGGCGGGCTCATGCCCGAAGGAATGCGGGGCCGGAACTCCCTGCGCCACTTCTCGCTCGATGGCTGGCAGCGGTACCTCGATGCGGTGACCCTCTTCCGACGCCACGAGCACGCGCGTCTGTTCGCGCCCGAGGCGGGCGCGATGCTCTCGGGCTGCGACCCGTGGCGGGACGAGGCGGAATGCCTGGCCCGGGCGCCCGGCGGCTGGCTGGCGGCGCTCCAGTACTTCGATCTGAAGCGGTATCTGCCGCTGGACATCCTGACGAAGGTCGATCGGATGAGCATGGCGCATTCGCTCGAGGCGCGCGTCCCGCTCCTGGACCACAAGCTGGTCGAGTTTGCCGCCACCATCCCGCCCGAGATGCAGCTTCGCCATGGACGCACGAAACAGCTCCTGAAGCGCGCGATGCGAGGGGTCCTGGCCGACGAGATCATCGATCGACCCAAGCAGGGCTTTGCCGTCCCGCTCGCGCACTGGTTCAGGGGACCACTCGCCGACTTCCTTCGGGACCTCCTGCTCTCGGGGCGGAGCCGGCAGCGGGGGATCTTCGACCCGGCATGCGTCGAGACCCTCCTCGAGCAGCACCGGCGCGGCCGACCGCTCGATCTCCAGCTCTGGACGCTGATCTGCTTCGAGCAGTGGTGCCGGACGTTCCTCGACCGGACAGCGCGGCCCGGATCGAGGCGGTCCCCACGGCCCACGTCGGTGCTGGGGGCGTCGGGTGGCTGAGGTTCCTGCGATGACGAGCGCGGCATCCCTCGAGGGGCGCGGCGCGACCGAGGCGGTCGCGAGGCAACGCGTCTCCCTCATCACCGGCGGTGCGGGATTCATCGGCTCGCACCTCGCCGAACGGTTGCTCCGCGATGGGGCGCGAGTGCGGGTCCTCGACAACTTCTCGACGGGCACGCGCGCGAACCTCGACTTCGCCCCCGCCGTCCGCGCGCGGCTGGAAGTCATCGACGGCGACATCCGCGATCTCGACCTGGTCGAGCGCGCGATGGTGGACGTGGATGTCGTCTTCCACGAAGCGGCGATGCGCTCGGTGCCGCTGTCGGTGAAGGATCCGCTGGGCGCGAACGAGAGCAACGTGACGGGCACGCTGCACGTGCTCGAGGCGGCGCGGCGCGCGGGCGTCACCCGCGTCGTGTACGCATCCTCGTCGGCGGTGTACGGCCATCGGCCCGACCTGCCGAAGCGCGAGGACCAGCCGCCGGCGCCGATCTCGCCTTACGGTGCGTCGAAGGCCGCGGGCGAGCAGTATGCGGCGGTCTGGAGCCAGCTCTACGACGTGGAGGCGGTCGGGCTCAGATACTTCAACGTGTTCGGGCCGCGCCAGGACCCGGCCTCGGAGTACGCCGCGGTGATCCCCCGATTCATCGTGTGGGGGCTGCGGGGGGAGCCCTTGGAGGTCCACGGCGACGGCACGCAGTCGCGCGACTTCACCTACATCGACAACGTCGTCGAGGCGAACGTGCTGGCGGCGCGGGCGCCTGCGGTCGGCGGCGAAATCTTCAACGTCGGCTGCGGCGAGCGGGTCAGCCTGCTCGCGATCATCGAGAAGCTGGAGGCGATCCTCGGGCGGCGGCTCGAGCGGCGACATACGCCGTCGCGGCCAGGCGACGTGCCGCACTCGCTGGCGGACGTGTCGAAGGGCAAACGGCTGCTCGGGTACGTCCCCCTCGTGGGCTTCGACGCGGGGCTCCGACGGACTGTTGCAGCTCTGGACGCTGGGTTGTTCGCGCCGGTGTTGGCGGCGTCGAGCGCGTGAGGGGCCTGTGGTCATGAGCGTGGCATCCCTCGAGCGACGCAGCGGGGCTGAGGCCGTCGCGAGCCTCCACCGGGGCCTGCATCGACACGGGCTCGGCGGCAGCATTCGCCTCGCGCTCGCACTCCTCGCCAGGCTGGTCTATCTCGAGGAGTGGCATATCTGGTACCGGCTCGACGTGGGCCGCACATGCTCCGGGATCGAGCTTCCGCCGGGAATGGAGATCATCCGGGCGAAGGACGAGGACCTCGCGCTGCTCGCCGAGCTCCCGACGGTCGGCCTTCGAGAGGCCCGGCGACGCCTCGCCGCTGGCGCCGACCCGTGGCTGGTCCGCGACGCGGCTCGGGCGGTGTTCGCCTGCTGGATCTTCGCCAAGCGGATGCCGGTGCTGGCGGCGTGTGGTGGCTGGCTCGCGCTGCCGCGCGGCATGGTCGGTCTGGAGGACTCGGTCACGTCGCCGAGCTACCGGGGGCTGGGCATCGCGCCGGCGGCGTGGTCGGCGGTCGCCAGCGCGCTCGCCACGGAGGGGGTCGGCGCCATCTTGACCAAGGTCGAGGGGGCGAACCTGCCGACCCGGCGCGCCGTCGAAAAGGCCGGCTTCCGCGCCGTGGCCGCGACGCGGCTCCGCCGGGTCGGCGGGAGGTCGCGTGTGGACGTGCAGCTCCACGGGGCGAGCGACGCAGCCTTTCTGGCGGCGCGCTTGGCGCGGTAACGGGCCGCCGCCGGCATGACCATGCGGCACCTGATCCGACGCCCACTCCTTCTGGCGCTCTTTGCCCTGGCCTGCGTCCAGGGGACGGCCTTCGCCTACGTCACCGACGGGGTCTCCTACGCGCCGATGGACTACTTCATCTTTCGAGCGCCGGTCGTCGGTGCCAGCTACCTGGACCCGGCCTTCGGAACGTCCATCAAGCGGATATCCGACGCCCTGGACTGGCCCGACGCCGCCGACAGCGGAAACCTCACGCTGATCACGAACGAGTACGCCACAATGTCGCCCTTCAACAGCGACAACTCGAGGATTCTCGTCCAGCACCAGAGCTACTTTGCGCTCTACGACGGCAACGGGAACTATCTGCGGGATCTGCCGTTCGACGTGACCGCATCGAGCGAGCCGCGATGGTCGCGGCTCGACCCGAACGTGCTCTATTACCACCCCTGGGGGAATCGGCTCGAGCGGCACGACGCCGCCACGGGCCAGAGTTCGGTCGTGCACACCTTCAGCGAGTACACCGAGATCAGTGGCTTCGGCGAATCCGACATCTGCTTCGACGGCGACCATCTTGTCCTCGTGGGGGACAACCGGTACGTCTTCGTGTACGAGATCAGCACCGACACGAAGGGGCCTGTGCTGGACGTCGGCGGCCCCGGTCTCGTGGACGGGGTCGCGCTCACGCCGGACCACAATGTGATCGTGACGTGGTATCAGGCCGGGCCCAGCCGCTTCAGCGGCGTCGAGCTGTACGACCGCGACATGAGCTTCCTCCGACAGCTCACGACGGCGGCCGGCCACCTGGACGTCACACGCGACGTCAACGGCGACGAGGTGATGGTGTGGGTCAACGCGGGTGACCCCGCGGCGACCTGCCCGAACAGCGTCGTGAAGGTGCGGCTGGCGGACGGCCAGCAGTCCTGCCTGCTCTCCCTGGACTGGAGCCTTGCCGCGCACGTGTCGGCACCCGACGGCAACGGCTGGGTCATCGTCAGCACCTACGCGCCGAGCGACCCTGGGCCGCTCGGCGGCTGGACGGCGTACACGAACGAGATCCTCCAGGTGAAGCTCGACGGCTCCGAGGTCCGGCGGCTCGCGCAGCATCGGAGCCGGCCCTTCAACGGCTACTACTTCACGCCCCGGGCGGCGGTGAGTCGCGACGGCAGCAAGGTGGTCTACAGCAGCAACTACGGGTCGCAGGCGATTCTGGGAGCGCCGAGCGAGTACTCCGATGTCTATCTGATCGATCTCACCTCGGCAGCGCCGTCGTCGGCGGGCTCGGTCGACCCGGTCGCGACGCGGGTCGAGCAGGACACCCCGGTGGCGGCCTACGCCGGCGCCTGGTACACGAACACGAATGCGTTCCACAGCGGCGGCAGCGCCGTGCTCGCGATGGATCTCGGCGCGCAGGCGAGCTTCGCGTTCACGGGCACGGCGGTGAGCTGGGTCGGCTATCGGGACCAGTGGTCGGGCATCGCGCTGGTCTATGTGGACGGGGTGCTCAAGGCGACCGTGGACACCTACGCGGCGACCGCGCAGCCCCAGGCGTTGCTCTTCTCGACCAGCGGGCTCGCCCCGGGCATCCACACCCTGACGATCGAGGCGACCGGCGCTCACAACGTGGCGTCAGGAGGGTCGTGGATCTGGATCGACGCCATCGATGTTGTCACGCGCCTCGAACAGGACGACGCGGGTGTGGGCCTGGGCTGCCCCGTGGACGTGACGTGGTACACGAACTCCGTCCCACTCCACAGCGGCGGCGGCGCGGCGCTGGCCACGAACCCGGGGTGTCGGGCCACCTTCAGCTTCACGGGGACCGCAGTGAGCTGGATCGGCTACCGCGACCAGTGGTCCGGCTTCGCGCAGGTCTACGTCGACGGGACGTTCCGGGTGGAGGTCGACACCTATGCGCCGTTCGGCGACGCGCAGGCCCGGATCGTCACGCTGAGCGGCCTGGCGCCAGGTCCCCACACGCTCACGATCGAGGTGACAGGCCGCCACAACCCGGCGTCGGGGGGCGCGTGGGTATGGGTGGACGCCTTCGAGGTTCATCCGTGAGGATCGCGCTGGTCGCGGCAAGCCCGGAGATCGTGGGCGGCCAGTCGGTCCAGGCGCAGGCGCTCGCCGTCGGGCTTCGGGAGGCGGGCCACGAGGTCGCGTTCGTCCCCGTCGACCCGCAGTTCCCGCGCGGGCTCGCTTGGGTCCGGCGCTGGCCGTACGCGCGCAGCCTGCTCAACCAGGCGCTCTACCTTCCGAGCCTCAGCCGGCTCCGCCGCGCCGACGTCGTCCACATCTTCTCGGCGTCGTACTGGTCGTTCCTGCTCGCCGTGGCGCCGGCGATTCTGGCGGCGCGAGGGTCCGGGAAGCGGACGGTGCTCCACTACCACAGCGGCGAGGCGGCGGACCATCTCGCACGCTGGGGAGTGCTCGTCCATCCGTGCCTGCGCCGGGTGCAGGAGATCGTCGTTCCGTCCGAGTATCTCCGCGCGGTCTTCGCGTACCACGGCTATCGGGCCCGAGTCGTCCGGAACGTCGTGGACCCCGCGCGCTTCCGTTATCGGGAACGGGCGTCGCTGAGCCCGCGGCTCGTCTCCTCGAGGAACCTCGAGCCTCACTACCGCGTCGAGAACACGCTGGAGGCGTTCGCGCTGCTGAGGGTGCGTTACCCCGAGGCGACGCTGACACTCGCGGGTGACGGAAGCGAGCGGGCGCGGCTCCTGCGGCTCGCGGCGGCGCTCGGAACCGACGGGATCCGCTTCGTGGGACGTGTGGCGCCGGTGGCGATGTCGGGCCTGTACGACGAGGCCGACATCTTCGTCAACTCCTCGATCGTCGACAACCAGCCGGTGTCGGTGCTGGAAGCGTTCGCGGCGGGACTTCCGGTCGTCTCCACGGCGACGGGGGACATCGCGGCGCTCGTGCGCGACGGTGAGACGGGGCTCGTCGTTCCGGCCGGAGATCCGTCGGCGATGGCCAAGGCCGTGACGGCTCTCCTCCAGCACCCGGAGCTGGCGCTCGGCATCGCCCGCGCCGCCCGAGAGCGGGTGGAGGCCTACAGCTGGCCGCGGGTGCGTGACCAGTGGGCGGCCGTGTACGCGGGAGCGCCCGCGTGAGACGGGCGCGCCTGCCGCGCATGGGCATCAACGAGCTGGTCTGCCGGGGCCGGCAGGAGGCGTCGAAGTGGCTCGAACGGGCCGGCGCGATCAAGCGGAACGGCCCCAGGCTTCGCCACCCCATCGACGTCGAGCGGTTTCGCGCCTTTGGCCCGCGCCGGTTCTTCGAAGGGGCGGTGAGTGAGGGAACACCACGGCTCCTGATCGACCGGATGCCCGCTGCCCGGGACGAGGTCGTGAACGCGGCGGAGGCCGTGTGCCGCGGCAGCTTCGATCTCCTCGGGTACTCGGGGCTCCGCTTCGGCAAGCCGGTCGACTGGGACCTCGACCCGGTCGCCGGCCGGCGGGCGCCGCTTGTTCACTGGAGCCGGCTCGATCCTCTCGATCCGACTCTGGTCGGGGACAGCAAGGTCATCTGGGAGCTGAACCGGCACCAGTGGCTGATTCGCCTCGGGCAGGCTTACCGGCTGACCGGGGACGGGCGCTACGCGGACGCCTTCGCCGCGTACATCCGGCAGTGGATGGACGCCAACCCTCCCGGGACGGGGATCAACTGGGCGTCGAGCCTCGAGGTCGCGCTACGCCTGATCTCGTGGTGCTGGAGCCTCTTCCTCTTCCGCGAGTCCCCGGCGCTATCCCCGGAGTTGTTCGCCCGCATGGTCGAGGGGATCTGGACCCACGCCGCCCACGTGGAGCGGTATCTCTCCTACTACTTCTCACCGAACACGCATCTCACGGGCGAGGCCCTCGGCCTCTTCTACGCCGGGCTGCTCTTCCCGGACCTGCCCCTCGCGGAGCGCTGGCGCGCGCTCGGCGGGCGGATCCTGGTCGACCAGTCCGAGCGGCAGATCCTGCCTGACGGCGTCTACTTCGAGCAGTCGACCGGCTACCAGCGGTACACGCTCGAGATCTATCTCCACTTCCTGATCCTGGGAGCGAGGAACGCGTGGCCGATCCCTGCCGCAGTCTCGGCGCGGGTCGCAAGGATGCTCGACTTCCTGCTGAGCGTCCGCCTGCCCGATGGGTCGATGCCGCAGATCGGGGATGCCGACGGCGGATCGCTCCTGCCCCTCATCCGGCGCGCTCAGGACGACTTCCGCGGCGTGTTCGGGCCGGCGGCCGCGCTCTTCGACCGCGCTGACTGCGCGTGGGCCTCCGGCACAGCGATACCGGAGGTCCTCTGGCTCCTGGGGCCAGAGGGGCTCCGCGCGTTCGACGCGCTTCAGCCGGCGCCGCCGTCCAGCCCCACGCGGCTGTTCGCCGATGGCGGCTACGTGATCATGCGGAGCGGGTGGGAGCCGGACGGCCACCAGTTGATCTTCGACGTCGGGCCTCTGGGCTGTCCGGTGAGCGGTGGCCACGGACACGCCGATCTCCTCGCCGTGCAGTGCGCCGCCTTCGGCGAGCCCTACCTCGTCGATGCGGGCACCTACTGCTACGCTGGCGGCCCCGCGTGGCGGGACTTCTTTCGGGGCACGGCCGCTCACACCACCCTGATCGTGGACGGAGAGCCCCAGGCCGTGCCGGCGGGGCCGTTTCGGTGGCGGGAGCGCCCGAGCGCGCGGTTGCGTCAGTGGTGCTCGACGCCGGAATTCGACTTTGCCGACGCCGACCACGACGCATATGCCCGCCTCGCCGACCCGGTGGTTCACCGACGCCGCGTGCTGTTCGTCAGAGGCGGTTACTGGGTCCTGGTGGACGACCTGGAGGGAACCGGAGAGCACCGGGTCGAGCTGCGATTCCAGCTCGCGCGGATCGAGGTCGACGTTGAGCCGCTCTGGGCCCGGGCGCACGGTCGGGAAGGACAGGGGCTCCTGATCCGGCCATTTGCGCGGATTCCGCTGAGGGCGAGCGTCCACACGGGCGAGATCCATCCGATCCAGGGATGGGTCTCGGCGGAGTACGGCCAGAGGCGGCCCGCCCCGATGCTGGTCTATTCGGCGGTGACGAGGCTCCCGCTCCGTATCGTGACGCTTCTCCTCCCGACCCTGTACCCGCTCGCCGCCCCGCCCGCGGTCGCGCCGCTCCTCGGCGACGACGCGGCGCCCGTGGGACTCGTGTTCGAGGACTGGGACGAGAGCGTCAGCTTCGGTGACCTGGGCGTCCTGGTGACGCGTCCAGGTCGAGAAAGGAGAGAACCATGAAGGCGCGCTGGGTGAAGCTCACGATGGCTCAACTGATCCTCGGCGTCCTCTTCGCAGCCCCACCGCCGGCGGTCGGCCAGTCGGCGTTCGAGGTCACGGGCTCCGGGACGGTGGAGACGAACTGCCTCGGGACCCTCGCTCCAGGCTGCACCGTCAGATTGACCGGGCAGATGTCGGGAACACCGATTCTTCCCGGCCAGTTCTTCCTGCGGCTCGACACGGGCAGTCCGAACTCGCTCAACGGGTATCCGGGCGGCACCAGTCAAGGCGTCTGCCTGCCGACGAGCTTCAACGGCACGCTGACCGAGACGGGAGGCGACATCTATTTCAACCACGCGGGTCTCGTGTGCGAGGAGGCCGAGGCGGGCTCGCCCTCTGTCTACCACGGGACATTCCGGCTGACGGGCGGGACGGGACGGTTCGCCGCTGCCACCGGGGGAGGGAGCGTGGTGGCGACCGTCACCCGGGACACTCTCGCCGGGTTCGTCTACCTCCGTGGGTCGATCAGCTATTAGCTCTGTCGGTCTCGCCGGTGAGGTCCGACGAGCCGGGCCGGCGCCGGGCCCGGCGCGCCGGATGGCGTCGGCACGGAGCCTGTTCCGCTTCGGGCTCGTCGTGGGTCTCCGCACCGTGCCCGTCGCGCCGCGCCACGGCCTCAAGCGGCTGATCCTCCCGCTCGACTACATCCGCTACGCGGAGGACGGGTACGTGCTCGAGCATCTCGACGTGAGGCCGGGGCACCTGGTGCTCGACGTGGGCAGCCCGAAGCTCCTCTCCCTGTTTCTCGCGGCGCGCACCGGTGCCCGGGTCCACGCGACCGATCTTCTCGGCTATTTCTTCGGCGCGTACGGCGCGTACGCCGACCGGATGCTCGGCGCGCATCGCGACCGGTACGTGATGCGGACGGAGGACGCCCGGGCGCTCAGGTACCGGGACGAGACGTTCGACCGTGGGTTCTCGATCTCGGCGATCGAGCACATCCCCGGCGACGGCGACCGCATCGCCATGCGGGAGATCGCGCGGGTGTTGAAGCCGGGCGGACTCTGCTGCGTGACGGTTCCGTGGAGCGATCGCGGCTACGTGGAGGAGTTCAAGCGACGCGGCGATCCCGACGCGTACTGGGCCGGGTCGGACGCGGAGCGCGTCTTCTACCAGCGCGCCTACGACCGGACCACGCTCGAGGATCGGCTGCTGAGTCCGAGCGGCCTGGAAGTCGTCGACGTGAGCTTCTGGGGAGAGCGGTGGCTGCCGGCGGAGCGCCTGTTCTTGAGCCGGCAACCGCTCCGCTACGCCATGCTCCCGCTGCACTTTCCGCTGGCCCTCCTGTGTCTGGCGCGGCTGGGCGAGCGGGAGCCGTCGCGAAAGAAGGTGGCGTGCCTGACCCTTCGCAGACCCACGGCGGGACAGCCGGGGCGCGCCCGGATCTGCGCCTCCCGTGAGGCGAAGGAGTAATCGGTGTACACCGTCCTTGATCTATTGACTCGACGGGCGGCGAACGCGCCGTTCGAGAAGATCGCCGTCGTCGATGGCGCCCGGCGCGTCACGTACGCGGAGTTGCTCGCGCGCTCCCGGAGCCGTGCCGCGCTGCTGAAGGAGCTGGGCGTCAGGAAGGGCGATCGGGTCGCCATCTTCCTGCGCCGATCCGTCGAGGCCGTGACCGCGTTGTTCGGCACGTGGTTCGCGGGCGGCGTCGCGGTCGTGATCAACGAGTCTCTACGGGCGCGGCAGGTGGACCACATCGTCGCGCACAGCGGCGCCGCGTGCGTCGTCACCGACGGCAGACAGCTGCTCTCCGTTCCCTATCTGCCGCACGGCCGCGTGAGCGTGGTCAACGTCGATCAGGTCGAGCCGTCGGGACCGCCGGCGTCGCCGGAACCCGTGATCGGGGCGG
Organism: Candidatus Rokuibacteriota bacterium; assembly: GCA_016209635.1. Lineage (GTDB taxonomy): Bacteria > Methylomirabilota > Methylomirabilia > Rokubacteriales > CSP1-6 > JACQWC01. The sequence goes on along the minus strand of JACQWC010000221.1, from coordinate 27,845 downwards.
ACCTCGCGCTCATCATCTACACCTCGGGCTCCACCGGGCTCCCGAAGGGCGTGATGGTCAGCCACGACAACCTTCTCTCCGGCGCGCGCATCGTGTCGGACTATCTGAATCTCACGGCACGGGACGTGATCCTGAGTCACCTGCCGTTCAGCTTCGATTACGGCCTCAACCAGGTGCTGACGGCGTTGCTCGCGGGGGGGACGCTGGTGGTTCAACGCTCGCTCTTTCCCCCGGACATCTGCGACACGATCGAGCGGGAAGGGGTCACAGGACTGGCCGGGGTTCCCACCCTCTGGCTTCAACTGACCGGGAGGCAGTCGCCGTTTCTCAGGGTGGCTCTTTCCACGCTTCGATACGTCACGAATTCCGGCGGCCGGTTGCCCGAGCACACCGTGCGGCTCATCCGGGCGGCGCACCCACACGTGGCGGTCCACCTCATGTACGGGCTCACGGAGGCGTTCAGATCGACCTCCCTGCCTCCGGACCAGGTGGACCGCCGACCGGCGTCGATCGGGAAGGCGATCCCTGACGTCGAGGTGCTCGTGGTGAACGAGGAGGGGCAGGTGTGCAAGCCCGGCGAGGTCGGCGAGCTCGTCCACCGCGGCGCGAACATCACGATGGGGTACTGGCGCGATCCGGACAGCACCGCCCGCGTGTTCCGGCCGCACCCCCTCCGCGAGCGCCGGAACGGCAGCACCGAGCTCGTGGTGTTCTCCGGGGATCTCGTGAAGACGGACGCGGACGGGTACCTGTATTTCGTCGGGCGAAGGGATCAGCTGATCAAGTCGAGGGGCTTCCGCGTGAGCCCGGAGGAAATCGAAGGCTGCATCGCCTCGTCGGACCTCGTGTCGAACGTCGTGAGCTTTGCGGTCCCGAGAGACGAGGCCGAGAACGACATCGTGGTCGCCGTCATCCCGAAGGAGTCGTCGACCTTCCGGGAGGAGGCGCTCGAGGAGTTCTGCAAAAGAGAGCTGCCGGAATACATGTGGCCACGCGTCATCTGGCGGACGGACGAATTCCCGCTGACGAGCTCCGGCAAGCCGGACCGCAGCAAGATACGGGGGGCGTATGTCGAACGGTCTGAAAGACCTCGACGCGTTGCTGGAGCCGCAGGAACGGCTTGATCGGCTGATCGCGGCGACGTTCAGGCGATTCGGGCCGAGGCTCGTCGATCTGTCGTATGCGAACCCGTACGACGGCCCGGACGAAGAGGTGCTGCGGGCGCTCGCGCGTGTGGCGGCGGAAGGCAGGGGTCTGTCGCTCCAGTACACGCCGTACGGCGGACGGGTCGTAACCCGTCGTGCGATCGCGACCCGGTTGAGCCGGGAGTACGGACTTCAATTCGACCTTCGCGACATCATCATGACGGCGGGTGCGACGGCGGCGCTGAACGTGGTGTTCCGAGGCCTCTTCGGGCCCGAGGACGAGGTCATCGTGCTCACCCCGTGCTGGCAGGACTACCCGCTCTACCTCCGCAATCTCGACATTCCGACCTCCTTCGTGGCCCTCGGAGGGGACAAGCACCTCGACCTCGACGCGATCGGTCGGGCGCTCAGCCGTACGACCAGGGGGATCGTGCTCAGCCAGCCGGGCTGCCCGACCGGCGTCGTCTACGCGAAGGAGGAGCTCGATGGGCTGGCGACCCTCCTGCGTGAAGCGGAAGCGCGGTTCGGGACGAGCATCTATCTGATCAGCGATGAGGTCCATCGCCGGCTCGTGTGGGGTCGGCGGCCGCTCCACAGCCCGTTGCTGAGCTATCCGCGCAGCCTCAGCATCTACTCGTTCGGCAAGGCGCTCGCGCTTCAGGGGCAGCGGACCGGATACGTCGCGGTATCGCCCCGAATGCCCGAGAACGACGAGGTGCGGGGGACCCTGGAGCGCTACGTGCGGATCATGGGGTGCTGCGCCCCGGCCAGCCTGATGCAGCGCGCCGTGTGCGAGCTGCTGGACCGGAGGCCACGCGTCGAGGCGCTGGCCGAGAACCAGAAGCGCGTCAGAAGCACGCTGGCCGACTTCGGCTACGAGATCTGTGACGCCGAGGCGACGTTCTTCGTCTACGTCAAGTCGCCGATCCGGGACGACTTTCGGTTTGCCGAGCTGCTGGCCGCTCACGCCGTGCTCGTCGTGCCCTCGACGCTGTTCCATGAGCCCGGCCATGTTCGGCTCTCGCTCACCGCCCGGTCCGCCGCGATCGCCGCGGGACTCCCGGCGTTCGCCGGTGTGCTGAAGCGGCTCTGAGGCACTGGCCGGCATGCTCGAGTCGCTCTTGAGGGTGAGGAACTTCTGCTTGACGGGGGATTCGCTGCGCCCATCCGTGGACCGCCCGGGTAGTCCAGCCCTCGGCGCTCTGGCGGAGCTGAAGGGGCGATTCGCGTTGGCCGTCTCCGGGCCCGAAGGTGGCGTCACGCTGGTCCGCGACCGGCTGGGGCTCAACAAGCTGTTCTTCGCCGTTCACGAGTCGGGGCGGGTGCTGGTCGCTAACTACCTGATCGACCTCGTGCGGAGGGGCGTCCCGTTCGAAGCGATCTACTCGGTGCCCGCCGGTCACTCGCTCGAGATGAACCTCGAGGCGCGGGCGGTGTCGTTGCGTCGCTACGCTCCGGGCGAGCCCCGGCCAGGGACGCGAGACACCGAGCTGGAGAGCGTCGCGCGAGACATTCGTGAGCAGCTCGAGATCTCGTTCTCGCAGCTGGCCGAGCGGTTCGGCCGGAGAAGGCTCTGCGTGTGCCTGTCGGGGGGGATCGACAGCGGCGTGATTGCGGGCTTTGCGAGGAAGTACTTTCGGGATGTCACCGCCTACACGTATGGGTTCGCCGAGCCGCGTCACCCGAAGAGCGAGGACGCATCCTATGCCGAACGGCTGGCGGACGTTCTCCAAATCCCGTTTCGATTCGTGCCGGCCTCGTCCGAGGACGTGCTCGCGGCCGTGGAAGACGCCGTGTGTCACGGGCAGGACTGGCGCGATTTTAACGTCCACTGCGCGATCGTGAACGAGATCCTCGCCCGCGCGATCCGGCGCGACGCGGAGCGGAGCGGGGCCGAGTCGCCGTCTCTCGTCCTGACCGGGGATCTGGCGAACGAGTTTCTCGCCGACTACACCGCGGTCTCGTACAACGGCGAGGAGTACTACAGGCTGCCCAGGCTCAGCCCCGGGGATCTGCGCGGCGTGTTGATTCGAGGCCTGGACGCGGGAGATCGGGAGGTGGGCATCTTCAACCATCACGGGCTCGACGTGATCCAGCCGTACGGTCTCGTGGTCGATCCGTATCTCCGGTTGCCCGGCGCCTTCCTCGGCGCGGCGCGGGCCAAGCAGACGTTGGCCAGGGAGATCGCGGGGGATCTTCTTCCGAGCTTCGTCCTCGATCGGGTCAAGGTGAGGGCCCAGATCGGCAGCGCGACCGAGCCCGCCGGGATCCTCCCCGTCCTCGCCGCCGGCGGCTGCGATGCGGGCTGGCTGCGCAAGGCTTTTTGTCGGCTCTTCATGGTCAGAGAGGAGGCCTTCTTGGGCAGGTTCATTCGGACCGGACGGTATCGCTTCATGAGTCGGTTTCCCGACGGGGGATCCCGGATCGACGGTTATGTCGCGGGCTGAGATCGCCCGTTCGATCGAGCGGTTCATTCGTCGGGCCTTCCGGATCGTGCCCGATGACCCCGACTTCTCGTGGGACTCGCATCTGTTCGAGTCGGGCTATGTCGACTCGGCAGGGGTCGTCGAGCTGATCGCATTCGTCGAGTCGACCTTTGGTGTGAAGCTCGAGGACGAGCACATCTTCAGCGAGCGATTCACGACCATCAACGGAATCAGCAGCGTGGTCGGTCTGTGTGCGCCGAAGACGCGATGAGCTCGGTGCGCCGCTTCGTTGAGGACGACGTCCCGCAGGTCGCGGATCTGCACCGGCGGGTCTTTCGGACCGCCGCGCCCACGACGGCCGGCTGGATGGAGGCGTACCGGCAGTACTTCTCGGAGGTCTTCTTGAACAACCCCCCGGGTGACGGCGCGCTCACCTCCCTCGTGTGCGAGGAGGGTCCGGGGAAGATCGTCGGCTTCCTCGGGCTGATGCCGCGACGGATGGTGTTCGACGGGCGGCCGGTTCTGATGGCCGTGTGCTCCCAATTCGCGGTCGACCCGGGGAGCCGCGGGCAAGCAGGGCTGCGGATGCTGAAGCGCTGTCTCGAGGGCCCCCAGGATTTGTCCATCACCGACGAGGCCGGTGACAGCACCCGGAAGATCTGGGAGTGGTGTGGAGGCGCCACGGCGCTCCCGTACAGCATTGACTGGATCCGACCGTTACGGCCGGCCCGGCTCGCCGTGACCGTCCTGGCGCGGCGGAAGGCGCTGGCGCCGCTCGCACGTGCGTCGGTGCCCGTCGCCTGGGTCGTGGACGCCCTCGCCACCGGGCTGGCCGGGAGTCCATTCCGTCTCTCGCCGCCGCGCGGCTCGAGGGAGGACCTCGATGAGGCGATGCTCTTCGCGCGTCTGCCCGAATTCGCGGCCGACCGGTCGCTCCGCCCCGACTACGACGATCGGTCGGTGAAGTGGCTCCTGGAGCGCGCGGCTGAGCTGAAGGGCCACGGCCGGCTTCGAAAGGTCTTGGTGAGGGACGAAGAGCGGGAGATCGCCGGCTGGTATCTCTACCACGTCGACCGCGACGGGCTCGGTGAGGTGGTGCAGATCGCGGCCCGAGCGCATGCCGTCCACCGGGTCCTGGACCATCTCTGGGAAGATGCCGCGCGGCAGGGGGCGATCGCGCTGTCCGGGCGGCTCGAGCCCGCGTTCGCCCAGGAGCTCTCGGAACGGTGCTGCCTCTTCTACCGGCGCGGCCGTTGGACGCTGATCCACTCGAAGAAGCCGGAACTGCTACACGCCATCCAGCGCGGCGACGCGTTCTTGACGCGGCTGGAAGGCGAGTGGTGTCTGCGCTTCCGGTAATGTGCGGAATCGTCGGCATCGCCGGCCTGAATCCGCTCGAGCCCGTCGACGAGACGCGGCTCAAGCGCATGCGGGACGTCCTGCGCCATCGCGGGCCTGACGGCGAGGGGCTGTGGGTCGAGGGGCCGATCGGTCTCGGGCACCGTCGGCTCGCGATCGTGGACGTCGCGGGCGGCGCCCAGCCCATGCCGAACGAGGACGGGAGCGTGTGGGTGGTCTTGAACGGCGAGATCTACAACCACGGCGCGCTCCGGCCGTGGCTCGAGGCTCGCGGTCACCGCTACCGGAGCCGGAGCGACACCGAGACGGTCGTGCACCTCTACGAGGAAGAGGGCGAGCGCTGCGTCGAACGACTCCAGGGGATGTTCGCGTTCGCCGTGTGGGACCGGGCGCGGCAGCGGCTCCTCCTCGCGCGGGATCGCCTCGGGATCAAGCCGCTCTACTACGCGTGGACAAACCAGGAGCTGATCTTCGCCTCCGAGATCAAGGCGATCCTGGCAGGGGGCACGGTCCCGCCCACCTTCAACACGGCGATTCTGCCGGAGTTTCTCGCCAACCGCTTCGTCGCCGGAGCCGAGACGTTCTTCCGCGGCGTCGCGAAGCTCCTGCCGGGGACGACCCTGTCCTGGTCGCCGGGGGGCGGCTCGGCAGAGCGCCGCTACTGGCGACTGCCGGCGGACGTGGACGGCTCCCGGGCGACGCTGGCCGAGGGGGCGAGGGAGGTGCGGGCGAGGCTCGAGACCGCCGTGAGGAGCCATCTCATGAGCGACGTCCCGCTCGGGCTCTTTCTCTCCGGCGGGCTCGACTCGAGCGGGCTGGCCGCGCTGATGGCACCCATGGTCAGGGAGCCGATCCGCACCTTCTCGGTGGGCGTCCCCGACGCGGACGCGAACGAGCTCGCCTACGCGAGGCTCGCGGCCCGCGCGGTGGGTGCCGTCCACCGGGACGTGGTCGTCTCGCCCGGGGACTTCTTCGGCGCGCTGCCGCGTCTGGTCTGGCACGAGGACGAGCCGATCGCGTTCCCCTCGAGCGTGCCGCTCTACTTCGTCTCGCGCCTCGCCAGCGAGCACGTCAAGGTGGTGCTGACCGGGGAAGGCGCCGACGAGCTGTTCCTCGGCTACAACCGGTATCGGGTGACGGCCTGGAACGAGCGAGCCGGCCGGGTCTATCACCGTCTCGTGCCGGCACGGCTGCGCGCCGGGATTCGCGAGTCGGTCGGCCGGCTGCCCACGGCTCTCCGGCGCTACCCAGCGCGGACGTTCCTCGCGCTCGAGCCGGAGCCGCGTGCGCTCTTCTGCGAGAACTTCTCGGTCTTCCCGACGGCGCTCCAGCAGCGGCTCCTCGCCGATCCGACGCTGCTCGCCGCGCGTGACCCGTACGGCGAGGCGCTTGGGTGCTACGCGACCGCTCCCGGCGGCACGCTCGAGCGGATGAGCCACGCCGACCTCCAGACCTACCTCGTCGAGCTGCTCATGAAGCAGGACCAGATGAGCATGGCGGCCTCGATCGAGAGCCGCGTGCCGTTCCTCGACCATGAGTTCGTCGAGCATGTCATGGCGATGCCGGGTCACCTGAAGCTCCGGGGCTCGCGGACGAAGGCCGTGCTGCGCTCGGCCCTCCGTGGTGCCGTGCCGCGGGAGATCCTCGCGCGGGGGAAGATGGGCTTCCCGGTACCCGTCGGCCGGTGGCTCCGTGGCCCGTTCTGGCCCCTCGTCGAGGAGTTCGTGCTCGGGCCGCGGGCGCTCCGCCGGCAGCTGTTCGCGCCGTCGATCCTGCGCCGGCTGGCCGAGGAGCACCGGGCGGGCGCGGCGGAGCACGGCGACCGCCTGTGGTTGCTCGTCAACCTCGAGATCTGGCAGCGGGTCTTCCTCGACGGCGAGGACGTCGCCGGCGTGATGGGCCCGCTGGCGGCGCGATGAGGCTCCTCTGGGTGAAGGTCGGCGGGCTCTGGCCCCTCGACACCGGCGGTCGGATCCGGAGCTTCCACATCGTCTCCGAGGTCTCACGGCGCCACCGGGTCACGCTCCTGACGACCCACGGTCCGCGTGAGGATCCGCAGGGGCTCGCCGCCGCGCTGCCGCGCTGCGAGGTCGTCTCGGTGCCCTGGGCGCTGGCGAAGCGTGGGAGCGTCCGTTTCGCCTGGGCGCTGCTGCGGTCCTGGCCCTCACCGTTGCCGGTGGACCTCCACAAGGCTCGGGTGCCCGCGCTCCGCCGCGAGGTCGTGCGACGCGTCGCCGCGGGCGGGATCGACATCGTCGTCGCCGACTTCCTGGCCGCAGCGCCCAACGTGCCGCTCGGCGCCGCGGTGCCGACGGTGCTGTTCGCCCACAACGTCGAGCACGTGATCTGGCGGCGCCTGAGCGAGGTCGAGCCCCGGGCGTACCGGCGGCTCCTGCTGGCACTCGAGGCGCGCAAGATGCGCCGCTACGAGGCGCAGGCGTGCCGGCGCGCGCGCCTGACGATCGCCGTGTCCGATGCGGATCGCCAGCTCCTGGCCACCGGCGGCGGCGCGCGCGTGTGCGCGATCCCGACGGGTGTGGACATCGGCTACTTCACGCCGGACGAAAGCCCGGAGGCGCCGGCCCGACTGGTCTTCACCGGCGCGATGGACTGGTACCCCAACGAGGACGGCGTCGTGTACTTCATCGAGACGATCCTCCCGCGCCTCCGGCGCGAGATGCCGGACGCGTGCCTGACGGTGGTCGGACGCAACCCGTCGTCGCGTTTGCGCGGGGTGGCGGCCGCGGCTGGCGTTCGGGTCACCGGGCTCGTCGCCGACGTCCGACCGCACATCGCGGAAGCGGCCGTCTACGTGGTGCCGCTGCGGGTCGGTGGCGGCACGCGACTGAAGATCTTCGAGGCCCTCGCGATGGCCAAGGCGGTGGTCTCGACGGCGGTCGGCGCCGAGGGCCTCCCTCTCGTTCCTGGCGAGCATTTCGTCCAGGTCGACGATCCGGCCGAGTTCGCCCGGGCCGTGGCGTCACTCCTGCGGGACTCCGCTCGTCGCCGCGCGCTGGGCGCCGCGGGCCGGCGCCTCGTGGAGGCGCGGCACTCGTGGGCGATGGTCGCGGCCGATTTCGAAAGCAGGTGTGAGGAGGTGCTCCCCCATGCACGTTAGCGTCTTCGGGCTCGGATACGTGGGATCCGTGACGGCGGCCTGCCTGGCGAAGGCCGGCCACGAGGTGGTCGGCGTGGACATCAACGCGGAGAAGGTCTCCATGGTCAACACCGCCACGCCGCCCGTTGTCGAGCCTGGGCTCGGCGAGCTGCTGGCCGGGGTGGTGAGAGCGGGACGCCTCCGGGCGACGACGTCGAGCGAGGAGGCGGTCGCCGCGTCCGACGTGTCGCTCATCTGCGTCGGGACCCCTAGTCGCGCGAACGGCCAGCTCGACATCGACGCCGTCGTCCGGACGGGCCAGCGCATCGGCGAGGCGCTCCGCAGGCGCGCCGACCCGCACACCGTCGTGCTCCGGAGCACGGTGTTGCCGGGGACGACCGAACGATGCCTGGTTCCCGCCCTGCTCGCCGGGGCCGGGGGGCGGGCGGCGATGCGGGTGGCCGTGAATCCGGAGTTCATGCGTGAGGGCTCCTCGCTGAGCGACTTCGCCAAACCCGCGGTTACCCTCGTGGGGTGCGGCGACCCCGCCACCGCCTCGGTCCTGCGCCTCCTCTACGAGGGCGTCGAGGCCCCGTTCGTCCACACGACGATCCGGACCGCGGAGATGGTCAAGTACGCCGCGAACACCTTCCATGCGCTCAAGGTGTGCTTCGCGAACGAGGTGGCCGACGCGTGCGCCGCGCTCGGGGCCGACGCCCAAGAGGTCATGCGGGTCTTCTTGATGGACAAGAAGCTCAACGTGTCGGAGGCCTACCTCCGGCCGGGCTTCGCGTTCGGAGGCTCCTGCCTGCCCAAGGACCTCCGGGCGCTCCTTCACGCGGCCCGTGTCGCCGACGTCTCGCTGCCGGTGCTCTCGGCGATCCTGCCGTCCAACGAGGCGCAGGTGCGCCGGGGCGTGGAGGCGGTGCTCGCGACGCGACGGCACCGGATCGGTGTGGTCGGCCTGTCGTTCAAGGCGGGGACGGACGATCTGAGGGAGAGCCCGATGGTCGCGCTGGTCGAGGTCCTGATCGGCAAGGGCTGCGACGTCCGGATCCTCGATCGGAGCGTCTCGATCGCGCGCCTCCTCGGCGCCAACCGTCGTTATATCGAGGAGGAGATCCCGCACCTCGCCGCGCTCATGTGCCCGGACGTGGACGCGCTCCTCACCCACGCGGAGGTGCTGGTCGTCGGGAACCCGGGCGACGAGGCCGCACGGGCCCTCGGGGCGGCGCGCCCCGAGCAGGTCGTCATCGATCTCACGCGCGGCGCGGCGTGCCGGGCGTCGGGCGTGACGAGCGCGGCCTGAGCGGCCGGGCGAGTCATGATCCCCGCTGCGGGTCTCGCTCTCGCCGGTGTCGTCCTCATGGCCGTCGGCTTGCCCCTTGCCGCCGCCACGCCCGAACCCCCGCGCGCCTGGGTCGACACCACGCCGGTTCAGCCCGCCGGACGGACCATCGCCGTCCCGACGGGCGGAGACCTTCAGGCGGCACTCGACGGCGCCCGGCCCGGCGACGTGATCACGCTCGAGGCCGGGGCGACCTTCATCGGGCCGTTCACGCTCCCCACGAAGGTCGGAGGCGGATGGATCACTGTGCGGACGAGCGCGCCCGAGAGCGGCCTGCCGCCGCCGGGGACGCGGATCGACCCCTCGCACGCCGGCGCTCTGCCGAAGATTGTGGCCGCGGTGGGCCCGGTCATCGCCGCGGCGCGTGGGGCGCACCACTACCGGTTCGTCGGGATCGAGATCCACCCGGTTGCCGGCGCGCTCCTGCGCAACCTGGTCGAGCTGGGATCCGCGGAGACGTCGGTCGACCGGCTCCCGCACCACATCGTCTTCGACCGGTGCTACCTCCACGGCGACCCGCGCCGCGGAACGAGGCGGGGGATCGCGCTGAACGCCCGGGACGCCGCCGTCATCGATTCGTACCTCTCGGACTTCAAGGAGGTGGGCAACGACTCCCAGGCGATCGCCGGATGGAACGGCCCCGGCCCCTTCAAGATCGTGAACAACTATCTCGAGGGTGCCGGCGAGAACCTCATGTTCGGCGGCGCCGACCCCGCGATCCCGGGGCTCGTACCCTCCGACATCGAGATCCGGCGGAACCACCTCGCCAAGCCCTTGGCGTGGAAGCAGGGCGACCCCGCGTACGCGGGCGTCCCGTGGACGGTGAAGAACCTGTTCGAGCTCAAGAACGCGCGGCGCGTGCTCGTAGACGGAAACCTCCTCGAGCGCAACTGGGCGCAGGCGCAGAGCGGCTTTGCCGTGCTGTTCACGGTGCGCAACCAGGATGGCGGCGCGCCGTGGTCGGTCGTCGAGGACGTGGCGTTCACCAACAACGTCCTGCGCGGCACGGCGTCGGGCGTCAACATCCTCGGCCGGGACGATACGCGGCCGGCCGGTAGCCAGCAGACGAAGCGCATCCTGATCAAGAACAACCTCTTCCTCGACGTCGGCGGGCCGCGCTGGGGCGGCGGAGGAGTCCTCTTCCAGATCCTCAACGGGACGGCGAGCGTCGTCATCGACCACAACACCGCATTCCAGACCGGGAACATCCTCACCGCCGAGGGGCCGACCCATGCGGGATTCGTCTTCACGCACAACATCGTGCCGCACAACGCCTTCGGCATTGTCGGCACCGGGACCGCGCCGGGGATCGCGACGCTGAACGCGTATTTTCCTGGAGCCGTCGTCAGGAAGAACGTGATCGTCGGCGGTGGGGCCAGGCAATACCCCCCGGGCAACTTCTTCCCCCAGTCGTTCGCCGCAGTGCGCTTCGAGAATCCCGCGGACGGCCTTCACCGTCTCGCCGCCGCGAGCCCCTATCGGCGTGCGGCGCTCGACGGGACGGACGTCGGCGTCGACATCGGCGCGCTGCCGCGCGCCGTCTGGCCGGGTGCAGACCAACTCCGATAGGAGAGCGTCCCTCGGAGGAATTTTCCCAGATGCGTGGAATCGCCCAGCTCCTCTTCTGGACCTCCGTCCTGCTCCTGGGGTACATCTACCTCGGCTACCCGACCCTCGTCTGCCTCTGGGCACGGTTCCGCCCCCGCCCGGTGTCGCGAGGGCGGCTGGCGCCGACCGTGACGCTGCTCGTCGTGGTCCACAACGAGGCTGCGCGGATCGACGCCCGGCTGACGAACCTCACCTCGCTCGACTACCCGCGGCACCGCCTGCAGATCCTCGTCGCCTCCGACGGGTCGACCGACGCGACGGCGGAGCGGGCGAGGGCGTGGGAGCCGGGCGGGGTCGAGGTCGTGGCCTTCGAGGATCACCGGGGGAAGCCGGTGGCGCTCAACGACCTGATGCGGCGCGCCCGGGGGGAGATTGCCGTGCTCGCGGACGCGCGACAGCGATTCGCCACCGACGCGCTCCGGGCGCTCGTCGCCCCCTTCGCCGACGGGCGGGTGGGTGCGGTGAGCGGGGAGCTGGTGCTGACTGAGGACCCGGACGGAGACGCGGTCGGGGACGGGGTCGGCCTCTACTGGCGCTACGAGAAACTGATTCGGCGGAACGAGAGCCGCGTGGACTCCTCCATAGGCGCGACCGGCGCGATCTACGCGATCCGCCGGAGCCTGTTCGAGCCGATCCCCGAGGACACGATCCTCGACGACGTGTGGCTCCCGATGCGGATCGCTCTGCGTGGCTACCGGGTACTCTTCGAGCCGGGCGCCCGCGCCTGGGACCGGGCCCCGGCGACGGCCGCCGAGGAATTCGCTCGAAAGGTGCGGACCCTGGCCGGCAACTTTCAGCTCTTCGCGCGGGAGCGCTGGCTCCTGAATCCGCGCCGGAACCGGCTCTGGCTCGAGACGGTCTCGCACAAGCTCCTGCGCCTGATGACGCCGTTCCTCCTGCTGACCGCCTTCGGCGCCAACCTTCTCCTCGTCGCCGGGTCATCGGTCCATGGGTGGACGCTCGCAGCCCAGGTCGTGTTCTACATGGCCGCCCTTGGCGGATCCCGCCTGCGAGGCCGGCGAAAGATTCGGGTCTTCACCGTTCCCTACGTGATCTGCTTCCTGAGTCTCGCCACCCTGGTCGCGCTCGTGCGGTTCATTGCCGGTCGCCAGTCGGTGACGTGGGACAAGCCGTTCGCCTCGGGCGGTGAGCAACTTCGGACCCCTGGCCACACGGAGGCCCTCAGGGCCCCTTTGCGATGACCACATTGCTGACGGTGGCGTTGAGGTCAGCGAGCGCCGCGGCGAAGAAGAGCGGGTAGGTGGAGGAGCCCGCGCTCGTGTAGAAGAGGACGCCATTCTTGTAGTAGCGGACCACGCCCGACTGCAGGGCGATGCGGAAGACGTCCCCGGTTGTGAACGCGAGATCAGTGCGGTAGACGCCGCCTTCGCGGACCTCGGCGATGCCGGCCTGCAGGCGGATGGCGAAGTTGATGGAGATCGGGTCGGTGCCGGAGTAAGTGTGGGTGAGTCCGGCGACGCGTAGGGTTGCGGTCTCGGTGGCGGTGAATTCTACGTAGCCGTTACCCGAGGTGATCTGCTGCTGAGAGGTGGCGCCGGCGTCGAAGCAGCCGTCGCAACCGCTTGTCTTCGTCAGCGAGTTGCCGGTGGCAGTCACGTTGACGAGGTTGGTCCAGGTCGTCTTCTGGCCGCCAGGGCCGTTCGAGACCGTCACGCTGACCGGGGCCGAGACGGCGGTGTTCCCGGCCGCGTCTCGGGCGACTGCCGTGATCGTGTGCGCGCCGTTGGCTACGGCCGCGCTGTTCCAAGAGATGGAGTAGGGCGCGGCGGTGACCTCGGCGCCGAGGCTGGCGCCGTCGAGCTTGAACTGGACGCCGACGACACCGACGTTGTCGCTGGCGCTGGCGGCGACCGTCACGGTGCGCTTGACCGTCGCCCCCGGGGTCGGGGCGGTCAGCGAAACGCTGGGCGGGATCGGGTCGAGGTTGAGCACGCCGACGCTCACGGGCGCCGACTCCGCGATGTTTCCGGCGGCGTCGCGAGCGAGCGCGGTCAGCGTGTGGATTCCGTCGAGCGCCGTGGTGGTGTTCCATGAGACAGAGTAGGGCGCGGCGGTGACCTCGGCGCCGAGGTTGGCGCCGTCGAGCTTGAACTGGACGCCGATGACCCCGGTGTCGTCCGAGGCGCTGGCAGCGACGGTCACTGTACCGCTGGTGGTCGCCCCCGAGGTCGGCGTGGTGAGCGACACGCTCGGCGGAAGCGTGTCGAGAGGCCCGGCGGACGTCAGCAGCTGGGCCGGCACCTTGACGATGAAGGCGTCGAGGCGGCTGCTGGCCATGTTGCTCGTCCAGACGAAGTACTGTCCGGTGACGTCGAGGTTGCCCTTCGGCAGCTTCGCGTAGCTGTCGCTACCGCCGCCGGAGGCGTTCAGGTCGGTCATGACCGGCGCCACGACGAGGACCCGCAACGAGCCGTCGAGCATGAAGCAGAAGACCTCGTTGGAGAGCGGCGCGTTGACCGCATTCGCGCTGCTGCCGCAGGCGAACTGTGCCTCCGGCGGCAGGGTCGACTGCGCGTTCGCGTGTGAGACGTGGCCGGGGGTGGCGGTGGTCCACTCGGTCCCGTAATAGACGACCGATCCGGAGCTGGTGATCGGGTCCTGGGCGAGGCTCCAGAGCCGCAGCGTGTTCGGGAGCGGGTACCAGTTGTCGGCGGCGACCATGTACCCGTAGCCGGCGTCGGAGTGGCCGGCGGCCCCTTGCTGGTCGGTCAGGATCTGTTGCGCGCCCGTCTGGAGATCGACGATGACGTTGTCGTCCTCGTTGATGCCCGTGGTGTTTTCTTTGATGAGCAGATACCGGCCACTCTTGTCGATCTGGCACTCGTCGTACGAGCCGGTCTTCGGGAAGTAAGAGAACTGCGTCGTGTCCTCGTGATACACCACGCACCCGAGCATTTCCCATGTTCCGGTCGCCCTGAGGGTGGCAGAATGGACGAGATCGTCGTCGCTCGAATGCGTCTGCCAGATGTATTTGTCGCTCCCGAACTGGGGCGCCACATCGAAGACAGTCTGAAACTGCTTCGTGGACACGTCGTAGCGGAGCAGCTGTGAGCCCGTCGACTGCGTGACGTACAGCGCCGACGGCTGGGAATGACTGAAGTACCACCCTTCACCGGTCTCCCAGCCGAACGGGCTCGACGCATCGAACAACGGCCCGAGGTTCTGCACCGCGTCCGTGCTCTTGGTGTAGCTGAAGAGGGTGGGCCCGGCGCCTCCTCTGGTCCGGTTCAGGCCGACGAAGATGAGCATCGTGTCGCTGCCGACGTGATTGTTCGTGTTGCGCCAGTACGAATACCCGACGTAGTCGACACAATCGGCCCCGCCGCAGTCGGTCGCGTTCGTGAGCCTGAGCCCTTGCGTGAGATACGGGGCCGGAAACGTGAACAGCCCACGCGGGGGGAGCAGCGCCTCGAGCTCCGCCTGGGTCAGCAGGGGCCTGACGTCGAGGCTCGGGGCGGACTCGAGGAAGCCGCCCGGAGCCTGGGCGAGCGCCGGCACCGTGATCAAGAGGATCGCGGCGAGAGTCGACAGACCGACAGCACTCGTGACGCGGAGGAACATGGTGATCTCCTTTCTTGGTGACGAAGACCACCATTGCCCCTAGGCCGTCGTTAGCCCTCCTTAGGTAGCCTGGCTGTCACGTGCTCAGCCCGACCCGCGGCGCTGCAACCCGTCTCACGACGGGAATGCCCTGTCTCCGGGGAGGGGTCTTCACCTGAGCGGGCACAGCTGCACGGAGGGTGCCAACGCAGGAGCGGTCGTCACGCAACGTCAAGACAACACCTGGAAAACGCGTGGCACTCGAACGGCACGATGCCCGCGGGCCAACGGCTCGACGCGCGCCGGTGGGTGTCAGGTTTTCGCCTATGCCAGTGTCAGGGTTTCCCGTATGCCGGTGTCGGGGTGTTGCTCATGCCGCTGACCATTCTGTTGTGGTAGAGATCGGGCGTGTCACGTCTTGAAGGGATCGCAGCGTGGCCGACCGCGATCGTTCTCGGCCTCGCTCCCGCGCCGGCGTTCGCTCAGAATCCGCCGCCGATCCCGGCTCCCGTGGCGGCGAGCCAGCCTCTCGAGGAATCGCGGCCGGCGCCGATGACCCTGACGCCGACGGTCGCCGTGTTCGAGGAATACAACGACAACATCCTTCTCAACAATCTCGCCCGGCGCTCCGACTGGGTGACGGGCGTCACCCCGGGCTTCACGCTGGCGATCGAGGGGGGGACCTACAGACTGGCGGGCGGCTACAGCTTCACGGCCGAGGCGTACGCGCGCGAGAGCTCCCTGAGCGAGGTCTTCAGCCGTCAGAACCTCTCCCTGGATGGGGCGTACCACCCGAGTCGCCTGCTCACGCTGACGCTCACGGACTCCTTCGTCGCCAGCGTGAACACGAACCTCGTGGCCCCGACGTCCGTCGCGACCGGGCGCAGTCGCGCGTGGAGCAACACGGTCACGCCCGGCGCCGTCTGGCAGCTCACACCGGTCACGACGCTCCACCTGTCCGGGACGCACGTCGCCCAGCGGTTCGAGCGGAGCGATCTGGCGGAGTCCGACGACTATCGCGCGAGCGGCGCGCTGGAGCGTCGGCTCACCAGCCGCCTCTCCGGCACCGCCGGCTACCAGCTCGCCTACCTCGACGTCGAGGGTGAGCCCGGAGTCACCACGCACACGCCGAGGCTCGGTGCCCTCTACCGGTTCACCGAGACGCTGACCGGCTTCGCGAGCGCTGGACCGACGTTCGAGCTGGGGGAGGGCGGTCGCGACCGGGTCACGCCCGCCGCGACCGCGAGCCTGCGACAGGAGCTGAGCTTCGGTTCGGTCGCCGTCGATTACGACCGGGCGATCGGCACCGCGGGCGGCCTCGGCGGGACGACCGACAACGAGATGGTGGGTGGCCTGCTCCGGATCACGACCGTGTGGAAGGGCCTGGCGCTCGAGCTCGGACCTCGATACACGAGCGCCAGGTCCGACGACGGCCGGATCGATGTCCGGACGCTGACCCTGATCCTGCGCTCGAGCTACCGCCTCACGACCTGGATGTCCGTCTTCGCCGGGTACTCGTTCTTCCAGCAGCGCTCCGCCAGCACGTCCGTGAGCGGTAGCGGCCTCCCCCTGGCCGGCGACATCGACCAGAACCGGATGTCCATAGGCCTACAGGTCGGCTATCCGATGGGACTGGATTGACGGAATCGACCTGATCTCCGCGTCGCCTGAGTGCCAGCGATCGGGGGTCGCTCGCTCTTCGCTCCTCTCCTGGAATGGCCACGATGACCGCCAAAGAACGGGTAGCGGCTTTCTTGGTGACGAATCAACCGCGCAGCTTCTGCGACGAATGCCTGGCGCGGGCACTTGGTATTCATCCCTCGACGGCCTATCGGGCGGCCGTCAGGATCGGGCGATCCGGCGGGTTCATGCGCCAATACGCGGCCTGCTCAGAATGCACGGAGAGCCGGCTCGTCACGTGGGTGTTCCACTGATCGACTCGATGGTTCAGTCCCCTTCTCAGCTCCTTCGCCCCGCCAGCTAACCGAAGAGGCCGAGCGGAGTCCTCGCGGGGGTCCAGCCGGGGAAGATCCCCGCGGAGGCGAGGATCCCCAGGTGGCGGCGCGCGACCTCGTCGAAGAGGGCGCGGAAGTCGGTCGTGACGGCGAGGTCGCGGCCCTCGAAGAGCTGCTCCAGGGCGAGGCCGGGCCAGCTCCCGTAGACCTTGCCGCCCCGCACGCCCCCGCCGAGGACGAGCATTGCGGTCGCGCGGCCGTGGTCGGTGCCGCGGTTGCCGTTCTCCGCGACGGTGCGGCCGAACTCCGACATGGTGAGCAGGACGACGTCCGCCATCCGGTCGCCGAGGTCACGGGCGAACGCCGCGAGCGCGCCGGCGAACTCGCGGAGCCTCGTGGCGAGCTGGCCCTGCTCCGCGCCCTGCCCGACGTGCGTGTCCCACCCCTCCATGTCAGCGAAGGCGATCTCGAGGCCGACCTTCGCCCGGATGAGCTGGGCGATCTGCCGGAGCGCGTCGCCGAGCCGCCCGCGCGGGTACTGGGCGCCGTTCGCGGGCGCGATCCGCGCCGCGCGCGCGCTCTGGAGCATCCTGACGGCCTCGAAGGTCTCGCGGCCCGTGCCGTGGAGGAGGTCGCGGACGCCCTCGGCGTAGAGCGATTCGAACCCCGCGTGCGCCGTCGGGGTCCCGCCGGCGCTGCGCACGTCGAACCGGTCGATGCTCTGCATCGCGAGGGCGCCGGCCGAGCCCCGGAGGCTCCGGGGCAAGGAAGGGCCGAGCGCGACCGCGCGGAAGGGCGACCCCGGCGGAGGCAGACCACCGGCGGCGCGTGAGAGCCACCCGTCGGGCGTGCTCTTGATACCGGGCGTGCCCGACTCCATGTAGTCCTGGGCGTCGAAGTGGGAGCGCGTCGTATCGGGCGAGCCGCACGCATGGACCACGGCGAGCGCCCCGCTCGTCCAGAGCGGCCAGAGCGGCGCGAGCGCCGGGTGGAAGGCGAAGAACCCGTCGAGGTCGAGCGCCCGCTCGCCGTCCCCGCGCCTGGGCGGCTGGAGGCCGATGCTCGGACGGCCTCCCGCGTACGCCGGGTCGGCGTGCGGGGGAACCATGCTCAACCCGTCGACCGCGCCGCGCTGGAAGACCGCCACGAGCACCTTGTCGCGGGCGCCGGCCGCGTGGGCCGCGCGCACGAGGAAGCGCGGGACCGAGGCCATCGCCGCCAGCGCGCATCCACCGGATTTCAGCACCGCCCGTCTCGTCATCATGGGGCACTCCTCGCGGGGCCGACGGACTCCGCCGACCGGACCCCGCACGATGTCGCCGTCAGCGTCGCTGGAATTCGGGGGAGCCGATCACCAGCGCGGCCAGCTTCTCGACGTCGGTGGTCGCGGGCCCCCGGTCGTCGGGCGTGAGCCGCGTGATCTGCGGATCTCCGAGCTGACCGCGCAGCACGGCGCGGGTCTCGCGACTCACCTCCCGGCCGAGCACCGCCCCGAGGAGCCTGTCGAGCACGGCTTCGGGCGTGCTCCGGTCCGTCCCCTGGAGGAGCGCGGCCACGTCGACGCTCACGCCGGGGAGCCGCTTCTCGAGGAGGCCCAGGGCGAAGTTCATCCGCGCGAGGAGCGCCCCGGTGTTGACCCAGGCCTCGGCGCGGTCGGCGTAGCCGGTCGGCGGCTGGGCCTCGTAGAGGGGCTCTCCAATCTCCGCGACGGCCTGCGCCAGGGCGAGGCCGCCCCGCGCGTCGACGGTCCCGCCGAGGGCGCGCATGCCGCTCGCCACGAACTCGAGCGGCTTCTTGATCTTGGCCCGGTACGCCTCCTCGCCGTGGAACTCGGGGGAGGTGAGGATCACGCGGAGCATCGCCCGGATGTCGCCGCCCGTCTCCGCGTAGGTCCGGCTGACGCGCTCGACGAGCGCGGCCGGGGGGTCGTCAGAGACGAAGCGGCGGACGAGCTTTCCGGCGATGAAGCGCGCCGTCGAGGGGTGCCGCGTGAGGATCTCGATGACCCGCTCGCCGTCCGCCTGCCCGCCGCCCGCCGGGATCCGCTGGCCGAGGACGACCTTCTCCCCGGGGTCGTGCATGGCCGCGCGGAACACGAACCGCCCCTCCGCCTGCGGCCGGTCGATCGTCCAGCCCGTGAAGGCGCGCGCCACCTCGGTCACGTCCTTCTGCGTGTAGCCGCCGTCGACGCCGAGCGTATGCAGCTCCATCAGCTCGCGGGCATAGTTCTCGTTGAGGCCCGCGCGCCGCCCGCGGTTCGGCCCAGCCGGCACGATGAAGTCCGCCCGGGCGCTGAGCCAGTTGTCCAGGTAGGCGAGCATCGCGGGATGGCCGGCGGTCGCCCGGACGAGGTCGGGGAACTTGCCGAGGGCCAGCGGCCGGATGGCCTCCCGCTCGTAGGCGCCGGCGTACCACCGGAGCGCGTCCTTCTTCGCGAAGACGTTGAAGTGGTTGAACCAGAAGTCGACCATGACCTCCTGGAGCTGGCGCTCGCTCGCGACGGCGCGCACGATCTTCGCCGCCTGCAGCTCCGCCACGATCCTGCCGGGGCGCTTGTCCTCGGGATACATCTGGCGAAGCTCCTCGCGCGTCATCTGGCCGCTCGCCAGCTTCTCGCGGGTCGCCCGGTCCGGCCGCGGGTACTCCTTGAGGAGCTGCGGGATCGGCATCGCGAGCGTCGAGAGCTCGCGGAGGACCCCGTCGACCGCCGCGTCGTCGAGCCCGCCGGGATCGAGCTGCTGCCCGATCCAGGCGGCGAGCCCGATCGCCCGCACCCGGGCGATCTCCCCGGGCCGGGGACCGTACGTCAGGCGGCCGAGGACGTGCGCGATCCGGCGATCGTCCTCGATCGCCGGGGCCTCGGCGCGGCGCGGCGCTGGCGTCGCGGCGCTGCACGCGGTGAGGAGGCCCAGGGTCAGGAGGAGGAGGAGGGCACGGCCCGTCATCGCTCGTCTCCCGTCCCGGTATCGGGCTCGCCGCGCGCCCGCTCGAGCTGCTCGCGCCGCTGGCGGAAGCGCTCGCGGGCCCGCTCCCGCTCCTCGTCCGTCATCTGCTGCCAGCGCTGGTAGTTCTGCATCACCCGCTCGCGCTCCTCGGGGGACATCGCCTGGAACTGGCGGAAGCGCTCGATGATACGCTCGCGCCGCTCGGGGGCGAGCTGCTGGAACCGGTCGTAGAGCCGCTGGAGCTCCCGCCGGCGCGACTCGGGCAGCTCGCTCCAGCGCTGGAAGTCCTCGATGATCTGCCGCTTCTCCTCCGGGGAGAGCTCGGTGAAGCGCTTGGCCTCGGGCGGCCGTCCCTCCACGGCGGGACCCTGGCTCCACGCGACGTCCGCGAGGCCGAGCGTGGCGAGCGCCCAGAGGACGAGGAGCGTCCCCACGCGCGCGGCCAATGCCCGCCCTCCGAAGCGCCCCATCTAGCCCTTCCGCTCCGGCGCCAGCCGGTCCAGGTCGCGGATCACGTCGAGGTCTTCCAGGAGGTCGAGCCGCTCGAGAAGCGAGAAGTTGCGCAAGAGGTCGAGCTTCCCGGGAAGCACCGTCCGCTCGAACACCGTCGGGTCGTCGGCGGGCCGCTTCGGCCCCCCGTGGAGCGCCAGGAACGCGAGGACTCCCGCGAGCCCCGCGGCGAGCGCCAGCGGAAGTGGTCGCGTCCACCACCACCGTGGGGTGGTGGGCCCGGCCTGCGCCCTGGCGTCGAGCCTCCCACGGAGCTCCGCGCGGTAGCGCGCCCAGTGGAGCGCGGGCGGCTCGGGCATCGATCGTCGCAGCTCGTCCAGGACCTCGCCGAACGCGCCGAGCGCGCGCGTACAGTCGGCGCACTCCCGGAGGTGCTCGCCGACCCGCGCCCGGTCGCGGAGCGCCAGCTCACCGCGAAGGTAGGGGATCAGCTCGGTCTCGGGATGCTGGTCCGGCATGTCACACCGTCCCCATCGCCTTCCTGAGCGTCGTGAGCGCCCGGTGGAGATGCACGCGGACGGTGGCCTCCGAGCACTTGAGCACGGCGGCGATCTCACCGGTGGAAAGATCCTCGAGCTGGAGGAGCAGCGCCGCCCGCTGCCGAGGCGCCAGCCGGTCCACCGCTGGCCAGAGCGGCCTCATCGCTTCCTCCCGCTCGAGCCGGGCGACGGGGTCGATGCCGGGCGCCGGCGTGTCCTCGCCGTCGGGGAGAGGCCCCGGCGCGTCCGCGCGACGCTTTCGCCGGTGGTCCAGGCAGAGGTTGACGAGGATCCGGTAGAACCAGGTCGAGAAGCGACTCCGCCCGGCGAAGCTCCCCGCGGTCTCCCAGAGCCGGACGAACGCCTCCTGCGAGAGGTCGCGCGCCTCCTCGGCGTCGCGCAGGAGGGACCACGCCAGCCGGTACGCGCGCTGCTGGTAGCGAGCGACCAGGAGATCGAAGGCGGTCTCGTCCCGGTCCGCCGCCCGCCGGCAGAGCGCCTCGTCGGAGAGGCCACCGGCGTCCGGTGGCTCCCATCGTCCCCGCACCCCCTCCACGGCTCCACCGAGGTCACGCTGTCCATCGACGTCTCTCATCGGCGACGTTCGATCGTCTCCCCCGTTTGACGGGCGGGCGTCACCGGGCGTTTACCGCTGGACGATCCCTAGTCCAGGACGACGAGGCCGCGGTTCGACCGGTTGAGGATCTGCGAACCGACGCTCGTCACGAGCACCGTGTCCTTCACGTGGAGGCCGCCCCACCCGTACTCGAAGTACGGCGTCTCGATGACGAGGACCATGCCCGGCTCGAGCGCGGCGCGCTCGCCGGGACCGAGCGCCGGCCATTCGCGGGGCTCGAGCCCGATGCCCCCGCCGGCGTGAGGACGCTCGAAGCGCGGGAGCCCGGCCTCGCGGGTCCGCGCGAGCGCGAGGTCGAACACGTGCTCGGCCGTGACGCCGGCCTTGACGGCGGCGATCGCGGCCTCCTCTCCCGCCTGGATCGCGTCGTAGAGTGCCTGCTGGCGCTCGCTCGGCTCTCCCATGACCGCGGTCCGGGCGACGTCGGACCAGTAGCCCTTGTAGAGGCACCCGACGTCGAGGCGGACGAGATCGCCCGGGCGGAGCGCCCGGTCGGAGGACGGGGCGGTCGGGAGGGCGGCGCGCTCGCCCATCGCGATGACCGCGCGCGCCGGCAGGGCGCCGCGCTTCGCGATCTCGGCCTCGAAGAGGGACGCGGCCTCGCGCTCGGTGACGCCGGGCCTGAGCATCTGGATGACCGCGTTCATCGCCTCCTCGGCGATGTGCACCGCGCGCCGGAGGCACTCGATCTCCCAGGGGCCCTTGACCGCGCGCGCCCGGGCGAGGTGGTCCGCCGCGGGGACGACGGTGATCCCGTCGAGCCGCTCGACGAGGCGCCGCCAGCCGGCGGGCCCGAGGCCTCCCTCGTCGAGGCCAACCGTGCCGGCGCCGACGCCGAGCGCTCGGAGGGCTGCGGCGAGGGCGTCCGGCCCGCTCGCGGCGGAGCGGGCGAGCCACTCCCTCAGACGATCGGCCCCCCTGTCGGTCCCCCCGGCGCACTCGATGACGAGGCGCCCGTGGCAGACGACGTGATCGACGTCGGTGCCGTCGGCCGCGATGGCGGCCATCTCGATTGCGGGGACCACGAGTCCTGTCCCGTTCGGCGTGAAGACGCCGTAGAGGTCGGAAGACCGGGAGATCGCCGGGGCGGGGCTCCGGTAGCCGGTGACATAGTGGATGTTCTGGGGCGTCGTGGCGACGAGCGCCGCGAGCCCCTGGGACGCCAGTGCCTCGCCGAGTCGCTCGGCCTGGTGTGGGTACACTCGCCTCCTCCCGGTCCGTCAGACCGTCACGAGCGCGCCCGTCACGTCGCCCGCGCGGTCATGCACGAGGAAGGCGATCGCCTCGGCGACGCTCTCGACCGGCACCCAGCCCTGCCGGTCGCTGTCGGGCATCGCCGCCCGGTTGGCCGGCGTGTCCATCGTGCTCGGCAGGACGGCGTTGACGCTCACCCCGTGCCCCTTGAGCTCCGCCGCGAGCGCCTGGGTGAAAGCGATCAGGCCCGCCTTGGCGACCGTGTACGCGATGAAGCCGCCCGCCGGCGGCAGGACGGCGCGCGAGGCGACGGTGACGATCCTGCCGTAGCCGGCGGCGACCATGTCCGGCACGATCGCCCGGGCGGCGACGAACGCGCTCGTGAGATTGAGGCCGAGCATCCCGTCCCACGTTCGGCGATCGGTCGCGAGAAGGTCGCCGGGAGCGAACCCGCCGACCGCGGTGACCAGGATGTCGATGCGGCCGTGGTGGGCGTGAACGGCGTCGACGAAGGCGGCCATGGCCGCCTCGTCCGTGACGTCCGAGCGCCGTACCAGGAGCCGGCCAGGCTCGACAGGCACCCGGGCCAGGAGCGCGTCCCGCTCCGCGTCGACCACGTAGGGGACGGAGACCGCGGCGCCGTCGGCCAGCAGCCGGAGCGTCACCGCCCGGCCCAGCGCGCCGGTGCCGCCCGTCACGACGGCCACGCGGCCGGCGAGCGGGCCCGGCGTCATTCGGCGGCGGGGGCGGCCATGATGGCCGAGCGCTGGATGTCCTCGTAACGGATCTTCGACACGTCGAACGCGTCCAGATTCTCCCGGAGCCGGCGGAAGGTCTGCTCGAACGAGGGCAGCGTCTTCCGCGCGCGGGTGAGCGGTGTCGCCCGGGCGAGGACGAAATTCTTCACGTACGGGTGGTTGACGCCGCGCCGCTTGAGCTTCGCGACGACCCCGGCCAGCGCCGCGTCGGCCGCGCGGACCAGCCCGGCTCGCTCGCCGCGCTCGTCGAGCCCGCGCCGGAGCGTGGTCCGGAGGAACTTGTCGACCCGACGGAGGATCGGCGCAAACGCGCCGCCGGCGAACCGCTTGTTCTCCTCGTAGAGGAGCCCGAGCGTGATCAGGTGCGCCGACTCGAACTGGAAGATCCAGTCCTCCTCGGTGCTCGTCGGCTGCGCCTCGCTGAGCGCGCGGTACATCCGGATCACCTCGAGCGAGCGCTCGCGGAGGTTGTGCGCCTTCTCCGTGTTGAGCGGGAGCACCTGGAAGGCCACCTCGCGCTCGGCGACGAGGATCGCCGGCACCCACTCGGCCCGGAGCTTCTCGAGGACGGCACGCCGGTGGTTGCCGTTCGGCGTCCAGTACATACCCGGGCGGGGCGAGATCGCGACGATCGGGTCCACGAACCGGTCGAGTTTCCGGATCGCCTCGGTGAGGCGCTTGACGTGAGCGGGCGAGAGGTCCCGCTGGTAGGGGCTCGCCTCGACGCGGGAGGCCGGCAGGAGGCAGAAGATCTGCCAGCGACCGCCGACCGGTTCCGCGTAGATCGCGAGGACGCGGCCCCCGTCGCGCTCGACCTGGCCCGCGAGCGTGAGGATCTCCTTCGACGGCTCCTTCTCGGGAAAGACGCTCCAGCGCGGCACGCTCGGGTCCCTCAGGCGGCGGCGCGCGCCGGCGCCACCCGGGGGCGCCGCAGGAGGTCCCGGGCACTCCCGTAGATCCCGGCCGGCAGGAAGATGATGAAGACGATCAGGAGCAGGCCGTAGATGGTCTCGGCCATGCCGATGAGCTTGAGGCCGAAGACGACGCGGAGGTACTCGCCGAGCGCGATCGTGAGCGCCGTGCCCACCGTGGGACCGAGCAGCGAGTACATCCCGCCCAGGACGACGGCGAAGACGATGCGGAGCGAGACGCCGATGCCGGAGAGCGTGTCCGGGTTCACGTAGGAGATGTACTGCGCGTAGGCGACCCCGCCCAGGGCCGTGAGCAGGGCGGACAGCACCGTGATCCCCAGCTTGAATCGTGTGACGTGGATCCCGACGGACGCCGCGGCCGGCTCGTCCTCGCCGATCGCCTCCATGGCGGAGCGGGCCATCGACCGGTCGACGCGCGCCCAGACGACGAGGCCCAGGAGCCAGAGGACCAGCGACCCGTAGTAGAAGACGCGCTTGTCGGCGAACTGGATCGCGAGGAGGCTGTCGGCGCCCGCGGGCTTGAGCGCCAGGCCGAGCGAGCCGCCCGTCCAGTTCCGCTCGGCGATCAGGAGGAGCCGGATGACCTCGCCGACGGCGAGCGTCACCAGGGCGAAATAGTGGCCGACGACCTGGAAGCGGGAGCAGGGGTACGCGACGATCAGCGCCAGCGCCGCCGTGAGCGCCACCGCCACCACGGCGCCGAGCCAGGGCGTCACGCCGAAGAAGTTCCACAGGAGCGTCGTCGTGTAGGCGCCGAGGCCGAGGAACGCGCCGTGCCCGAGCGAGACGAGGCCGAAGCGGCCCATGAGCGACCAGGCGCCGCCGATGAAGGACCAGATGAAGATCTGGATCACTACGTGGAGCACGTACTGTCGCATCCCGCCCATCGGCACCCACGGGGCGAGGGCCAGGAGCGCCAGGAGGAGCCCCCCGACGCCGCGCGCCGGCGTCACACGCGCCTTCCGAAGATGCCGCCCGGTCGGGCGAACATCATCACGATGAAGACGACGAAGGCGATCACGTAGCCCATCTCGGTGGACCAGGCCACGCCGCCGAGCGAGATGATCTCGCTCATGACGAACGACGCCGCGAAGGCGCCGACCATGTTCCCGAGGCCGCCCAGGACGCAGATCATGAAGGTCAGGGGGCCGAATGCGGCGCCGAAGAACGGGTGCACGGAGTACTGGATGGCGAGGAGCGCGGCGGCGAGCCCGGCCATCGCGCCCCCGACCGCGGAGGTGACGACGTACACCCGCTGGGGGCTGGCGCCCATCAGGGCCATCGCCTCGCGGTCCTGCGAGACGGCGCGGATCGCCGTGCCGATGTAGGTACGGGTCAGGAAGAGGTAGAGGCCGAGCATGGCGAGGATCGACAGGGCGAAGGCGAGCAAGCGCGCGAACGAGAAGAACATGCCGCCCACCTCGACGATGGGGAGGGTGAGACGGACCGTCTTGTGGTCGGTCGTCCAGAGAAACGTCGCGAACGACTGGAGGAAGAAGAGGAGCCCGCCGGTCGCCAGCAGCTGGTTCACGGGCGGGCTCCCGAGGATGGGCCAGATGATCAGGAGATGGACGCCGATGCCCAGGAGCGCGCCGAACGCCACCGCGAGCACCCCCGCCGCCCACACGGGCCACCCGTACACCATCACGAGGAAGTACACGAGATACATGCAGATCATCACGAGGTCGACGTAGGCGATCCAGACGATGTCGATGACGCCGAAGATGAGATTCAGGCCGAGCGCCAGGAGCGCCAGGATCCCGCCCAGCATGATGCCGTTGATCGCGGCCTCGGCGAGGAAGATCGGCTCGATCACAGGCCCACGTACGCCTTCCGCACGAAGTCCTGCTCGCCCAGCTCGGCGGCGCGGCCCTCCATCTTGATCCGGCCGACCTCGAGCAGGTACGCGCGGTCCACCAGCTTGAGCACCTGCCGCACGTTCTGCTCGACCACGAGGATCGTGTAGCCCTCCTCGCGGATGCGGCGGATCAGGTCGAAGACGCGGAGGACCATCACCGGGGCCAGGCCCATCGAGGGCTCGTCGAGCAGGATCAGCTTCGGGCGCGACATGAGCGCGCGCCCGATGGCCAGCATCTGCTGCTCACCACCCGAGAGGCTGCCGGCGCGCTGGGCCCGGCGCTCGGCGAGCACCGGGAACAGCGCGTACACGCGCTCGAGGCTCTCGGCGAACCGCCGCCGCGCCGCGGGCAGGTAAGCGCCCATCTTGAGGTTGTCGCTCACGGTGAGGACCGGGAAGATCCGCCGGCCCTCGGGCACGTGGGCGACGCCGTGGGCGACGATCTCGTAGGCGGGCTTGCCGCCGAGCGCGGCGCCGTCGAAGGCGAGGCCGCCGGCGCGCGGGGCGATGAGGCCGGAGATCACGCGCAGGAGCGTCGTCTTGCCGGCGCCGTTCGGGCCGACGACCGCCACCGCCTCGCCGGCCGCCACCGACAGGCTCACGTCCCACAGCGCGGTGAACTGGCCGTAGCCGGCGGTGACGCCGCGCAGCTCGAGGAGGCTCACGCCAGCACGATCTTCTCGCCGAGGTAGGCCTCGACGACGCGCGGGTCCTCGGCCACCTCGAGCGGCCGGCCCTCGGCGATCGTCTCGCCGTGGTCGAGCACCACCACGCGGTCCACCACCCGCATCAGCGTGGCCATGATGTGCTCCACCCAGACGATCGTGATCCCCAGCTCGCCCCGGATGCGCCGGAGCAGCTCGACGGCGCCGCTCATCTCGGCGTGGTCGAGGCCGCCCAGGCTCTCGTCGGCCAGCAGGAGCTTCGGGCCCGTCGCCAGTGCCCGCGCCAGCTCGAGCTTCTTGAGCCCGCCCGCGCCGAGCAGGGCCGGGGACGCGGCGGGGTCGGCCGGGAGCCCGACCAGCTCGAGCGTCTCGCGCGCGCGGCGCCGGGCCTCGGCCTCGGCGTTCCGTTGCGCGCCGCCGAAGTGGGCGGCGACCGCCACGTTCTCGAGGATCGAGAGCTTGCGGAACGGCCGCGGGATCTGGAAGGTGCGCGCGATGCCCCGGTGGCAGATCGCGTCGGGGGTCAGGCCCGCGATCTCCTCGCCGCGGAAGCGGATGGACCCCGCCGTGCGGGGCAGGGCGCCCGAGATGCAGTTGAACGCGGTGGTCTTGCACGAGCCGTTGGGCCCGATGAGGCCCAGGATCTCGCCCTCCCGGACCTCGAACGACACCCCGTTGAGCGCGGTGAAGCCCCCGAACTGCTTGGTGAGCCCGCTGACCGTGAGCATGAGGTCCGTTCTGTGGGCCGTGCCGCCCCACGCCGCCGGGGCAGTATCGGGCGGCCGGCGCCGGAGGTCAAGGGCCGCGGTACGCGTGCGGCTCGAGTGCTATCACATGAGTGTGATAATATGGACCCGCCATGAGAACGTATGATCTTCGGGCGGCACGGGTCGCAAAGGGATGGAGTCAGGTGGAGGCCGCGGCACGTCTCGGCGTGTCTCAGCCGTACCTCGCCATGCTCGAGCGCGGCCAGCGCCGGCTGACTCCGGGACTCGCCCTCCGGGCCGCGAAGCGCTACAACCTCGCGCCGACAGCCGTGCCGCGCTCGCGGCGAGAACTTCCAGCCCGCCTCGACGCCGCAACGCTGGCGCGGGACGTCGCAGGTTTGGGATACCCTGGGTTCGCCTACCTGCGTTCCCGTTCCTGGACACCGAAAAACCCCGGCGAGGTTCTTCTCACCGCCCTCGCCCAGGACGATCTCGAGCCGCGGCTCGTCGAGGCACTCCCCTGGCTCGTGCTGCGGTACTCGACTCTCGATTGGAGCTGGGTCGTTCGGGAAGCGTATATGCGTGATCTTCAGAACCGTCTGGGGTTCGTCGTGGGCCTGGCTCGCCAACTCGCCGTGCGTGTCGGCGACGAGCGCAAGGC